>NZ_VLTE01000018.1:0-88909 GCF_007558965.1 Bacillus sp. HY001 | reverse complement strand
CTTCTGAATCGTAGCGTGTTCCACCAGCATTCTCCTGAGACTACTCGGATGCAAACCTGTTAATTCTGATACTTGACTAACTCGTAAAAATTTCATTATTATTCTTACCTCATCAAACTCACGATAGCACATACGTTCGATAAATTCAATAAGGTTGGATAGATTTAATTAAATGTATCTCGTTCAACTAAGGGCGCAATTCCTTAGCCAGTTCTCTTATGAACTTCTCATGTTTTCACATGAGCGCAGACTATATGTTTATCTCTTTAGAGATAGAGGATTTTTCCATCACCATAGGCTTGTGATGTACTCTCGTCAGTTATACGAGATAGTCGTTGAACGTTCATCTTATCACTTTTGACTTAGATGATTCGAGGCGGAAGACCCATTGTTCTAGTGTTTAGGATTTAACCTTGCACCATCTGATTGATTTTTTCAGCTTTCGCAACATTCACGCTCGCCATTTCTAGCCACGTTGTAGTTCAATCAGCTTTAGGGATTGCCCGCAGTTAACCCTCACTACTAGACAATCACTTGACTAGCAGGGCTTACTGATATATTTAATTAACTTTCGTTATAATTGGTTAAATAAATCGTAACAGTTAGTTACCCTCTTTTCTCTCATTTACACTACATAAACAGTGTACCAAAATATGAAAAACACAAAAAGCATATTGTATTATTATAAAAGCAATATATTTTCAGATAACCGACATAATTCTTTCAAAATATACACACAGCTTTGTAACAAGTCTCACATACTATACTCCTATTTTCACTATAAACTAATTGTAGATAATGTAAAAAAGGAGTGAATATTTATTATGTCCGACGTTCTGTTACTGAGTCGTTTTCAATTTGCAATTACTATTTTTTATCACTTTTTATTTGTACCTTTGACAATCGGACTTGTTATTTTAGTGGCATGTATGGAAACGCAATACGCCCGCACATTGAATCCAACATACCGCAAAATGGCAAATTTCTGGGGTAAATTATTTACAATTAACTTCGTCATGGGGATTATAACCGGGATTACGATGGAGTTCCAATTTGGAACAAACTGGTCTGAGTACTCCAAATATATGGGAGATATTTTCGGATCCCCTCTCGCAATCGAAGCACTCGTTGCCTTCTTCTTAGAATCTACTTTCATGGGAATATGGTTATTCGGTAAAGACAAAATCTCACCAAAGTTCCGTGCCTTCTGTATGTGGATGGTTGCACTTGGAACAAATATTTCCGCCCTTTGGATTATTACAGCAAACGGCTTTATGCAAAATCCAGTTGGCTACGTCGTACGTAACGGCCGCGCTGAATTAAATGATTTCTGGGCACTTGTTACAAATCCATATGCTTGGAATATGTTCTTCCATACTGTAATTGGTTGTTATATCGTTGGTGCTTTCTTCGTTATGGCAATTAGTGCCTATCATTTATTACGTAAAAAAGAAGTCGAATTCTTCAAAAAATCATTCAAATTTGGTTTACTGTTAGGCTTATTCGCCGCAACTGTTACACCGTTTATGGGACATCAATCTGGTGTATCCGCAGCTAAATATCAACCAGCAAAAGGTGCTGCGATGGAAGCTGTTTGGGAAACGGGAAAAGGACAAGGCTTCTCGATTGTTCAAATTCCTGATGTAAAAAACGAAAAGAACTTTGAATTCCTTACGATTCCGAAACTAGGAAGTTTCTTCTACACAAACTCATTTGATGGAGAGATTGTCGGTTTAAAAGATATCCCGAAAGAAGATCGTCCAAACGTTAACCTCGTGTACTATAGCTTCCGCTTAATGGTTGCACTTGGTATGTTCTTTATGGCATTAACTTGGTATGGCTTCTATTTAAACCGAAAAGGAAAACTAGAAAACTCAAAACGTTATTTAAAAATTACAATGTGGTCTGTTTTACTACCATATATCGCAATTAACGCTGGTTGGATTGTTGCCGAAGTAGGTCGTCAACCATGGACAGTTTATAAACTAATGCGTACAGCAGAATCCGTATCACCTATATCTGTTCCTCAAATTTGGTTCTCATTAATTAGTTTAATATTATTCTATACTCTACTCTTAATTGCAGACGTATACTTAATGCTAAAGTTCGCGAAAAAAGGACCTGCTGCATTAGAAGAGCCTGCTACTGAAGGAGGTACAGCTCATGTCTCATGATATGCTTGCGATCATCTGGTTTGGTTTATGGGGCGTAATTTGGACAGTCTACTTCATTCTTGATGGGTACGCACTTGGTAACGGAATGATTTTTCCTTTCGTTGCGAAAGACCGACAAGAACGAAATCAATTACAAGAAGCAATCGGCCCGTTCTGGGGTGGTAATGAAGTATGGTTAATTACAGCTGGTGGTGCAACATTTGCTGCCTTCCCGATCACGTATGCAAATATGTTTAGTTACCTATATACACCACTATTTTTAGTATTACTCGCACTGTTTGCTCGTGCTGCCGGACTTGAATTTATGCATAAAGACGATTCACCAATTTGGCAAAAAACTTGCAAATGGGCGTTTACAATCGGGAGCTTCCTAATTGCCTTCTTATTTGGCGTTACGTTCGCTAACCTTTATTACGGACTACAAATCGGAAAAAATGGTTATGAAGGAAATTTACTTAGCTTACTAAATCATTACGGTATTTTAGGTGGCCTGTTCTTCACTGCTATATTCGTCGTATCTGGTGCCCTTTGGGTTATGATCAAAACGACTGGTGAAGTATCTGATCGTGCTTATAAAATTGCAAGACCATTTTCAATGGCAGCTGCTATCATTTTAGCTATCTTCTATGTAGCAACTGCAAATCGTACAAACTTATTCCAAAACTTCACAGAGTATCCGGTACTATTCATTCTTCCAGTACTTGCTATGTTAATGAGTGTACTCGCACTTATTATGGTGTACAAACATAAAATTGGGCTTGCCTTCACATTCGTTTGCTTAACAATCGCGATGTTTATGACAACTGGCTTTGCAGGCATGTTCCCAAGAATGTTACCGTCACGTATTAACGACGCATACAGCACAACGCTATACAACGCAGCAGGTAGTCAATTAAACTTAAAAATTATGTTCTTCGTTGCAATGGTTATGGTACCAATTGTTATTGGATATCAACTTTGGAGCTACAGTATCTTTAAAAATAAAATTCATAAAGACTCTGCTAAAGGGTATCACTAAAATGAAAAAGACACTTCGTTTGAAGTGTCTTTTTTGTACGTATGATTTTCAATAAGATGTTATATTTCTAATCTAACAACTATAATACAGAAGAATTCCTAACAGCTCACAGCTAAAGTGTAACACACAACAAACATGTTACTTTATGCAATTTTGCATATGAAAATTATAACGTGGATTGAATGACTTGATCATTCACATCGCTATCCCTTACATCTGCTGTACTAATACCACTAAATGTTTGTACTTTTTTTCCTGTATTCGATGATCCCGATCCATTATAAGCTTTCGTTTTTTCAATTGGCTGCACGTTATATTTATCACCTAAGTTAATTGTTCCGTTACAATTTTCAATAATAACACCTTCCACAACTGACGGCATTTTGTCACCTACTTTCATTTCGTTACTTTTATTTTATGAGAATCGCCTAAAAAAATAGCATGTTTCCATGAGAAAAAGCACTCGGATTGAGTGCTTTTTCTCTAAGCATGAATGGCAATTTTGGAGACAGTTGACTTCTTCAAAAATTTATTAGGGGTAATATTTTGAAAAAGAAAGCCTTTCATATGTAGGTTAACACCACTGGAATATATAGTAAATTGATAATGTTTATACGGAAGATTGCTAATGTTTAGTATAGATACTTTCCATTATATCAACAGTGAAAAGTATCTACATTAAACAACATAAAGGTGCCTTCAAAGAAGACACCTTTCATAAACAAACACTATAAAACAGAATTTTTTATTGTTATACGATTGTTAGATACAAAAAGTAGAGGGAAATGTTTGTACGAAATTCTGCTTTATAAAGCCTGTCTACCACTTATATTTTAATCCTCTTCCTCTGAAAATAAATACAATATGCACAATTACATACCAAAAAGAAAAGACACTCCATCGAGTGCCTCTTCAACCATTTTACTTTTAATATATCGCCTTACATACATTTTAACATACGTATCTTTATATGTTATTGAGAAAATTCGAAATCATCTTTCCTTTCATTTTCAATTATAAAATCATGTAATATAAAGGGTATGTCAAATTATTATACAAATTGAGGTGTACACTACTTATGTATTTTGGAATTATTCCTCTTATATTGTTTATTATTTTTCTTATCTCTTATTTAAAAGATCCTCGGAAAATAATAAACGGCTTTTTATTTAATGTCTTTTTCTGTTTTTTCCTTCTTTTTTGTGTGATTATATCTGTTAATTCAAGTAATGATATCCTGCGCTATAGTATAGTCTTACCTATTTTAGCACTTATCATTATGATTCCTTTCGGTGTTGTTGCTTTAATGTTTGGATTATTTCTGAATGCTAGAATTTTAATGAAACGAGAAGGACGACGTTTCACTAACTGTTTAACGCTCATTGCTGCTTTAGGTATTCTATTATTTATGTTACTCCCTTTTATAAGTCCAGCAAGTTTGTTCTCACCGCATTTCCAACCTATTTTTGGTGGGATTTCTCTTATAACCTTATATTTCTTTATACACTTATCTAATTTCTTAACCGCTTATTTTTTATATCAATTCAACAGACCAAGGCGTAATCAAGATTTCATCATCGTTCTTGGTAGCGGCTTAATTAATGATAAAGTACCACCTTTACTTGCAAGTCGTATTCATAAAGCAATCGACTTTTACTGGAAACAAGCCGCTGTGAATACAGCGCCAACGATCATTTTCTCTGGCGGACAAGGTCCAGATGAAGGCCTTCCAGAAGCAGAAGCGATGCAAAAGTACGCTGTTGAAAAAGGAATTCCAATTGAACATACAGTGCAAGAAAATCGCTCTGTAAACACATATCAAAATATGTCGTTCTCTAAACAAATTATGGATTCTTTAAAGCCTGAAGGTAAATATAGAAGTATTTTTACAACGAATAATTTCCACCTTTTCCGCGCTGGTATATATGCAAGACTAGCAGGGCTTAATAGCCAAGGAATCGGATCAAAAACTGCATTTTATTACTGGCCTAATGCAATGATTCGTGAATATGTCGCAATTGTTGTGATGGGACGTAAACGTCATATGAAAGTTTGCGGAGCTATTTTAGGATTCTCTTTATTCCTATCCGTACTTAGTTTTATCATTTCTTAATAACCTCCCATCCTTTGAAAGGATGGGATTTCTTATACTTATTTCCATAACATTTTAATGATAATGTTCCCTGCATACATCCATTAAAGGAGAATTTTTTCAAATTAAATGTTAAAATGGAAGTTAGGTGTGAATTACGTAACAAATAAGAAACTAGTTTGAAACGAGGAAATTACATGGAGAAAATTATCAAAAACAAGCCCAATAAGCTAAAAATCGCTTCAAAAGCTTTGATGATTATTATTGGGGCATTTATCACAGCATACGGATTAGAAGCGGTATTAATTCCAAATAACGTATCAGACGGTGGTGTGACTGGTTTAAGTATCGTTAGTTCAAGATTATTTGGATTGCCATTAGGAGCTCTAATCGCAGTTATTAACATTCCTTTCGTTTGGTTGGGATATAAACAAATAGGTAAAAGCTTTGCAATTTATTCTATTATCGGGATTGCTTCATTAGCAATCGGTACCGTTGTCATGCACGGAATACCAACTATTATTGAAGGTGATACATTACTCGTTACAGTTGTTGGTGGTATTATTATCGGTTTCGGTATGGGACTAGCATTACGTAACGGTGGCGCATTAGATGGAATCGATATGCTAGCCGTATTACTTTCTCGTAAGTTACCTTTTGGAACAAGTGACCTTATTTTATTCTTAAACATGTTCGTATTTATTTTCGTATCAACAGTATTCGGTCTTCAAGGAGCTATCCTTTCGGCAATTGCTTACTTTATCGCTTCGAAAGTGATTCATATCGTTGAAGTTGGTTTAAGTGGTTCGAAAACATTTAAAATCATTACAAAAGAGCCTGAATTAATGGTAGAAACAATTCGTGATCGTTTAGGCCGAAGCGCAACGTATAACGAAGTATATGGTGGTTATTCAAGAGAGAAATTCAAAGAAATTTCTTGTGTAATTAACCGTTTAGAAGAAAGTAAAATGAAAGACTTGATTAATGAAATCGATCCAAATGCCTTTATTACAGTTTATGATGTAGCAGAAGTAAAAGGCGGTAACTTTAAGAAACGTGATATTCATTAATCATTATGAATAAAGAGGGTGTGCCAACAATTTGGTACACCCTCTTCTTATTATTAAGTTGCGGTCGATATATTGTAATAATCGCTGATATATTTTTACTCTCCCCATCTTCCTCCTCTCTGAATCCATTCTACATATCTTTGAAAGGCAGGCACTTCATGTTGGAAGCGAAGCGGAACATATAGAAAGAGAGTGCATGTACATAATATCCATAGAATGCCTACTACAAAGTGAAATTTCATCGTTGTGCTAATAAACAAACTGAGGAATAAGACGAGGAACATAATTAAACTAAACCTTTTATATAGAGTCATAATAATCTCCTCCTTATAACTTAATTGTACCAGCTACAAGGAATTAATTTCCATAATAAAAAGACCGAAAAGCAAATTCCACTTTTCGGTCTCTATAACTATCTTCTCTTCGTAATCTTTCCTGAACCACCAACCCTTGTTTTTGGGGGAGATGTATTCTTTGGCGGCGTTTTAATAGATGATTTCGGCTTCACATCTGATCCGCTCGAGCCACCTGGTGTTTTCGTAATTTTGCCTTTGCTTCCAGTAGAAGGCGGAGGGGTACTACTTCCTTTTTTCGTAATACTTCCTGTATCTCCTACAGAAGATTTCGAATCTACATTATCGCCTCGCTTAATAATAGATCCTTTCCCTTCCTTCGTAATTGGAGGAGGGGTTTTCTTTTCTTCTTTCGTAGGTGGTCTTTCTGGAACAACTGGTTTATGATTTTGTCTGTCATTATATCCTCGGTAATCACCGGATGATGATTTTTTTGAACCGAATATATCGTTTAATATGCTTCCCATAATATATCCTTGCAGGAAGGATGGTTGGTAATTTTGACGGACAAATTCTTCATTGCTTACTTCAATTAATGTATCAGATGGTTTCTCTTTATCCTTTTGCAAATTATACATTTTATCAGAATAAACGAGGAACATTTGATTTTCGTCTTCTTTAGATGCTTGCTTCGGTTTCCTTTCGGCTATAAGTTCCTTCGCGACTTCAGGAACTGACCGATTGGCGGCCCTATACACGTAAGATTCTTGTTTACCTTCTTTTGCAACAGACTCAAGTGGATAACGATCTTGAATCGACTTTGTCTGCCCGCCTTGACAACCTGATAAGGCATATCCAGCAACAACAAGTAATGTAACGATAGCAAGTATAGGGATCACGAACGATTTAATCATGGTAAACAATCGGTTTGACATGATTACGCCCCCTTACGTTGCTCTTATAATTTGTACATCAGCAGGAATAATTGCTTCTCCCTCATACATCATTGTGCGACCATTTTGCCATTCAATACGCAATAATTTTCGGTTATCTGATTGGAATTCCCATACATGCTGTTCCTCTGAAGCAGAGAATGGTGTTTTCCCCATCACAACAACACGTCCGTTATATTGCTCTTCCATATGGTACTCTGTATCATCCATTTCAATTGTCGTCGGAATTTCATCAATCGAATCTAAACGACCATCAATTGGTGTATATAATTTGTAATACGTATTTTCACGGTCTTCAATTTTTAAATAACGAATATCTTTCCCGTCTTGCAGCGTTAAAACAATTTCTTTACGAGAATGCATACTCGTTTTCCCGGTTAATTCGTACATAACTAATGAAACTTCAATCATATCGCCAGGAGCTAACGTTAACAAACTCTTCTCTGGTTTCGGCGGCTCTGGGCTCTTCATTATATTTTTAATTCGTTTAAATAAACTCACGATCTACCCCTCCTTCTCTCTTTATAAACAAGCACCTAAAATAAGTGCACCAACGATATGTAATGATCCGGCCAACATCGCATGCGCAACACTGCCTTCTTTCGTACCTTCTTCTAAATCTAAACCAGCCATTTTCTTTAACACAAATTCGATAAACATTTCTACCACTAATAAAATAACGAAAGAAACTGCTGATGCAAGTAGTGCTTGCCATAAGTCGTTTGCTTTCGTTATGGATTGAGATAAAATGTACCCTTGTGCGAATAATTTCATAACGAAACGCGTTGTTACAGCTGTGTTCCCACTCTTTATTTCTTTTAAATCATTGTATTTCGTAAAAATTGAATCAACCCACATAATTGCAAATAAAAGTACTGCACTTGCTCCAGTCCATACAAGCATGGCTAACACATTTGTCCATGTCATTGCAAAACCTCCTCTAAAAAGTAATAGAAAACCGACATGAATTTGTTTAGACATGTCGGTTCATTTGTCTCTATTCTATATTATTTCTCATACTGCTTCATAATACGAGCTAATTCATCGTCAACAGCAGAATTTTTGTTTAAGCTTGCGAATTCATCATCTAATGATTTTTCCTTCTTATATACTTCGCCGCTTGCTTCTGCTTCAGCTTCTAATTGAAGAGCTTTCTCTTCCATACGGCTTAAACCAGCTTTTGCTGAATTTGAATCAAATCCAGACATCGCCTGATTAATATTCTTTTGTGCTTTCGCTGCATTTACACGTGCTACAAGTGTTTCACGTTTATTTTTCAGCTCTGTTAATTGCTTACGCATTTCTTCTAGCTTCAGGCGAAGATTATCAGCAGCAGCTTTATTTTGCTCATAGCTTGCTTTATATTCATTCATCTTTTGCTCTGCGTTTTGCTTTTCTTCAAGAGCACGACGCGCAAGGTCAAGATTGCTTGCTTGAACAGCCATATGAGCTTGCTCTTCACGTTTTTTCACAAGTGCTTCTTGCTCTTCAAATAATATTTTGAATTTCTTCTCAAGTGCGATTTGAGCTGCTACACTTTTCTCAGCTTCTTGTACATCCGCTTGCATATCGCGTAAATATTGATCCGTCATCTTAACTGGATCTTCCGCTTTTTCAATTAATGAATACACATTCGACATAGTTAAATCTCTTAATCGTTTAAATACAGACATCCAAATTCCTCCTATGATATACCTCATATTTCAAATTCACTACTTGGAAAACTGAAAAATCTCCCTTTACAGTAAAGAATATTCATTTTTACAACCTATGTGTTTATTATAACAAAACTAAGATGTCCTTACATGTTATTTCCAAAATACAGCCAATATAATATGACATTATAGATAAAATATTGTATTCCTAATATATTCTCATTATTCTCCTTCAGAATTGACTTATTTTTATGCACTTTCACTAAATTACATTATTGTAATGTTACTGTAAGCTAACTCGATAGTTACATTTCAATATTTCTTATACACTAATACCAGAAGCAACAAACAAGCTTCTCATCATTTCAAAACTAATACAAAAAATGTATTCACTATAAAACATATAAAAGGAGAAATCATCATGAAAAAATTAGTAGGAATCGGATTAGCAGCAGCAATTTCACTTGGAGCATTATCAGGTTGTTCTTTATTAGGAGAAAAAGCGAACGGCTTAGTATTATACGGATCAGAAGAGCAAGTTCAAAAAATTACAGATCAAAATAAGAAAGAAGTAAAAGAAAAAGACTTCTATAAAATGAAAATGGCAACATTAGAAGGTAAAAAAGTACTTGTTATGGATAAGAAAACTGGTGATGAACTGGTGAAGAAAGAGTTACTTAGCAAAGTTGGTAAAAACGACGACACAAAACCACTTGATAAATTACCAGCTGTAACAACAGAACAAGGTGTGTTATTTGCTAAAGAAAAAGTAGAAAATGCTACACTTGATGGAGCAAAACTAAAATACGAAGGCAACACAATTATAGGAAGTGGCCGTGCATATGCTGACATGTTCGCTATTGTTGATGATGCAACTTACGGAAATGTAAAAGGTGATGAAAAATCTGTAGGTATTTTGAAATTTGATAAAGACCCAAGCAAAGAGCTACCTGGAGCAAATGGTGTAGAAGCTTCTCAACTTGTAAAAATTAAAAAATAAAACAAAAAAAGCTTTGCGAAATTTCGCAAAGCTTTTTTTCTATTTATTATGAGCAATTTGCTCCATATCCGGACTACAAGTTTGAGACTGACATGACTTATTTAAAGAACATGCTGCGCATTTTCCCTTTTTACTTCTCTTTACAAAATTAACTAACGTGTATGCTGCATAACCAAAAATGATAGCTCCAATTATAATATTGACCATCACTCTAATACATCTCCTTCTAGAATCCGAGTAAGGATCCAACTTGGTATATAATGAACGTTAATACATAAGCAACAACGAGTGGATAAACAACTGAGAAAATCGTCCACTTCGCTGATCCTGTTTCACGTTTAATAACAGCTACTGTCGCTAAACACGGAACATATAATAAAATAAAGAACATAAATGCATAAGCTGATAACGCAGTATAATGTGCTCCCATAACATTTCCTAGCACATCTTCTTTCACCGCATAAATAATTGCCATTGTAGAAACGACAACTTCTTTCGCTAAAAATCCTGTTAAAAGAGATGCTGCGGCTTGCCACGTTCCAAAGCCGAGCGGTGCAAATAGTGGTGCGATAAATCCACCAATCATTGCTAAGAAACTGTCGCCCATATCAACGCCAAATCCTGATGGACCTGCATAGTTTAATAACCAAATGACAACAGAACCACCGAAGATGAATGTACCTGCTTTACGAACAAATCCTTTCCCTTTCTCCCACGTGCTTAACCATAACGTTTTCGCTTGTGGCACGCGGTAAGGAGGTAGTTCAATGACGAAAATAGACTTTTCCGCCTTTAAAATTGTAAGAGACATAATTTTTGTAACAAGTAATGCAAGAACAATACCTGCAACATATAAAGAAAATACAACAGTTGCCTGACTATTAGGGAAGAACACTCCCGCAAATAATGCATATACAGGTAAACGTGCTGAACAAGACATAAATGGTGTTACAAGAACTGTAAGTAAACGTTCTTTTTCTTGTTCAATCGTTCTCGCTGCCATAATCCCAGGAACATTACATCCAAAACCGATAATCATCGGAATGAATGCTTTTCCGTTTAAACCGAAGAACTCCATAATTCTATCCATAACAACTGCAATTCGCGCCATATATCCGGAGTCTTCTAATAATGAAATGAAAAAGAATAGTGCAAAGATTTGTGGAACGAATACTAATACCGCACCAACGCCGGCAATAATACCTTCTGTAACGAGCGCTTGAATAAATTCAGAAGCTCCAACACTTGTGAGCCCAGCCGTCACCCAATCTGTAAGCTGTCCACCAAAAAAGCCATCTAACATATCCGATAAAGGTGTACCAATCCACGTAAACGTAACCTGAAAAATAAAAAACATAACTGCTAAAAAGATTGGAAGTCCTAAAATTTTATGTGTAATTAATCTATCAATTTTTTCCGAAAAAGGAATTTTTCCTTCTTTCTCTTGCTGCATAACATTTGTTTTTAACTTTTCAATATACGCTTCACGAGTTTTGTAAATGTGCTCTTCCAACGTACAATCAAGTTTTCCTTCTAAGCGAGATCGAACGGCTACAAGTTCCTTATAAATTGGTAATGCTTTCATTTCTTTTTCTACCACTTCGTTATTACTCAAAAATTGAAGGGATAACCATCTTGGGTGCTTATAATTCGCTGTCTCTAAAAGAGTTATTACCTCTCCAATTCCCTCATCCATTTGTACACCATATGAAATAATGAATGGCTTTTTCTCTTTTTTGTCATTTTCTTTAAGAGTGGCAAGTAGTTCTTCACAGCCTTTTCCGCTTCTTGCAACGACAGGAACGACTGTTACACCTAATAGTTCTGATAACCGTTTTACATTAATTACAATTCCTCTTTGCTTCGCCACATCCACCATGTTTAAACCAATCAAAACTGGTTTACCAAATTCAAGCAATTGCAATGTTAAGTGCATATTTCGCTCGAATTGCGAAGAATCCACTATATTTAACATATGATGAAATTCATCTGTTAGTAGAAAATTCGTAACGACACCTTCATCACGCGAAACTGGATTTAAATCATAAACGCCTGGTAAATCAATTAATGTTCCTTGCTTATCTTTTAATTTACCAACCTTTTTTTCTACTGTTACACCGCTCCAGTTTCCTACATACTCATAAGAACCAGTAAGTGCATTAAATAATGATGTCTTCCCTGTATTCGGATTCCCTAGCAAAGCTACCTTATTCACGCTAATTCCACCTTTATCATTTTCGCGTCACAATGACGAATACTAATTAACTGTCCACGACACTCCAATGTACAAGGACCTTTGAACATCGCTTTCTGTTTCATGCGAAGTTCGCTTCCTTCCGCGAGGCCGAAAGCAGCTAGTCTGCGCTTTAATAACTGATCTAAAGACTGAATACTTTTTACTAACACTTTCTCGCCAATTTTAATATCTACTAAGCTCATAACCTTCCCCCTCAGAAGAGAATGATAATTATTTTCAGAAAAATTATATCATACTCTATTTCAATTGGACTATACCCTTTTGCTTCATATTTATTAACATTTCGCTACAATTCTATTTCAATTATTGTCATACTGTATTCATTTGCCATTCTCATCCATTTCGCTTACAATAAACAATAGCAAATAAAGAATCTCGTTATCACTGGGGGAGCCATACCGCTGAGAGGGAACACTTCGTTCCGACCCTTCGAACCTGTTAGTTAATGCTAACGCAGGGATTGTGCAAACGTCCGAAATACATACCTCTTTTTATTTACGTATTTCGTATCCTCCTATGATATCTATTCTTTTTTGTACAACTTGGATTTAGGGGGAGACAACATGCGTAACACCAATTTACAAGCGATGATCGAATCTGCAATTCTTGCAGCCTTCGCCTTGGTCATCGACATTTTACCAATATCAATCAAACTTCCAACAGGCGGTTCCATCTCATTCGCTATGATTCCTATTTTTATTATCGCATACCGCTGGGGCTTCAAAATGGCTTTCTTAGGAGGCTTAATTTGGGGATTATTACAAATTGTCGTGGGCGATGCCATTATCGTCACACCAATTCAAGTACTAATTGAATATTTCGTTGCTTTCGCATTCATTGGATTTGCTGGTCTATTCTATCGTCCAATTCAAAAAGCACTTTTAACATCCAATGAAAATAGCTTAGAACAATCCAGTTTAGGTAGCCGTAAAGACAAACCTTTACAAAAACAAAACGAAGGAAAGAAAGTTATTGGTTACATTATTCTTGCTACATTTGTTGGTAGCTTCGCTCGCTACTTCTGTCACTTTATTGCCGGTATTATTTTCTGGGGACAATATGCACCGAAAGGTCAATCAGCAGTTCTATATTCATTAATAGTAAACGGTAGTGTAATGATTGGTTCCTATATTCTATGTACCGTTTTACTTATCTTTTTATTTCTTACTTCACCACGTTTATTCAAAAGCATCAATGCTTATCAACTGAACTCGAAGAAAAAGAGCGCTTAATGAGCGCTCTTTTTTTCATATCGTAATATCAATTAAAAATACAATAAATGCACAAAAGAAAATAAATACCATTATACTTAGCCAATTGCTATGCACGGTTCATCGACTCCTTACATAACCTCATTTTCTATCCAGATTATATCGTTTAAAAATAAAGATTAGGTAAAGATAATATGAAGATAAATTAAAAAAAGCGTAGCATGCATCATCTACGCTTTTTTTGGTAAGTAGAAGTAAAATAATACACCGTCTTCTGTATTCTTTACTCCATATTCAGCATCGTGTAATTCTAAAATATTTTTAGAAATAGCAAGCCCAAGCCCCGTTCCACCTTGCGAACGCTTGCGAGCTGCATCCACGCGATAAAAACGATCCCAAATTTTATCTAATTGCTCTTCTTCAATGTGAGTACCTTTATTTTCAATACACACTTTGATACGATCCTTCTCATCTATTGTAGAAATAACAATATCCTCTTTATTCGGTGTATAACGTATGGCATTCGTAATGAAGTTCACGATGACTTGTTCAATCCGGCCTTGATTTGCAACTACTTCCAATGAACATATATTTTTATGCACATGAAGTCCTTTTTTCTCTATGTCCACAGAAAGATGTTCACATATATCTTCAATTACTGCATCAATATAAAATGCATCCTTTTTCATTTTATATGTACCTGACTCGAATTTAGCTAACTCCAGCATATCCAAAATTAAAGTATCCATTTTATCTACTTCTCGTTCCATCGCTTGAAAATAGTACTCTTTTTTATGTTCAGCTACTCCATCTTTTAATATAGAAATACAGCTTTTCATAATACTCAGCGGTGTTTTTAATTCATGCGAAACACCAGAAATAAATTCTTTCCGCGTATTTTCTAACTTTCTTTCCTTTTCAATATCTTGTTCTAGCTGTCCAATATGCGAATGGAGCTTATTGGACAATACATTAATATTTTTCGATAAATCACCAATTTCATCTTTTGAAGTAATCGGTATTTGTTCTGTGAAATCTAAATGCGCTATTTTCTTCGTTGTATCATTTATTTTTAATAACGGCTTTGCAATTTGTTTTGAATAATAGAATGACGCTAGAAAAATAAGAACAACTACAAATGCAATGATGTAAATATAGTAATCTTGCACCATTTGTACAGCTTCATCTACAGGCTGTAAAGAAGCCATCGCATATATATAAGTTACTGATCCATCTTTTTCTTTTGTTGGCTTGATTAATAATTTATATTTAATATCATTTTTTTCATAGTCCATTGTTTGTATTGCATATTGTATGTGCTTGCTCTCTTTTAATAATAAATTAGTTTGAAATTCTTTTATGCTATCTAAGAAGATGCTATTTTTATAAATTGGATTTATAGGACCTGTTACATCAGGAAGCTGAACTTTCGTAACACGCCCACTTATGTAAGCATCTAATTCTTGAGCAGATTCTTCCTGGACAGCCGGTTTCTTTTCCTTGGCAAGTTGTTCCCCGGCTGCTCTCTTTTCCTCCTCATTTAATTTCATTTTCTCCTGAAACGCTTTTTCTAACGGTTTATTAGATCCGCTTAAATTTTGCTTGCCTAACGCGAAAGAGAATGGAATATAACTATCATCTTTTTTCACGCCAGAAAAATAAATTTCTTGTCCTAAAAATGCATTTGATGATTTATTATCAATCTCCTCTATATTGATGAGATTGTATAAAGGAATTTTGAATATTTGTTGTCCAAAACTCTTTTGTTGCCTACGATCTATCGTTACCTCAAAATAAAAATCATCCGCATGTTTTAAATTTCCATTCTGATCTAATGTCGTAATCCACGTATTATTTTCTCTTAAAAAATCTTGCTCCAGTCGCTTAATTTCTTCTGTATTTCCTACATAATTCAAATAACTCTTCTCAAAGGAATTTAAGTTAACTTTAATATCTTCTACTTTTCGATTCGCATAATATTGTTTAAAAAATATCGTTTGTCCAATAAATATCGTCGCTAAAATTAACATGCACAATGCTGTTGTAAGAGTAAATAATTTGAGAACAATCCCTTTTCTCATACATTCCCCTCAAATTTATATCCCGTTCGTACTACAGTTGTAATGTACTTCGCTTTCTCTCCTAATTTATTTCGCAAATTACGAATATGGCTATTAACCGTTCGATCGTCACCAGCAAATTCATATCCCCAAATTCTTGAAATGAGTTGCTCTCGTGTTAAAACAATCCCTTGATTTTTCATAAAATACGCTAATATTTCAAACTCTGTATGTGTTAAATTAATGTCGGTTCTATCTATCGTAACAGTACGCGACGGGAAGTGGACGTGAATACCGTGGATGGATAATGTATCATCTTCATTCTCTAGCAGTTGCTTTGTTACTTTTCTACTTTCTAATAACCTTTTCGCTCTTGCTAATAAAATTGGTGGGCTATATGGCTTCGTCACATAGTCATCTGCTCCAAGCTCAAATCCAAGTAACGTATCATCTTCATCAACACGAGCTGTCAGCATAATAATAGGAACCTCGGATGTTTTACGAATTCTTCGGCAAACAGACCATCCATCAAGTTCCGGCAACATAATATCTAAAATAACTAAATCAACCTCTTCTTCCTCAAATACAACTAAAGCTTCTTTCCCATCTCTTGCTTCAAACACTACATATTGCTCACTCAAAAAATAATCTTTTAATATTTCACGTAAAATATCTTCATCTTCCACAATTAAAATGTTTTTTGACATAACTTATATCCCCCTCTCGCTTTCAAAAACTACAACTTCATTTCGAATAACTAGCCTTTAACTTCGCCTCAATAATATATCTATCTGGTGCATCCCCTATATAATCAAATGGATAGCAAGTCGTCAGTGTTAATATCGGTTCTTCTTTTTTTATAATAACAGTACGATCATCCTCATGGGTAATCCATATCTTTTGAATTTCGTATGTGTACGTTTTATTATCATACTCTAAAACAAGAGTGTCTTTTTCTTTCAACTCTCCTAAATCTGTAAATACCGTATCCCGGTGCCCACTTAGTACCGTATGTCCCCCTCCAGATGGCGTTGTCGTTAAATCACTAACGAACATTCCAACTCCTTTTTTCAGCGTTACCTCATTCGCTCCCCAGTATATAGAAAACTTCTTCTTTATTTTCGGTATATGTAATAGTGCAACCTTTTCTCCTTCTTTATGTTCTGTTTGAGATGAAGGTACTTGGGAAGTTACAGGTGTTTCGTAAGCAAGTTGATTATGTTGTATATTTTTAAGGCTCTTTAGTTCTTCTTTCGTTAATTGTTGAGCAGAGCTTTTTCCTTTATACCATTCCATAACGTAATATGATCCCATACATAGTCCTATCGCCATCAATATGATACCGATATAATTGAGTAACTTCATGTTTCATCCCTCCATGCCAAAAATGGTAGGAATAACCTACCATTTTTAATATATGAAATTATCCCATTCTTTATAGGACAATATTTTACTTACACCTTAACTTTATTACGACGTTTCAAACCAAATAATGTCCCTATCCCTACAAGGCACGCACTTAGTGCCATCATTGCTGCATTATTAGATGCTGTGTTTGGCAATTTTTCACCTTGTACAACTGGCTTTGCTACTTCTTTCTTTTGACCGTCCTTCATCACCGCTTCTTTTTTGGCCATATCATTTTTCAGCTGTTCTTGTGCTATTCTCTTTTTCTCTTCTTCACTCTTTTGCTGTTCCTTAATCAATGCTTCTTTTTTTTCCTTATCATTTTTCAACTGTTCTTGTGCTATTCTCTTTTTCTCTTCTTCACTTTTTTGCTGTTCTTTAATCGCTGCTTCTTTTTTCGCTTTATCTTGCTGCAGTTGCGCCGCTTCTTCCTTTGTTACTGTTCCAGTATCCGCGCTTGCTACTGAAGAATATCCTACTGTTAACAGTGCCATTGCACAGATTGGTAATAGTTTCTTTTTCATTTTATATCTCTCCTTTTATACGTTTTACATCACTTCGCATCGGATGTATCACTAGAATAAACAAGAGATATAAATATAAGATGCAGATGAAATATATTTCATTTAAAGATTTCGTTGTAGAAAAAAAGGTTATCCAAAATATTCTTTGGATAACCTTCTACATTTAATCTACACTTAAAGCCTTCTTGCCCATTTGATTATAAATACTTGCAAAGCTGCTCTTACTCACTTTAACATTTTTCGTCCCATAAAATGGATCATTATAGTACACGTAATTATCATCCACACCTGTTAAAACAACCGCATGCGTATTCATTCTCGCATAAATTGTTTTTCCAGCTGGCGTTTTCCACGTTGTAATCGCCCTTGGATTATTTAGTGCTACAGTTACCCATGTCACCACAGGCTTCCCATTTCTCACATAATCCTCTAAAACCGAAAGATCATTTCCAGTTAAATTCGTTCCTCTTGCATATTTATCTAGCAATTTTTTTAATGGTTCTGGATTAATGGAATACCCTGGCGTGTTTCCTGTCACATCACCAACAAAGCCTACATCTGGGTCACCCCAAATTTGTGATGATGTTTTATAATTTTTTAACTTTGTTTGATCAAATGGCATTTCAAACGCAAATGCTACTTTATTTAACGAGCGACCAATTTGATGTTCCACAAGCATTTGTAAAGAAACGACTTCGCAACCATTATTCAATTCTGGGAATTGATACAGTGATGGTACGTTTAATATAACTTGATTACGATTAACATTTCCTTCATTAACCCACTTTAATCCATTACTAGTTTGGATTTGAATCCAGCCACCATTTCTTTCTCCATAAACTTCTACTGTCTGCGGTGCATACTTTCCTGATACACGAGATATAAAGCTCGGGTTATCATAAGCAAAGAATACTTTAGATAAATACTTCGTTTCTTTTTTCGTATCTAACCATTGATAACCTGCATATGTACGTATACGAAGCCACGTTCCTCTTTCCTCTACAACAGTTACTGCTTGAGGTCCATAATAACCTAGTATATTTGCAGATCGGGCAGGAGCATCATAAGTAGTAAAATCTCTATCAATCTGAACCTTTTTTTCTATTAAACATACCCACTTATAGCCTAAACCAGTATGAATTTTAATCCAATTGTCTCCTCTTTCTTCAACAACTGTTACTATTTGCGGAGCATACTCCCCTGAAATACCAGAGGATAAAGATGCCTCATTGTATGTCAAAAAGTTATTATTCATATTCACTTTCTTTTCAACTAAACATATCCACTTAAAACCAGCATCCGTATGAATTCTAATCCAGCCGTCTTCCCGCTCTTCATACACTGTTACTTCCCTAGGCCCATATTCCTTTGCAATTCCCGATGATAAAGATGGTCCATTATACGCAAAGAATTTTTTTGAAATGTTTACCTTCTTAACCTTCACTTCATTGTCTTTAGACTTATCTGTAACTGCGACGAGCTGTGCTGCCTCTGCACGTGTAATCGATCGATCTGGTTGCCAATGCTCTCCATCAACACCACTTGATATCCCCATACTTACTAAAATATTAATGAACTTCTCTCCCCAATGATCCTTCACATCAGTAAAGAGTGTTGGTAATTCATTATTAATTTTTTTGTCTAATTGATAAGCTTGGACCAACATTGCTGCCATAGCAGCCCTTGTCATTTGACCATCCGGACTGAATTTCCCGTTTCCTTCTCCTTGAATGACCCCTGCTTTTTCCACTGCGGCAATATAAGATGTTGCCCAATGTTCTTGAGAGTCTGTAAAGGTTGGTTTTTCGCCTTCTTTCACTTCTAATCCTAACATTTTTGCCATAATTGTTGCTGCTTCAGCTCTACTTAACACTCTGCTTGATGCAAATGTCCCATCCGGCATACCAGAAATCACCTGTTTATTAACTAAATAATAAACTGACTCTTCCGCCCAACTTGGAACATCAGGAAATGATTGTGGTGCCGCCTTCATTATGCTTATAGCTTGTTTTAATTCTATTTCTCGCTTTTCCTGTTCTTCTTTTTGCTTTAATTCAAGCTCTTGTTTCGTCTGTTCTTCCTTTTGTTTCAGTTCAAGCTCTTGTTTCACCTGTTCTTCCTTTTGTTTCAGTTCAAGCTCTTGTTTCACCTGTTCTTCCTTTTGTTTCAGTTCAAGCTCTTGTTTCGTCTGTTCTTCCTTTTGTTTCAGTTCAAGCTCTTGTTTTACTTTCTGCCCCAATTCTAGTTGTTGCTTTTTCAACTCTTCCTGCTGCTTTTGTAATTCCTCTTGTTGCTTCTTTAGCTCTTGTTGCTTCTTTAGCTCTTCTTTCTTTTTTTGTTCTTCTAATTCTTCAAGAGCTTTTTCTTCTTGGCTATTGCTTTCTTTTATTTCTAATTCATTCTTCTCTTCAAGTTCTTCTTGTTTTTTTACTTCAGCAGTTTTTTTCTCTTCACTGCTATCCTTTACTTGTAACGGGTTCTTCCCTTCAAGTTCTTCTTGCTGCTTTTTCAATTCATCTAATTGCACCTGTATTTCTTCCAGTTGTACTTTATGTTCACCATCTTGCTTTAGCAATTCTTCTTTTTTCTGTTTTAATTTGTCGGCTGTAACAAATACATCTTCCTGCTGTTTTAAAATTTCTTCTCTTTTTTCTAATCCTATTTGTTTCTCTTTTACAGACTCTAATTGTTTTTGCAATTCACTTTTCTCATTGCTCTGTATATACGGTAAAGCTTCTATACTATTTCTCGTTTTATTTTCAATTTCAGCCAAGGAACTAGAAGGAAAGGTTAATAGATTTGTTGCTAACAGACTTGCTACTGCAATTACACTATACTTTTTCATCATGCACACACCTTTTTAAATTTTATTACGCTCATATTTCTGAACTTGATATAAAATGTAAGATTCCTCCATAATCATAGCAAATTTTTCCTCAGATAAAAGACTTTTTATCCAAAAGAAAAAGAGCATTGTATCCTACAATGCTCTTTTCGGGTGTGTGTCTCAATATTTACATGTTACTTTCGCGTGATTTAGAAGTAGAATAGGCCGGAGCGATAACTAATTGTCTCGGCTCAGTTTTCTTTAAGTGATTTTTGACGTTACACTTACGACGTTGAACAACCCACGCTTTAATAGGGTTTGTCAAAATAATCTTTTGCTCTTCGTTAGGGGCCTCTTCTTCAAACCTACAACTTTCGCTCCATTTATTCCATTTCATTGTAAATTTAGAAGAAGAATGATCGTCTTCTCGATCAAACAAGTGCAAAAAATCCATTTCGCCAGCTAGCATTACGGTGTTGCTAGTTGCTAAAAAAGAAAAGGTCGTCCAACGTTTCTCCATGCCCTCCTACTCCTTTTTCACATATAGAGTGCCTAAAACTTAATTTACCTAAAATATGCTTGCCTTTTACCTTACACCTATAGTTTATCCAAAACACTACTAGGCAACTATCGATTTGCCTTACAACTACCTTACATTTTTGTAAGAAACAAAAAACCTTCACTCTCTATACGTGAAGGTTTCTCATTTCTCATCTATATGATCTTTCATATGATCCACTCCAGCTTCTTGCAGCTGTGACATCATACCGTGGGAAATTGCGCCTAATACTAAAGTCATTCCAATTAGTGAAATCCGAATCGCTGGTACATCAATTATGTAAGCCAAACTGCCAAGAACAATTGTTAAAAGCAATGCTTTTATAAATGTTGCACTTGTATACTCTTTCTTTCTCATCATAATCACCCTTTATGGAAGCGTTTTCTTAATATAATCAGTATATCATATCATCTGACTATTTTGTGGGGATTTCTGTAAAAAACTTATATCTTCTTTGACTTTTCCCTTTCTTTCCTTTACAGTCGAAATGTTCACAAGTTTTACACTGTAGGAGGACTCCAATGAATATTGAAATAAAAGACACTTTAATTTCTGAAGAACAATTACAAGAAAAAGTAAAAGAACTAGCACTTCAAATCGAACGTGACTTTGAAGGAGAAGAAATCGTAGTAATCGCTGTATTAAAAGGATCTTTCGTATTCGCTGCTGATTTAATTCGTCACATTAAAAACGATGTAACAATCGACTTTATTTCTGCATCTAGCTACGGAAATCAAACAGAAACAACTGGAAAAGTAAAACTATTAAAAGATATCGATGTAAACATTACTGGCAAAAACGTAATTGTCGTAGAAGACATTATCGATTCTGGTTTAACACTTCACTTCTTAAAAGATCACTTCTTTATGCATAAACCGAAAGCATTGAAATTCTGTACGTTACTTGATAAACCTGAGCGACGTAAAGTGGACTTAAAAGCTGAATATGTTGGCTTCCAAATTCCAGACGAATTTATCGTTGGCTACGGTATCGACTGCGCAGAAAAATATCGTAACTTACCATTTATCGCTTCAGTTGTAACGGAATAATATAATAGAATAAACTTCCATCAATTACTGGTGGAAGTTTATTTTCTATCACGATTCGTAAAAGACAAAGGGAGAGAATAATAATGACAAAGACAAAATTTGAAAAAGTACTCCTCATCGTAAATCCGAAAGCAGGACAAGGTGATTTACATACGAACTTAACGAAAATCGTACCACCTCTTGCGGCAGCTTTTCCTGACTTACATATCCTTCATACGAAAAAGCAAGGTGATGCAACAAAATATTGCCAAGAGTTTGCTAGTAAAGTAGATTTAATTATCGTCTTTGGTGGTGACGGCACTGTATTTGAATGCACAAATGGCTTAGCACCTCTTGAAACTAGACCTACACTTGCAATCATTCCAGGCGGAACTTGCAACGACTTCTCTCGTACACTCGGCGTTCCGCAAAACATCGCAGAAGCTGCAAAACTTATTACACAAGGACATGTAAAACCAGTTGACGTCGCAAAAGCAAATGACCTACACTTCTTAAACTTCTGGGGCATCGGACTTGTCTCTGAAGTATCAAACAATATTGATGCAGAAGAGAAAGCAAAGCTTGGGAAAATCGGTTACTATTTAAGCACCATTCGAACTGTCAAAAATGCTGAAACATTCCCCGTAAAAATTACGTACGATGGACAAGTATATGAAGACGAAGCTGTCCTTGTTATGGTTGGAAACGGTGAATATCTTGGCGGAATCCCGTCCTTTATTCCGAACGTAAAGTGCGATGACGGAACACTTGATATTTTCGTTGTAAAATCAACAGGCATTCAAGCGTTTAAAGATTATATCGGAAAGAAACTATTTGAAGACTCAAATGAAAATGACATCTTCCACGTAAAAGCGAAATCCATTCATATTGAAACCGAAGAAGAAAAAGAAGTAGATACAGATGGAGAAAGCTCGCTTCATACACCTTGTCATATTGAACTATTACAAGGACACTTTACGATGATTTATAATCCTGCGGTTGTGTAATGCAAAAAGCCGAGCTAAAGTTTCAACACTTTGGCTCGGCTTTTTATTAGCAAGGCATTTTGATTTACTCTCTAATTTTTAATATAAATTTTCGTAATCAAACTCCACCCAATTTTTCCAGTGCGTATTAGAATCCTTACTCACAATAACACTTGGATCTTTCTTCTCTATTGCAGCGGCTACTGATTGAAAAAATTCATTTTCACTTACTTTCTCGTCTTCAACATGTTGCCATTCTTCGGTTTCATATGCTACTTCCCAATCACCTTCTAAACCGAACTCTTCTAACATTTCTTCTTTTCCCCACCATACTAATTTTCGAGCTTTGTCATTAGTCTCAAGCATACGCATGAAATCTCTTGGATAAGACTCTGTCGTTTTTACTTCTATTCCATTATTCGTGTAATCCTCTTCTGAAAATTCATATTCAAAATGATGACCACGAATTTTCACACTACCGTTATGAATATCAGGTATAAATTCACCTTCATTATCAAATAACTCATACTCTCCATCATTTAACTGCAAAATACCATCATCAACAATTGAATGATTCACTCTCTCACCATATACTTGAATATCATTACATACACCTAATGATCCTACACCAACAATTTGAAACACCATCAACCAATCCTTATCATCTTTAAAGAAAAGAGAGAATTTCACTTGTGAAATATCTATATATTCATTATCAAAGGCAGGAAATTCATAATTACTTTGTTTTTTATCTAATAGTTTCAAAATATTCTTTTGCATATGTATCATCTTCACCTCTATATAAATTTTTCAATTTCACTAGAGTATAACATAGACATATTTGTCTGTGACATTCTAATAATATTGCTAAAAAATAGCCAATTGGCCTGTTTGCATGCCCTAGTTATTTTTAGATACAATGAAGGAAAGAAGCAACCTGACATAAGGGAGAGGGAAATCTGTGTTCAACCAACAGTTAGTTAATTTACGCATTGATTTTGCATTTAAACAATTGTTTGGTACGAATGGTAGTGAAGATATTCTAATTGCATTTTTAAACGCTATGTTACAAAAGTCTTTAGAATCACCCATCGCTTCTCTACAACTAGAAGATCCACATTTACATCGGGAATATGAAGAGGATAAGTTATCTATTTTAGATATTTCAGCGACATTAAACACAGGAACAAAAGTAAATGTAGAAATACAACTCAATAATAATCACGATATGATGAAACGTAGTTTATATTATTGGGGAAAATTATACACATCTCAATTACAAAAAGGTATGCCTTACAGTTCGCTTCATAAAACCATCACCATTAATTTATTGAACTTTATAATGTTCTCAGACCACAAAGAATTCCATGCAACAGGCACATTATGGAATTCACAACAACAGAAACTCTTGAGTGATGACATAGAAATTCACATTGTAGAAATTCCAAAGTTAACAAAACAATGGCATGAAGAAAAAGTAAATCCGTGGAAAGATCCATTTGTTCGTTGGCTTTTATTGCTTTCAGCAAATGAGGATGAACACTTAACTAAAACATTGGAGGATATTGCTATGAACCGAGATCCTATTTTACAAAAAGCAATAAACAAGTGGGAACGTATGAGTCAAGATTCCTCTTTCCGACAAGCCTATGACGCGAGGGAGAAAGTTTTAATGGATGAAGCAGCAAAATTCGCCCACGCAGAGACAGAAGGTATGAAAAGAGGTATGGAAAAGGGCTTGGAAAAGGGCTTGGAAAAAGGTTTGGAAAAAGGTTTGAAAAAGGGCTTGGAAGAAGGGGTTCAACAAGGGAAAATTCAAATGATTAAAAGTATGCATAATCTTGGTATACCACTTGAAACGATTGCTAAGGTAAGTAAATTAAGTGTGCATGAAGTTGAGCATATTTTAGGACATAAATAATGATAAAAAAGCAAAAGAGAACATCATTTTCACAATGTTCTCTTTCGCCTTTTTTATTTACTCACAATCCGAAAATAAGAACGAACCGTCAAGAAATAATAACCAATATAAATGACGCTATACACACCAATACTAATTACTAACGGTACTGCGATCTCATACGGAAGTACTGTCGATAAACCTGTTAGTGCGAATAAACTATGTGAAATTCCAACTACTAAAGGTAGGAAGAAGATAAATCTCATTTGTTTTGCGATTGCCTTTTTCATTTCTTTTTTCGTTACTCCTAATTTGCGAAGAACGATGTAACGTTCACGATCTGCATGAGCTTCTGTTAATTGTTTAAAGTAAATGATAGAACCTGTCGCAAGTAAAAATACTAATCCTAAGAAAATACCACTAAACATAATTAAACCTGATGCTTCAATACCATCTCGGAGGGTAGTATAGAAATCACTGAATTGTTTTTTGTGTTCTGCATCTTCTTCCGGTATTACATTCTTCAATTTTTCTGTTAGCACTTTACTATTTCTTTCATCTTTTACATCAATGTTTTGTACAGTATGAGATCCAACTGTCTTTTTTGCCTGCTCATACACTTCGTCTGGAACGACAACTACAAGTTCATATAAGTTTGTAATATTTCGTGCCTTTACTTCTTTTACCTGTACAGGTGCTACTTCTCCAATTGGAAATATGCCTTTCTTTCCTTTATATACACCAGTATCTTTATTCCCCTCACCGTACATTGCATCAAATGCATACGCTTCTGCCTTCTTTACATCCACGGTTTCTTCCTTTAAATATTTTGCAATTTTATTAAACGCTGACTGTGCGATAAGCTCTGTCGTTCTTGAGTGCAAGGCATCTTTATTTGAAACATCGTCACCAAATTCACCGACTACCTTTACCGTCTCTAACTCATATTGATGAATCACTTCATTCTTTTCTTTTTCCTCTTTTAAAATACCAGATACTTTACGATCCAAATGAGTATCTTTCTTTTCATATGAATAACTAACCGGCTTATATTTTTTCGCTTCCATATATGCGTTATAGTACATGGTTACAGAAGTTCCAACTGCTGTTAATGTTACTGCGCTTAACACTGCAATTGTAGCTAATGATTTTGCATTTCCTCTAATGCGATATAGTAGTTGCGAAGTTGTTACGATATTCATTCCATTATAAAACTTAGATTTTTTATTTCTCACTCTTTTTAGTACAAATACAGTAAAGAACATAAATAATAAATACGTACCAAGTACCGTTGCTAATAAAATAGAAAGAGTCAGTGACATAAAGTTATCGCTATCCACATCTTTCATTTTTGTAACTGATAAAGTGTAACCGATCCCCATTAATAAAATTGAGATAATTGCTACTAGCTTTGAATCCTTCGGCATCTTCTCGCCTTCATTGTCTGCGCGGAATAATTCAATTAGCTTAAAACGATAAATAACGCGATACCCTTTAAAAGATGTATAAAGGATGATCAAGCAAAACATACATGCCGTATCAATAATTGCGCCAATTGGTACTTCAAAATGAACATTTACACCTAATTCCATCATGCTTACTAACAACTGAAGAAATGATTTTGAAAGTAAACTACCAACTACAATTCCGATTACTAATGACAGCAAACCCATTAACATATTTTCATAAAACAGCATTTTGCCTATTTCCTTTTTTCGAATACCTAGTAAAGAGTAAAGACCTATTTCTTTCTTACGCTTTCGTGTGAAAAATCCATTCGAATATATAATAAATATCGCAACAAAAATAATTAGCATAACACTCGCAAGTTGGAATCCGTCACTAACCCGGTCGCCAGCTTCTCCAATTTGTGAATTGTACTGCAATGATTTAAATGTAAAATAAATGACGATACTAAAAATCATAGAAGCAAAGTATATAAAGTAATCTTTAAAATTTCGTTTTATATTCCGAAGGGCAATACTATATAAGCTCACTTATAGCACCTCCAGAAATAGAAGACATAACATCTACAACTTGTTGGAAGAACTGTTTTCGCGTACGCTCCCCGCGATATAACTCTTTATATAATTCTCCATCTTTGATGAATACAACTCGCTTGCAATAACTCGCAGCGAATGCATCGTGCGTTACCATTAAAATTGTTGCACGATCTTTTTCATTTAATGATTTCATACTTTCTAATAAATCTGTCGCTGACTTAGAATCAAGCGCACCAGTTGGCTCATCTCCAAAAATCATACTTGGATTTGTTACAATCGCTCTTGATGCTGCGCAGCGCTGCTTTTGTCCCCCTGATATTTCGTATGGATATTGATTTAAAATGTGATTTATCCCAAATTTCTTCGCAATCGTCTCAACGCGAGATTCTACCTCTTTCGCCTTTACTTTTGATAAAGCGAGTGGCAATGCAATATTTTCTCGCACTGTTAAAGTATCTAATAAATTATAATCTTGGAAAATGAATCCTAAATGATTACGACGGAATAATGCTAATTCATCATCATTCATCTTCACAATATCTTTTCCATCAATTAAAATTTCACCCTTTGATGCTGTATCAATAGTAGAAAGAACATTCAAAAGCGTCGTTTTCCCAGAACCAGACGGCCCCATAATGCCGACAAACTCTCCCTCTGTTACCTGTAAATAAATATCTTTCAGCGCTTCAAATGTATTGCCGCCTGTATTATATATTTTCGAAATCCCTTTCGCTTCTAACATTGTTTTCATCTATTTAAACCTCCTGTTATGATTCTTGCTGTTCCCTTTAAGCAACAGAGTTCAGTATAAATAGATTTTCTTAACAAATAGTCACGAGGTTTCTTAATATTTTCTTAAAAAGAAAAATCCGAAACCATACATAATGATTTCAGATTTCCTATAGTTAAAACATTAAATTACATTTCGAACAAAAAGGAGCGGAATTGCCTCTCCTAATTTTCCCATCACATTTGGGACAATATACATATCGCTCTTCTATCTTTTCTCGTTCTATCATATGTAAGGACACTATTTTCATACTACACATGAATCCAATTAAAATAAGACTAACAATGAGTAGCACCACTCTCGCCTCCCTTCACTAAATTTTACCATAAAATAACAAAACCGATTCCCACATTGAGAATCGGTTTTATACTTACAATCCTAACTTCGCCTTCGCTCCATCAGGAATTTTATCTGGCGTTACTTGTACTTTATCATGTAAAAGCTTCCCTCTTGTAAGCACATACCAGTACGAACCTTTTGGTAATTCATCTACTCCATCAATTGTAACTTCTTTTTCCTTACCATTTTCATCATAAGCTTTCACTTTATATTCACGACCTTTATTTCCACCTAACTCTTTACCATCATTATCAATTACGGCATAATGGTGCTCTATATCAAGAAATGGATTCATTTGATCTAATAACTTACTCCCATTTAATAAATATGCTGCTCCTGCCACAATAACAAGTAATGCTCCAAGTATAAACCTTTTCATCTATATTCCGCCTTTCATTATGCTTTCTTTAAGATGTTTCTAAGTATAGGGCCTATTTCTTAATAAAAACTCGTACTGTTTCTTAACATTTTCTTAAACTAAAAGTGAAATATTAATTAGTAAGCTCAAAAAACTCTTCACGCTTAAATTGACAAAATTACACCTTTAGTGTAATTTTACACTATAAAGAAAAAGGAGATGCATAATGAATAAACAAGAATTTATTGAACTCGTTAATTCAAAACTAAAACTCATCCGTGTTGAAAATAATTTATCACAAGATAAAATGTCAGAAATTATCGGTTTATCAAAGAAAACATTAGTGGAAATTGAAAAAGGCAGACGCACGCTAACATGGTCAGGTGCAGTTTGTGTCGTAACACTCTTCGAACAGTGTGATACAGTCCAAATGACCTTTGGGGATGATGTGAATGAAATTATAAAAACAATCGCTTTTACACATTACAATACGAACTTCCCGAAGACTTTAGGAGGAAAAGTATGGTGGCGACAAATAAAAGAATTGAACGGTTATCAAATACAACAAAATATTTTATCGCAACACTATAGAATTTTAGATAAAGACGACCGCAGAATATGCCACTCGTTCGATTTGGATGAAATGGAACAAAGATTTATGGAAATGGCAAAAACATCTCAATAAAGTGAAACTTTAATCAGTATTTTTTGCTGCCCATAAATAGCAGTATAAAATAAATTACGGAGTGTAATTCAAATGGAAAAACAAACAAATATCACGGTTTTAAATACACTAATCATTAGCACGTTAGTATTCAATCTATTTATTTTCACATCAAGAATGAGCTTTTTACCTTGGTATATTGAAGATGGCTGGGGATATTTAGGATTATTATTTACATCCTTTATTTTCTTACTTTGCTTCTTTCAATCTTCGAAGCTTCATAAAAATGGAAAGTTAACTATACTACAAAAGTTTATTCCACTTGCTTCTGCCATACTTTCAATCTTCGTTCTTATCGCTCCATCAAGTGATTTTATGACTGTATTAGCTAATATAATCAATACAACCATATTAACAATTTATATAACTGTATTTCAGACAACACCTAATGAAAGTAATAAGGAACTATTACATTAAAAGGGGGAGTTATTTTACAAAATAACTCCCCCTTTTATACTACTCTCAATAAGAGTAAACCTTGATCCTATTTACTTACTCATGACCGTACTTCTTCTCTGCTTATACAAATAAGTACCACTCGCAACAACAAAAACAATTCCGCCAAAATACACGCCATATTCTATCGCGATCGCTACAATTCTGTTAATATGTTGTCCGAATAAAGAACCGAGCACAAAGTAAACGAGTGTCCAAACAAATCCTGTCGTATAAGAATACAGAGCATATGTCTTAAATGACATGTTATTCATTCCAACTAAATACGGTACGATATGTCTTACAACTGGTATGAAATAACTTGTAACTAACGCATAATGACCATACTTCTCTATCATTTGTTGAGATTTCAAAAGATATTTCGCCTTTTTCTTTTTCATTAGCTTATCAAGTACTTTCGTACCAAATATTTTCCCTAATATATAACCTAAAGATAGCCCAGATACAACGCCGAAATAGGTTAATAAAAATGCTGGAATGACACTTAATATCCCTAGTGACGAGACAAACCCGCCACTCATTACGATCATTTCGTCTGGAATCGGCATACCGATAATACCTAACCATAAACAGAAAAATAATGCCCAATAACCGTATTGTTCAATATAAGATAATAATTCATGTAATTCCATTATGCATATGCTCTGCTTAGCTCTTTTTTACAGCTAAAGACGTACGCTGGCGGGAAATTGAGCCACACTTTCTCTAGCGTAATTTCAGGAAAGAAATGCTGTATAAATCCTTTTTTCACAAGTGAATATTGAAATGTAATAAATTCACCGTTCTCATGTATCGCTTCCATTACATTGTTTAAGATAAGCTTTGAAACTTCTTCTGGTAAAGATGTAAAAGGTAATCCAGATAAGACGTAATCAACGCATTCTATATTGAACTCTTCCTTATACTTCTTTATATTTTCAGCTGAACCTTGTACGACAATGACGTTCTGTTCATCTTTAAACTTTCTCTTTAACTCTTTGTAAAACACTTCATTAATTTCAATAAGAAGAAATATTGTCTCCTTTTTCTTTCTCTTCATAATTTCTTTCGTAAAGACCCCTGTGCCAGGTCCTAACTCTACGATGCACTTTGCCTTATTAAAATCAATTACATCTACCATTTTCTTTGCTAATATTTTTGAACTTGGCGCAATTGCACCAGTATGTTTCGGATGTTTTATAAATTCATGTAAGAATGTTATGAGCTGCATGTAAACCTCTCCCCATTCGTTCAATAGTTTTTAACTTGTTTCTAAGTATAACTATCGTTTCTTAACAAAAATTGAGGAGATTTCTTAAGATTTTATGAAGAATGAAACATTTCATATTCTCTATATAAATACCTCTTTTATATTTATTAATTTGGTATAATGGATATAAAAAGAATTTTTATGAAAGGTACCATCACTACGTCTATTTTCATACAACATTTACAGAATTTAATTCGTAAATCATCTTTCATCCCTATCCAATATATGTAATTCTTTTCGTGTGAGCGAAAAAATTCAAATAATAAGAAATTTATATTTTATAGAAACACATGTAGATCTAATTAATATGTAATATTTCAAAACTATTTAAAAGGAGAAGCTAATGAATAATTCCATCGACCTACAGCACTTATGTGATCTTGTACATAGAACGTTTCATGTTCCTGTTCAATTTCTATCTACTGATAAAAAAATTGTATATGAATCTACTGCTCATACGATTGGTAGTCCGTTTTATTCTTCTAAAGAAGAACATCTTAATGAAATTTATCAAGAAAACGCTCCTTGTAATTTTCCAATTTTCAAAGGGAATAAGTATCTTGAGAATTTCATTAGCATCCATATAACAACTCATGAACATATAAAAGGAACGATTATAATCGGCCCGACTACCTATCCAAAAGTATCAGATGAAATGGCGATTAAGCTTATGAAATATTTCAACTGTAATAATACAATGCAACAAGGAGTAGACTACTATCAATTTCTACCCGAGATTAAAAAAAGCACGCTAATTGATATAAGTATTTGGTTACATTACGTAATTTTCAATGAAAAATTAGATAGAGATATTGTCTGGAAAGAGAATAAATTACTCGAAGATGTTTCTTATAAAATTGTAAATCCTGATTTATATATTTCAAAACGTCGCCGCCATGATCCGCAAAATTATGACATATCATTGGAACGTAAATTTTTTTCAGCCATTAAAGAAGGCAATAAAGAAAAGGTCATACAATATGCGTATTCATATCCACAAGAAGATGCAGCAATTTCATCTAAAGGAGATCAACTTAGAAACCAAAAAAATAATGGTATTATCGCCATTACGCTAGCTATTCGATATGCGATAGACGGTAATCTTCCATCACATATTGCTTTTTCACTCGGTACTTTATATATACAAACGATTGAAAAATTAGATAACATGTATTCTGTAAATAGGTTAATTGAAGATGCATTATGTACTTTTGCAGAACGTGTGAAGGAATATAGTAATCAAGCATATTCTAATTCGATTACTACGTGCCTCAATCATATTCACAAACATATTTACGATGAAATATCTCTTAATGATCTTGCTAATCTCTTACATATTTCCCCTACTTATTTATCAAAACTGTTTAAAAAAGAAGTGGGAATTCCTTTAATTGAATACATCCAAAGAGAGCGAGTAGAAGAAGCTAAAAAGTTATTAACATTAACGACTTATCCATTATCAGATATTTGTACCTGGCTTAATTTTAATGATCAAAGTTATTTCACAAGAGTCTTCAAAAAAATCACTAGTATGACTCCAAGACAATATCGTGAAAATCATACTGTGATATAGAAACGGTTTCTTAATAGAAGGTGAAATAGTTATCTTACTAGCTCACCTTCTTCAAATCCAGTTATTTCTCCCTCCTCCAAATTCCCTTTAATAAAGTTTTAATCTCATTCAAAAAAGTACAAGAATGACAAATAATTACTATAAATACATTAATGAATTTGATAATTTTTTAGTACTAAGCAAATTCGGCTTCCAATCATACATACTTGCTTCGTTCTATCACACAAGGTACTTCCATAGTAATTAACCTTCCTATATAGAAAATATATTGTTAGGAGAATAGAAAGCATGAGTAGTACAAAAATATCAAAATCGACTGACATGAAAGAATCGCGAAAAGTATCACCATATGATGATAGAGACAGAATTGAAGATACTTTATTACGCTCTTACATTTCAGAAAAAGAAATATTGATTACTTATTATAAAAATGGTTATTTCCCTACAAGTTATATGAATGTAATTGAATTAAATCCTTTAAAGCGTTCTTTAGTATGTATAGATGCCTTTGACCGAAAACATACTTTTAGTTTCATCGACATAATCGATGCGCGGTAGTATTTAGAACGAAAAAAAGCCATTCACCTCATAAAAAAATAGGCAAATGGCTTTCTTATTTTCACTTACTATTTCGCACTCACAATCTTATAATAAGAACGAACTGTTAGGAAGTAATATCCGATATAAATGACGCCATATACTCCGATACTAATTAGGAGCGGAATCATAATTTCAAATGGTAGTAAGTTCGCTAAACCTTTTAGTGCAAATAAGCTGTGCAGGATTCCGATTACTAACGGAATCGCAAAGATAAAGCTTACTTGTTTTGCGATAGCTTTTTTCATCTCTTGTTTCGTTACACCGACTTTACGAAGTACAACGTAACGTTCACGGTCAGCATTTGCTTCCGTTAATTGCTTGAAGTAAATGATAGAGCCTGTTGCTAGTAAGAACACAAGTCCTAAGAACATTCCAATAAACATCATTAATCCTGTTCCTTCAAGCCCCATCTGGAAACCAGTATAGAAATCTCTAAACGGTGGGACCATTTCTGATTCACCAGCTGGCATCACTTTTGTTAATTTTTCTGTTAACACTTTACTATCTTTTTCATCTTTTACATCAATATTTTTTACAACGCGTGTTCCAAATACTTGCTTCGCTTGCTCATACATTTCATCTGAAACGACAACAACTAATTCACCTAAATTTGTAATTGCAACGTCATTTGCACCTTGGATTTTTAATTGCTTCGTTTCGTTTCCAATTTGGAATACTGCCTTGTTTCCTTTATATTGTGGACTAAACTCATGCCCTTCAATATACGAACTATCATATACAAATGCTTCGCCAGTAGCTATATTCACTGGTTCTACATCATATTTTTTCGCCAGTTTATTAAATTCAGACTGAGACATGAACTGATATTTCTCTGAAATCGTATAGTTCATATTCAGAATGAAATCAACTTTATTTCCTTCAAACTTCCCTTTTACAGGAACTGTCTCAATTTCAAATTGATCTTTAATTGGATGATTTTGCTTCTCTTCTGCAAAAATCGCATTCACTTTCTTATCAAGCTCTGCATCTTTTTTCTCATAAGAATAGCTATATGGTGCAACTGCTTTTGATTGTGTAAATGTGTTGTAATACATCGTAACTGACGTACCAACAGCTGTTAATGTTACCGCACTTAAAATAGAAATTGTCGCAAGTGATTTTGCATTTCCTTTAATACGGTATAGTAACTGTGACGTTGTTACCATATTCATACCGTTATAAAACGATGATTTATTATTTCTTGCACGCTTTAGTACGAATACTGTAAAGAACATAAATAGTAAGTACGTACCTAATACTGTCGCAAGTAAAATGTAAAGTGCAACTACCATAAAGTCTGCATACTTAAGTGCCTTCACGTACATTAATGCTAAGAAATAACCTGAACCGATTAAGAAAACTGAAATTAATGCCATAATAACTGATCCTTTTGGCATTGCTTCTCCTTCGCGTTCTGCCCTGAAAAGTTCAATTAGCTTAAATCGATAAATTAAACGATATCCTTGAAGTGATGTATACAAAATAATCACAAAGAAAATAAGTGCTGTATCAACAATTGCAGCCATCGGTACTTCAAAATGAACATTTAAGTTTAATCCCATCATGCTTACTAGCAGTTCAAGGAATAGTTTCGAAAGGACACTACCAATCGCAATACCGATAATTAAAGACATTAATCCCATTAACATATTTTCATAAAACAGCATTTTACCAATCTGTCTTTTACGAATACCTAATAAGGAATATAGTCCAACTTCTTTTTTACGCTTCCTTGTAAAGAAACCGTTTGAATATATAATGAACACCGCTACGAAAATAATTAGCATGACACTTGAAACTTGGAACGCACCACTAATTTTTTTTGAACCTTCCGCGGCTTTTTCCATTTGTGAATTATACTGCAACGCCTTAAATGTAAAATAAATGACGATGCTAAAGATCATAGATGCAAAATATACAAAGTAGTCTTTAAAGTTCCGCTGTATGTTGCGGAGGGCAATGCTAGATAAGGTCATCAGCCATACCTCCGGAAATAGAAGACATTACGTCAACGACTTTTTGGAAGAACTGTTTACGTGTTGATTCACCGCGGTGCAATTCTTTATATAACTCACCATCTTTAATGAAAATAACTCGTTTACAGTAACTCGCCGCAAATGCATCATGCGTTACCATTAAAATGGTAGAGTTATCATATTCATTTAACGACTTCATACTTTCTAATAAATCTGTCGCTGATTTAGAATCAAGCGCTCCAGTCGGCTCATCTCCGAAAATCATACTTGGATTCGTAACGATCGCACGTGATGCTGCGCAGCGCTGCTTTTGTCCACCCGACACTTGATATGGGAACTGACTTAAAATATGATCAATACCGAATTTCTTTGAGATTTCAAGAACACGGCGATCAATCTCACTCGCTTTCACCTTTGATAACGCAAGAGGTAAAGCAATATTTTCTTTCACTGTTAACGTATCTAATAAATTATAATCTTGGAAAATGAATCCTAAATGATCGCGGCGGAATAACGCTAGCTTATCATCATTCATCTTCACGATATCTTTTCCATCAATTAAAATTTCACCGTTCGTCGCATTATCAATTGTAGAAAGAACGTTTAGTAAAGTCGTCTTACCCGAACCAGAAGGTCCCATAATTCCAACGAACTCACCTTCTTTTACTTGTAAGTTAATACCTTTTAACGCTGCAAATTTATTACCACCCGTGTCATACACTTTTTCAATATTTTTTGCTTCTAACACTGTTTTCATCTCGACATCCCTCATTTCTTCTATTCTCTATTTTCAACTATATACACTCTCTACTTTTGCCACTATCGATGTTTCTTACACAAACATGACAGTTATGTAAGGACGGTAAGCAGAGAAATCAAAATTTAACCTACTGAACGAAAGTACTTTGTTACTATAACATTGGGATATCATGCCATCCATTCATTCTCCTTACAGGAACATTACAATTTTGTAAGGTAAAAAATGTACCCTACAAAGTTGTGCATGAAATGTCGGATGGAGCTATTTTGTTCCTGCTATTCTATTTAACAAGGAGGTCATCGTATGGATTCACTTAAAAACATGAATGCGGCAATGCAGTATATTGAAAACAACCTAACAAATGAAATTGATTTTAAAGAAGTCGCAAAAATAGCTTTCTGCTCTGAATATCATTTCAAAAGAATGTTTTCTTTTCTAGCTGGCATATCACTATCAGAATATATTCGCTGTAGACGTCTTACTCTTGCTGCTTTTGAACTAAAAAATAGCGATGAAAAAGTCATTGATGTCGCTATAAAATATGGATACAACTCACCAGATTCTTTTGCACGTGCTTTTCAAAACTTGCACGGCATAACACCTTCAGAGGCCCGAAATAGTAGTCATTCTTTGAAAGCTTATTCACCAATGACCTTCCAGTTATCGATTCAAGGAGGAAATGAAATGAATTATCGAATTGAAGAAAAAGAACCATTTCGAATTATTGGTATTACAAAACGCGTACCAATTGTATTTAACGGTGTAAATGCAGAAATTGCTTCTATGTGGAAAAGTTTAAATCCAGAGTCCATTCAAATGTTAAAGTCACTTTCAAACATGGAACCGAATGGAATCATTAGTGCTTCTACTAATTTTTCTGAAGGAAGAATGGAGGAAAAGGGAGAACTCGATCACTACATTGGAGTAGCCACAACGAAAGATTGTCCAGAGCAATTCGCTCAACTTGAAGTCGCAGCTTCAACGTGGGCTATCTTTGAAGCTGTCGGTCCATTTCCTGAAACATTACAAAATGTATGGGGACGTATTTATTCCGAATGGTTTCCTTCCTCAAACTATGAACTAGCAAAAGGACCTGAAATATTGTGGAATGAACAGAAAGATATATCCTCTCCAAACTTTAAAAGTGAAATTTGGATACCGGTTTTGAAGAAATAAAGTGAAACTTTAATCAGTGGGGGTTTTGTCCATCCCCCACCTAACTCCTCCGCATTCGCCGAATTTTGAGGTGGGAGTCTTACTGCCCAGCGAATAGCGGGGTAAAAAATAAAGCTGCTTTTCCTTAGATGGAAAAGCAGCTTTTATTTACATTTTTAGTTCTTTTTTATAGGCGACATAAGAATATACCATCGTACCAACAACCAATATAACAACAACACTTAACAAGCAAATCATTTTCCACATTCCCGGTAGAAATGAAGAAATTATAATTACAATGCCACCAATCATCATAATCTTTGATCCTAATCTATGTGTTTTTCTCCACACTTCTTCACTACTTAACGTCCATGGTGTTTTAATACCTATGAAGAAATTTGGTTTACATTGTTGCATATAATTACCGAGTACAACAAAGAGGATACCGACCATTATGTTCACCACAATTCCAATTGGAATGTTGTATCCTAAAGCATTTGCTAGTGTCATCATATTAATAGTAAATAAGAAAAACAAAATTGCTCCATTGATTCTTCCAAGTGCTTTAGGAAATTTTTTATAGTTCTCGTACCTCGGATCTATCTTAGGCAATACGGTCACTAATGCATATATAAAAACCATAATTGCAACATCAAAAATCATCATTCCCATTTTTGACATATGTCCATTTACCTCACCTGCAAGATTCCAATGGCTTGGAACCTCTCCCGGTAAATGCGGCCATGCGATGCACCATGCAAGAATCGTTAAAGCAATTAATAGTAACGGAAATATATGCTTTTTCATTTCCCCTCTTCCCCCTTATTCGTAAATGTAAACACCCAAGTCAATAAATCTTGAAATACAGTTGTGTTTAAAGAGTACATAACGAATTGCCCCTTTTTTTCATCTTGAATAAGTTCAGCATTTTTAAGTGCGTTTAAGTGGTGTGAAATACTTGGCTTTGTCATATTGAAATGTTCAGCAATTTCCCCAGCGGTTAAATCACCTTCTTTTAATAAATCTAAAATTTTTCGCCTTGTTGGGTCTGCTAATGCTTTAAATGCTTGATTCAATGTCTTTCTTCCCTTCACTAATTAGACATTTAGATATTTATCTAAATGTTAAAATGATTTTAGTTAATTGTCAATTATCTATACGCCCTTTTTACTTTTCTCACTTTTGACCTATACTGTTTACTAGCTTATCTTTCAACATAATGAAAAGACTTGAAACACATGATACACTATAGCTACAATTGTTTTTTAGGAGGAATATACATATGTATAAAATTTTAATCGTTGAAGACGATCCAAATATTTCATCATTACTACAATCTCACATTCAAAAATACGGCTATGAAGCTGTTGTTGCAGAGAACTTCGATGATATTATGGAATCGTTTAACGCAGTGAAACCACATCTTGTTTTACTTGATGTAAACTTACCGAAATTCGATGGATTCTACTGGTGCCGTCAAATTCGCCATGAATCTACTTGCCCAATTATTTTCATTTCAGCACGTGCTGGTGAGATGGAACAAATTATGGCGATTGAAAGCGGTGCGGATGATTATATTACAAAACCGTTCCACTACGACGTTGTAATGGCGAAAATTAAAGGACAATTACGCCGTATTTACGGTGATTATGCGCCAAATATTTCTGAACGTATCGTTGAAGTAGAAGGACTAAAATTATTCCCAGAGCGTCCAGAAATTCATTTCGGAGCTGAGCAAGTTCTTTTAACGAAAAAAGAGGCGATTTTAGCAGAAATGTTATTATCTAAATTCCCTCGTACAGCGAGCCGTGAAGATTTACTAGCTGCCCTATGGGATGACGAAAGCTTCGTTGAAGAAAATACATTAAACGTAAACATTACGCGTCTTCGTAAAAAGTTCAATGAGCTTGGTATTGAAAATGCTATTGAAACAGTACGTGGACTTGGGTATCGTTTTAACGCAACTTGGAGTGAATAAGCATGAAGCTATTTTTACGTGATCATTTTGCATTTTTTTTACTATACGTATTAAACTTCGGTATCATCTTCGTTCTTTATGATGCAGTAGATGGATTTCAAAATAATAAATTTTACTTCGTCGTTTTAAGTTTATACTTATTTATTTGTTTCCTCGCTTATCGTTACGTTCGAAATCGTAGAATGTACCATAGATTAAGTGAGCAACCAGAGAAAATGGAAGATGCGTTTATTGAAAGAGCAACTGCGCCGATGCCTCACGGTGTAAATGAACTCGTGCGTACACAGTACCGTCTCTTCCAAAAAGAACTACAATCGTATGAAGTAAAACAACAAGAACATCAATTATTCATTAACCACTGGGTACATCAAATGAAGACACCTGTATCCGTTATGCAACTTATGGTACTCGAAATGGAAGATGAACATTTAATTCCGAAATTCAAAAAAGAATTAGAACGATTAAATCAAGGACTCGATATGGCTTTATATATGGCAAGGCTAAATAACTTCCATGAAGATTTCCATGTTGAGACGATTTCATTAAAAGATGCGGTAACAAAAAATATTAACGGATTAAAAGAACTATTCATTCGAAACGGGGTCTTCCCTGTTTTAGAAGTTCATTCTGATTTAAAAGTTGCTTCTGATGCGAAATGGCTAAAGTTCATCATTTATCAGTTAATGACAAATGCAGTTCGTTACTCTGGTGAACGCGGAAAGAAAGTATTCTTATCTGCTTACCGAAACGGCAAAGATATTATTTTAGAAGTTCGTGATGAAGGTGTTGGTATTCCGCAAGAAGATATTCGAAGAGTATTTGAACCGTTTTACACTGGGAAAAACGGTCGCGCATTCGGAGAATCTACTGGTATGGGACTTTATATTGTAAGTAAAATTTGTGATTATTTAGGTCACTCTGTCAAACTAGACTCTGAAGTTGGTAAAGGAACGACGATTAAAATCATCTTCCACAATGCTGCAAATAATCAAGCAGAACATGTGGAGAAGGTGACTGAAGCATGATCGGTACATATGCTAGCAAAATGTATGAGAACGCACTCTCATACATTTTTTGCAATAAAACTACATATTTGCCTTCTAGCGGGAGGTACATATTATGACATTTTGGCAGTTTGCCTTTAAAAATGTAACACGCAACTCGAGAGCTTATTTTGCTTACTTTTTAAGTAGTTCCTTTTCCATTGCTGTTTTCTTTTCGTTTGCTGTCTACTTATTCCATCCAAAATTACAAAACTTCAATATGGGCTCTGATATTTCAGGATTGATGATATTTTCAGAAGTAGTAATTGTTTTCTTTTCTTTCTTCTTTTTACTATATTCCATCGGTACCTTTTTAAAAGTTCGAAAAAAGCAATTCGGCGTTTTAACCGTTTTAGGAATATCGAGAAAACAATTACATCGTCTCGTTTTTATGGAAAATATGTTAATTGGGATTTTATCTATCTTTTTCGGCATGCAGTTTGGACTTGTCTTTTCACAATTTTTCTTATTAGTAACAGCAAAAATTACGCACGTGCCAGGAATATATTTATACTTACCTATTAACGCGTTTATTTTAACGACCATCGTTTTCCTTAGTCTTTTTATCATTGTATCTACATTCACACCAATGCTTATCCGTACAAAAAAAACGGTACAACTTTTAAAAACAAATGGCGGAAAACAAAAAGAAAAAAAACCGTCCATACTCGTTTCCTTATTTGGTGCGATTTGTTTATTAGGTGGTTATGCTTTAGCTGGAAATCCTAAATATTTCGTATCAGTAAGTCCGCAAATTGGTTATATATATATGCTTTCGAGTATTTTCATTATCCCAACACTTGTTACAATCGGTACATATTTTTTCTTTTCACAAATTAGTTTTTTACTTATTTACATTTTAAAAACGAGAAGAAAGTTTTATATGAAACGGGTTAATATGCTTTGGATTTCTGATTTAGCAAGCCGTATTCGAACGAATATTAATATGCTTTTTATTGTAGCAATGCTCTCTACAATTGCTTTCACAATGATTACATTCCTATATGGATTCGGGAAATTTATTAAGTTAGAGGTTAATAGAACTTCTCCTTTCCCAATTTCTTATTTTTCCTATGATGCGAATCCTTTTGTTACAGAGCATTTAAATTGGCTTGAACACCAGTTACAAAAAGAGCATTTTCCTTATAAAAAAATCAAAACTGATATATATAAAACAACACTAAAAGAAGATACAGATGTAGCTATTTATAATGACGTATACGCAATTAAGCAAAGTGACTATAACAAACTTGCGAGTTCTTTACGAATGAAACAACTATTTATGGATAATAACGAAGCATACGTGTTAACGGGGACATCTTATGTCACTATATTCAACGAGTTTGAGCAAAGATACAAAAGAGATTACATTACACTATCTAGTACAAATACAAAATTACGAGTAAAAGGCTATGAGCCTGGAAATGCAATTCCATCTGACTTTTCATATCAAACGGTAGTTTTGCCTGATATTCAAGTAAATAACTTCCCCAACACGGTAAAGCATATATCAGCATACAATTACAAAATTCAAAACTGGGAACAAACATATAAAATTGCTGATGATTTTATAGACAAAGTGCAAAAAGATCTAAATAATTCCCAGTATGAAGGACCTCTTATTCAATTCTTTGAATCAGCGGGGGCGTTATACAAAATAACATCTGGTAGTGCTGCATTCTTCCTAATCGGGACATTTTTAGGAGTTATTTTCTTCATTGGAGCTGGTAGCGTTCTTTACTTTAGAATGTATACAGATTTGACGAATGAACAAGAGAAGTATATAACAATTTCTAAAATCGGTGTGACAGATACAGAAATGAAACGATCTGCAACCATTCAGCTTAGTATTTTATTTTTCGTTCCTTACATTATGGCATCTATTCATACAATGTTTGCAACGAAAATGCTACAAGATGTAATTGGTTTATCTTTGTTTAAAGAAGTATCAGCCGTTCTTATTATTTTCGGATTCGTTGAAATCGTATTTTTCTTATTCATCCGTTCACTTTACATGCAAAAATTATCACAGTATACGAATGGACAAATTATTTAAGACAAACAAGATGAAAAGAGTATTTCTGATACTCTTTTCATCTTCACCCTACTAGGAGGTTCAGGTGAATGACATTTTGGCAGTTTGCATTTAAAAACGTGACCCGGAACGCCAGAGCTTATTTCGCCTATTTTGTAAGTAGTGCGTTTTCCATTGCAATTTTTTTCTCATTTGCAGTTTATTTATTTCATCCTAAATTGCATATGACAGGCGTGAATGCTGCTCTAAACATATTAATGACAATTTCAGAAGTTGTCATTGTATTCTTTTCGTTTTTCTTTTTACTCTATTCAATCGGTACTTTCTTAAAAGTACGAAAAAAGCAATTTGGGATTTTAACGGTACTTGGCATATCTCAAAAGCAATTAAAGAGACTCATATTTCTAGAAAACATGCTAATTGGTGTTCTTTCCATCTTTTTCGGTATTCAACTTGGACTCGTCTTCTCGCAGTTCTTTTTATTAGTTACCGCAAAAATTACGCATGTACCTGGTTTATATTTATATTGGCCAACGGGTGCCATTATTTTAACGATGATCATCTTTCTTGGACTCTTCATTCTCGTCTCATCTTTTACACCGATGCTCATTCGGACGAGAAAGGCTGTACGTCTTTTAAAAGAAGGAACAAAACAAAAAGAAAGAAAAGCGTCCGTGCTCATCTCTCTATTTGGTGCGACATGTTTAATATCTGGGTACGTACTAGCAGCAAATCCGCTATATTTCATGTCGCTTGGCGACGTAGTTGGGCTTTTGTACGCCGCCACCAGTATATTTTTCATTCCGTCACTTGTTGCAGCCGGAACATACTTTTTCTTTTCACAAATTAGTTTTTTACTCATTCGTATATTAAAAACACGAAGAACATTTTATATGAAGCGCACGAATATGCTTTGGATTTCTGATTTAGCAGCGCGCATTCGGACAAATATTAACATGCTCTTTATTGTAGCGATGCTATCAACACTTGCTTTTACCATGATTACATTCTTATACGGTTTTGGGAAATTCACAAAATTTGATGCATTAAGGGAAAATCCTTTTCCTTTTACATATTTATCACATACTGAAAATACGTTAGCAGATGAACATTTGAATTGGTTAAAACAAAAGTTTAACGAAGATCAATTTGCTTATACACAATTCAAAACGGATATATATGAAGTATCTTCGGCGGAAGAAAAACCGCAACTCTATTATGCAATTAAACAAAGTGACTATAATATACTTGCTAAAGCATTACACTGGGAAAATCTCCACGTGAAGAATAATGAATCCTATGTTCTTATTAAAGATTTAGATAATCAAGTTTTTGAGACACTTCATGATCAAAAAACGAGAAATACTCTTACGCTAAACCAAAATTCTTTACAGTTACATATAAAAGAATATAAAAGTTATAACCCATTCCCAAATAGTTTAATATCACAATTACTCGTATTATCTGATGAAAATGTAGAGGCATTATCATCCGTTTCAAAGCAGATGAGTGTATATAGCTTTAAAGTTAAAGACTGGGAAAAAGCGAATCACATCGGCTCGGTATTCATAGACAAAATTAATACCGACGGGAACAACATTCAAGTAGATCACAAGCCTTTCCATGCAAGTGAAGCAAGCGATTCTCTATACACCACAAAACAAAATGTCGCTTCGTTCTTCTTAATTGGTACTTTCTTAGGTGTTATTTTCTTTATTGGTGCTGGCAGTGTTCTTTATTTCAGGATGTATACAGATTTAACAAATGAGCAAGAAAAGTATGTAACGATTACAAAAATCGGTTTAACAGAAGCTGAGATGAAACGATCTGCTACAATTCAACTTGCGATTCTTTTCTTTGTCCCATACATTATGGCATCGATTCATACGATGTTTGCGACAAAGATGCTACAAGAAGTTTTACATCTCTCGTTCTTCGCTGAGATTACAGTCGTACTTATGATTTTTGGAACAGTTGAAATGTTATTTTTCCTTTTAATTCGTTCCTTCTATATGCAAAAATTATCACAACATATTAAGTTTTAAAGGATAGAAAGGTGATTACTATGGAAGAAGTTTTACACATAAAAAACGTCTCAAAAGTGTATGAAGGAAAAGTCCCTCACACTGCTTTAAAAAATATAAATTTACATGTAGATAAAGGTGAATTTGTTGCTATCATGGGACCATCTGGTAGTGGTAAATCTACATTTTTAAACGTTATCTCTACAATTGATTCACCTACTTCTGGTGATGTCGTGATTAACGGAAAAAAACCGCACACATTTCGTAGAGAGAAGTTAGCTATTTTCCGCCGACAAGAGTTAGGATTTGTTTTCCAAAACTTTAACCTACTAGATACACTAACAATCGGTGAAAATATCGTACTACCTTTAACATTAGATAATGTTCCATTAAAAGAAATGGACGAAAAGCTTGATAACATTTCAAAAAAGCTTGGCATTGATCATATTTTGGACAAACGTATTTTTGAAGTTTCTGGCGGACAAGCACAGCGTACCGCAGTAGCTCGTGCTGTTATTCATCATCCGTCACTTCTACTTGCCGATGAACCGACAGGAAACTTAGATTCAAAAGCGGCAATTGACGTAATGGAACTATTTACGAAATTGAATAAAGAAGAAGAGGCAACAATTTTAATGGTTACGCACGATCCATTCGCGGCAAGTTATTGTAACCGCGTCATTTTCATTAAAGATGGCGAGCTTTACAACGAACTACACCGCGGGCTATATCGCGAGAAGTTTTATCAAGAAATATTAGATGTTTTAGCATTATTAGGAGGAAGACGTAGATGACATTTTGGCAATTTGCATTTAAAAATGTCTCGCGTAATTCTAAAGCATATTTCGCTTATTTTGTAAGTAGTGCTTTTTCTATCATGGTTTTCTTTTCCTTTACCGTATATGCGTATCATCCGCGCTTACAAAATGTACAAAACTTTCAAGAACGTGATCCTCTAATGAACTTAGCTAGTACAGCACAGCTTGTTATCGTTATGTTCTCGTTCTTCTTTCTCTTATATTCAATTGGAACATTTTTAAACGTACGGAAGCAGCAGTTTGGGATACTCACGATTCTCGGTATTTCACAGAGACAATTAAAAAGACTGTTATTTACTGAAAACATGATCATCGGGATATTATCTATCTTTATCGGTATCCAAGGTGGTCTTGTATTTTCTAACTTTTTCTTATTAGTCACTTCGAAATTAACAAGTGCGAAAGGCCTCTATTTATATTGGCCGACGGAAGCGATTATTGTCACAACTGTAACATTTATCATTTTATTTTTAATCGTTTCTACGTTTACACCGATGTTTATTCGTACTCGTAAAACAGTCCACCTTATAAAAGGGAACAAGAAAGTGACAGCCGAAAAAAGGCCGTCTATACTCATCTCTTTATTTGCTTTAATTTGTTTAGGGCTATGTTATTATATCGCTGGTTATCCGCAAGGCTACGTAACAGAAGAAAATGTGCAAAATGGATCTGTCTTCTTTATTATATTATCTATTTTGCCGCTCGTAGTAGTCGGAACATATTTATTCTTTTCACAAACATTTCTTCTTTTTATCTATATTTTAAAGAAGCGTAGAAAGTTTTATTTGAAACAAATAAATATGTTATGGATTTCAGACTTAGTCGCTCGTACCCGTAGTAATATTAATGTACTCTTTATCGTTTCTATGTTATCTGCACTTGCATTTACAATTATTATCGGGTTATTCGCTGCTAATAATAGTACGAAGGCATCCATACTAGAACGATATCCTATTCCCTTCACATATACATCTGAAGGTGAGAATCCACTTGAACAAAAGCATATTAATACCATTGAAACTGAGCTTACAAATGCTAATTTTCAATACGCGAAATACAAGTTTACTGTTGTAAAAGACACAGCTTTAAAAGAATCAATTGTAATTATGAAAATGAGTGATTATAACGCAATTGCCAAACAATTAAATAGACCCACAGTTACACTTGATTCTACAGAAGTTTACATTATTTCTCGCTATGCACCAGAGCTATTAAATCTTGTATCAAACCCATTCGCTAAACAAAATACAATTACACTTGGCTCTAATAAAAAAGAATTTCATATTAAAGGTTTTATTAATAAAGGAATAGAACCCTCATTTGCATTGCCTCATCTCATTGTTATGCAAGATAATGCAATTGAAAATATGGTTCCTCATATTGAGACAATTACGATTTATAACTACTTCGTGGAAAATTGGGAAAATGCAATTATCCCGACCAAAAATATATTAAACATATTAGATCAAGATGCAAATAATTTGTATGAAGCACATAAGGGTGAAGAAGGTTTTCTCAAGCCGTTTTATATTCACACCGCTACCGACGAACTCATTCACAATAAAGAAAGTGCAGTTGCTCACTTTTTTATTTGGGCATTTCTTGGCTTTATCTTCTTTATCGGTGCGGCTAGTGTTTTATATTTCCGTATGTATAATGACTTAACAACTGAGCGACAAAAGTATATTACGATTACAAAACTCGGCTTAACAGAATCAGAAATGTTTCGCTCTGCAACGATTCAATTAGGAATTTTATTTTTCGTTCCTTACATCGTTGCTGGTGTTCACACGTTATTTGCGGTTAAGTTTTTACAAAGCATGTTTGCTTTCCCGTTACTAAAAGAGTTATTGATTATACTTACCTTTTTCGGGATTATCGAGATCATTTTCTTCTTCTTAATCCGCTCTCTGTACATTAATAAATTATCACAGCATATTAAAGTATGAATAAAATAGCCTTGTGCAATATGCACAAGGCTATTTTCAATAGTTTTTAAATAATTAGCAGCAATATCCACCATAGCCGCCAGCATAACCGCCGTAACCACCATAACCACAAGAACCGCCACCGCCGAAGCAGCTAGCACCGATGATGATTAATAAAATAAACAATACGATTAGAAGCGCAAAACCGCCGCCGCACCCATTTCTGCGGTTACAATCATCATGTCTGTGTTCACACTTTTCGCTCATTACTCTATTCCTCCTTTAGTATCATTCATAACAAGTTCACCTTGCTCTAAATGAGGGGATTCCATTTATAGTATGTTTTCAGGGCGAATAGGAAGCTTGGCTTACCTAAAAACGGGCTTGTTTTGAGAAATGGGCTTCATCAAAAAAAGATACCAATTAAGGTATCTTCTAAATAAACGTATTTAATAAAAGCGCAAAGCCAAATGCAATAAATGATAACAATGTCTCGAGTACCGTCCACGTCTTAAACGTTTCCTTCACCGTTAATCCTAAATACTCTTTTACAAGCCAGAATCCTGCATCATTTACGTGAGAAAACATTAATGATCCTGCACCCGTTGCAATAACGAGCAATTCTAAATTTACACCAGACATGTGCTGAATAACTGGTGAAACAATCCCTGCTGCTGTCGTTAATGCTACTGTCGCTGAACCTGTTGCAATTCGAATTAATCCAGCTACCATGAAAGCTAATACAATTGGTGATAACGATATATGTTCTGCCATTTGTGCAATCGCCGTTCCAACGCCGCTTTCAATTAATATTTGTTTAAATCCACCGCCTGCACCGATAATTAAAATAATGGAACCGACCGGTAATAAACTTTCATCCGTTAATTTTTTAATGACCTTTTTATTAATTCCTTGTCTGATTCCAAGTAAATAAAATGCTGCGAAACATGAAATAAGTAAAGCAATTACTGGACTTCCTATAAATACAAAAAATTCAGTTATCTTTTTCGGTAATGAAATATATGGTGCCACTACTGATAAAATCATCAATACAACTGGTAATAAAATTATAAAAAATGAAACTTTACGACTCGGCAAATCAGTTGATACAGTCGTAACTCGAACAAGCTCCGGTTCATTTTCAGGTATAACTCTTTTATGTACCCACTTTGCAAATATCGGTCCTGCGATAATGGCTGTTGGTAACGCGATAATTAATGAATATAAAAGTACCTTTCCTAAGTTCGCGTTATAAATACCGATTGCTGTCATCGCCCCTGGATGTGGTGGCACGAGCCCATGTACAATCGATAGTCCCGCAATAACAGGTAAAGCAATTAATAAAATATTTTGCTTCGTCGTTTTTCGAATTGAAATAACAAGTGGTAATAAAATGACGATCCCAACTTCGAAAAACACTGGAATCCCTATAACAAATCCTGCAAATAACATAGCCCACGGTAGTTTCTTCACCCCGAAAAATCGAATAAAGAAATCTGCCACTTGCATGCCGGCCCCTGAATCGGACATCATTTTCCCTAAAATGGTTCCGAGAGCCAAAATACCAACTAAATGCCCTAGTACACTACCAACACCAGTTTCATAGGCAGTCACTATTTTCGTTAAATTCAGTCCAGACATGATAGCTAAAAATAAACTCGCAACTGTTAAACTAATAAATGCATGCCATTTCCACCATGATACCCCTAAAATAACAATTGCGATCGCAAGTAACGTGACGATTAATAAGTATATATCCATCTCTCATTCCCCTTATTTTTACCCCGTATTTGTGGATAGTAACACCTAATTGATGCGGGATGAATCCAATTAAAGTTTCACTTTATAAAAAAAGAGGGACAATCCCCTCTTTTTATACGTCATAATTCACTACATAATGCTGCATTTCTGTATTGTAGTAGCCTTCGCTATATTCAATTACTTCGCCAACTTCATCGTAAGAATAGCGCATACGTTTTAATAACGCTGTCCCCTCTTTTTCACCTAACGCTTCTGCAACGAAATTAGGCGCAAGTCCAACAGCGAATTCATCTCTGAAGTTTTCTAAATGTATACCTCTGTCCTCGACTAAATCGTAAAGTGATTGCAAGTCAAAGTCCGATAAATCTGTACTTGCCATGTGTGCTGAGAAATAGTGCGTATAATGAATATACGGCGCATCATTTAACGCATATAAACGTTCAATACGGAAACTCTCCTTACCGAATAATCGAAACGGCACGGTTCCTTCTTCATTATGAACGATTTCTGCTTTTAGCAATTTCTTCTGTACTTTATATCCTTCTTCCACTAACACTTCTGTAAATTTCTTACCCTTTGACAACTTTGTCGCAGAAGTATTACGGATGACTTTCGTTCCTTTACCGCTTTTCTTTTCCAAATATCCTTCTTGAGCAAGTTCTTTAATCGCATTACGCACTGTAATTTTACTTACTTTGAACTCTTCTTCTAACTGCGGTTCGGAAGGAATATTTGTATGAATCGCATATACACCATGCAATATTCGATCACGAATAATATTTTTTATTTGTAAATATAATGGTCCCTTTTTTCTCGTTACGTTCACCGTTACACCCACTACCTTTCTACATCACCTACTGATGCCGTCATTGCCCGAAGTATATCCTTCTCTGATGACATTGGCGTATCACCGACGATTGTATGTGCAAGCATTCCAGCTGCTGACGCAAATGAAACAGCTTTCTCTGGTGCAAACTCTTCTATCTCGCCATGAATAATCCCGCTCGTATAAGCATCTCCAGCACCTATTCTATCATATACAGAAAACGTAAGTGTTTTTGCAAAAGTGAACGCACCATCTTTACATATAAACCCTCGAAGCGAGTGTGTATTATCATTATTAATAGAGCGATGTGTACCAGCAATTGTAGCGATATGATATGTTTCAGCCACTTTCGGAATAAGATCAACAAGTTGCGCCTCTCGCTCCGTCTCTTCTGTTTGCATACCAAGAACGAACATTGCATCTTTTTCATTCATCATAACGATATCAGCAAGAGATAGCATTTCTTCATAATGCGGTTTCGCCTGCTCATATCCATCTTCTCCCCAAAGCGATGGACGATAATTGCAATCAAAAACGACAGTGCCTCCGTTTTCTTTAACTGCTTTCGCTAAAGATTTCATATGATGGCGCACCGTATCATTCATCGCAAGTGTAATCCCGCAAAAATGAACGATATCAATTTCCTTGGCGATTTCTTCAAACTGGTACATCTCTTCAGACGCCGTATTGAAGCTACTTTCTAATCGATTTGAATATGTAACGCGGCTTGCACGTGCACCAAATCCATTTTCTAAAAAGTACATGCCGACATATTTACCAGCTCTTGAAATAAACGGCGCCCGAATGCCTAACTTTTGAATATGAGATATCGCAGCATCTCCAACCGAGTTCTCTGGTAAAGTTGAAATAAGAAACCCTTCATGCCCGAGATGAGAAAGTGCCGCTGCAACGTTCACACCTGTACCAGAAAATGAGTAGTTTAATGTGTTAGCTTGCGACAACAATTCATATCCGGGTACTTGCAAGCGCATCATTACTTCGCCGAATGCCGCAATTTTCTTACGCATATTGATCAACTAACTTCTTCACTACCGCTAATAATTCACGAACATCTTCTGTTTTCGTATTACCAGTTTCTTTATCAATAATAGAAGAGTACACGTGCGGGATAACTTGCTCTACGTTTGCTTCAAGCGCAATACGTACAATTGTTTCGAAGTTTTCTTTATCAATTCCGCCCGTTGGTTCTAATGCAAATCCTTCTTCCGCACATGCTGTCGCAACTGCGCGATATTCTTCTTCATGAGCTAAACCTTTCATTGGGAAGTATTTCAATGAATTTCCGCCCATATCACGTACAAGTGCGATCGCTGTTTTAATTGGAACGATTGCTTTTTCTTCTCCAGCTGCACTAATTGGACCAGTAGAAATATTTACGTACCCTACTTTTCCTGTTGGTGATACTAAACTATTAATCCAGCTATCTTTTCCGCCAAGATTTGCACGTGTCGCTCCAACTGAAGGGAACACTTGGTTAATATGACTACCAGGATAATGCTTCGCAATTTCAGCTACAACTGCTGCTTGGCGATTATCTCCTGCTCCTAGTCCGATTGATACCGCGTCATCAATTTCTTTTCCGTATGCTTTCATCGCTGTAACTGCTTCTTCTACTGTTGGGTAGTCTTTTGATAGCACTCCCACTACTACATAACCTTCTGCTGCTTCAAAAATATCTTTCGCATTTCGGATATTGTTCGCTAATACATTTAATGCTACACGGCCTTTATAAAAACGTTTTTGAATGTTTGTCATTTTAGTTTCCCCCTACAATTTCTCTCATTTTTTCTTCAATTACATGTATGTCATCACCTTGAAGTGGACGTGGATCAATATCAAAGAATCCTTGTCTTACGCCGTAATCACGTGTGTAAATGGCAATTTCGCCTTCGCGTAATGCTGTTACAACGTCTTTTGCTGATTTATTTAACTCATTCTCATTAATGTGAATACGTGCTCTAAAGATTGCTCTTCCTGCTTCATCTTGAACAATCGTTACATTTACACCGTTTAATTCTTTCAGCGGCATAAGTACTTGTAACAACTCTTTTTCTTGCTCACTTTTATCTTCTTTTACCCCGTACTCATCAAGCGCTTGAAGTAAGCCAAAAGTTGTTTCTTTCCCAACTTTCATACTTCTTCCGATGCAATGTAATTGCACTTTCAGCCACTCAATATATTTTCGTTTCCCGCCGACAATACCAGAAGTAGGTCCTTCAATTGCCTTTGATCCGCTATAAATGGCAAGGTCTGCATACTTCACGTATTTTTGAATATCCTCTTCAGCTGCCGCATCGACGATAAGTGGTACGTTATTTCGCTGCGCAACTTCCCATGCTTCTTCAACAGAAATCATATTTTTTTGCACGGCATGGTGGGATTTCACATACAGAATCGCCGCTGTATTTTCACCAATCGCATCTTCAATATGCTCTGCTTTCCCTTCATTTGCGTAGCCAACTTCTACAAGTTTACCGCCGCCTAAGTAAATCATCGTTTCAACAGGAGCACCGTATTGAACGTTATGACCTTTTAACATAATCACTTCGTTTTTCGCGATGACCTCTTGATGAAGTCTTTCACTTTTACGGCGATTTCCTTCTGTAACGATACCAGCGATAGAAAGTGCAATTCCGCTCGATGCTGAATTTACAACAACTGCTGCCTCTGAATCTAGAATTCTCGCAATATAATCTCCTGCTTTATCTACTAAATCTGCAATTTCCACATAATTTTGTCCACCATGTTTCATCGCATCCATAACTGTATTTGTCGGAGCGGATACACCTAAAATACTCATTCTACCGCTCGCATTAATCACTCTTTTTAATCCGTACTTAGCATTCAATGAATGACCCATTGATCACAACCCCTTTCGTATCAATTCTTCTTTCAGCAACGCGCTGATCCCCTTCTGAATCAATTAACGTAACCTTCTCATCTTTCACCGTAAATAAAGTTAAGTTTGCAATATCGCCTTCTTGAATACGGCCAAGCTCTGGTTTTTTCAGCCACTCTGCCGCACGTTTCGTCACCGCATCAATTACTTCTTCTAGCGGATAACCTAAGTAAAGGAATTTCGAAAGAACGTGAGCCATACTATATACTGGACCGTGTATACGATTCTTCCGGTAAATATCTGTACTAATTGTATTAAAAGCAATATCGTGACGCTTCGCCGCTTCTGCTACTTTAAAAGAAAAACTAGCATTGCCATGGCCAACATCTAAATGAACACCGCGGTTCACTGCATCTAGTAATACAGGTAGCGGTTTGCCTTCTTCATCAAATAAATTATTTTCTTTCCCGTTTAAGTAATGTGTAATCACATCATCTTTTTCTAAAAGAGGTACAACTTCCTCAATGCGAGGAGGGGCTGAACCGATATGTACCATAATCGGTAATGATGTTTCACGAGATAACGAGCGCGCTACATGAAGCGGTTCAATTCCACTATCACAAACGACACTTTTACTCATTCTCGCCTTTAACCCAACGATTACATCTTTATACTTTTCTACTGCTTCTATTACTTTCTCTTTATCTATCCATTCCATATTGGACAATTCATCAATTCGTTTCAAACCGATGCGAGAAATGTTTAAAAAGGCAAATAAATTCGTTTTTGCCTGTTCTCTACTTTGTACTAAATCTGCAATACGATCAGCTCCGCAGCTACCCGCATCAACAATTGTCGTTACCCCTTGCTTAACGCCAATTTCATCCACCTCATCGCCATACGGATCAAACTCTGGAAAAGCATGAACGTGCAAATCAATCCAACCACTCGATACGTAAGTACCAGAGTAATCAAGAACCTTTCCACCCTCGCCAGCACCAGCTTTCGTCACCTGTGCGATTTTATTATTTTCAATTACAATGTCAATCTCTTCCCCGTTCACACGTTTCACATTACGTAGTACGAATCGTTCTGTCATTGTATTTCCACCCTTTTCTATAAGAAGCCATAAGAATACGCTTACATTAAAATTTCATTTTTATATCTCTTTCACACGTTTAGCGTAACACAAAAAAAGGGAGAAGTAAATATAACGTTATAATGTTTAATTTTATATTAAAATATGAGTTTCCATTACATATTCGGACACCCTATAAGCAGGAGGGATATTCTTGGGATTTCGAATTTTATTATTTATAATTTTAATCACTTTGTATGTACCAACAACGGTTAGCGCAGCCCCTCCATCACTCACGGCTGCATTTATCCGGGACCATCAGCTATGGATAAAGAAAGGAAATCAAGAAATACAAATCACAAAAAATCGATATGTGTATTCTCCAAAATGGTCTTATGATGGGAGATTTATTGGTTATATTGATAGTGATGAAACAGGGAAAAAGTCTAACTTATTCATTTATGATACGAAGAAGAAAGTAAACTATCAGCCTTATGAACGGGTCGTAACATCTGACTTTAAATGGTCACCAAATAAAAATCAATTAGCTTACACTGATCAAGGTTTATTAAACGTGACAAAAATTAAAAACGGTCACCCACAAGGTTTTGAAAATGTATCACTTGGGGTTAGTGATTTCGAATGGTTCCCGAACGGAAAGGACTTTATCGTCTCCTCACAATCCTGCTTGCGTCCGACCGGATGGGGCACAATTCCACTTTATAAAATACCAGCCGATGCAAATCTTGCTAAAGATAAAATAAAGCCTTTTTATACGATTCAAACAAATGAAACTGATTTATTTGCGATTAACGCTAACTATTTCAAGTGGAGTTCTGATGGAAAGTGGATTAGCTTTTTGGCTAGTCCTACTGCCTCCTTAGCAATGGATAGCAATACATTATGTGTTATCTCATCAAAAGGAAGACACTTTCGAACGATTGGTAACATGCTATGGTTCAAAGATTGGATGAAGTGGGCTCCATCAACTAATCAACTCGCCTATATTTCAGGAGAAGGAAGGTTCTTTGTAGAAAATAAAAAATTCACAGTTGCAGACATGGTAACAGCAAAACAACAAAAGATCTACACACCTGTCGGTTATGTAGACCTTGATTTAGAATGGTTTTCACCAAACAAAGTGGTTGTGGCTCGTGCAACAGAAAATAAGGTATGGAAAGAAGGTCCTGTTCCGACGATGTTTACAACACTTTATATGATCAATATAAAAACAGAAGAACAGAAACAAATCTCATTCCCAAAACAAAATGAACGTGATGAAAACCCTCAAGTTATTGGACCTTATCTTACTTGGCTTCGCAAGAAAGCAAATATATATAAAGGCGATGTCTGGATGAAGGATAGCTTACATAGTCAGGAGTATATATGGCTGAAAAATGTTGATGAGGCTCCAATCTTTTTTACTCGGAATGAAATCCATTGAGAATTGTATCTGTTCCCCTATTTGATTCTCCCGTAATAGAGCACTATTATGGGAGAATCAAGATTATCTATTCCTGTACCGTCACAATAACCCCATCCATATTATTCCCCGAAATTTCATACTGCTTATTCGCTGGAACATTCACTTTCCTGTTCCCTGACACTTTATAATAAGAAACCGTATATTTCTTACCTTCCACATCGGTTGTGATTTCTTTTTTCTCTTTTAAGAAGTCTAAGTATTCCTCCAATGTAATTTTCTCTTTTTGCATAATCGCACTATGCGGTAAGCCGACATAACGTATATGCCACGGCTCATATTGAATGCCTGTAATATGACTTTTATTTTTCGGATAACGTAAAACAAAGCCATGCTTCCATACGTTCTCTTCAATCCACTTTCCTTCAGGGGCTCTCTCCATTTTCTTTTGCGTAGATCCAATGTCGAGTGATAATCCTAAATTATGTTCACTATATCCTGCTGGAAGTGCATAGTCAGATCCCATTTCTTTATATAATTTACTTTGCTCTTGAAAATCTCGATACCCGCTACTCATTAAAAAATGCTGTACTCCATCTTTTCCAGCTGCATCGACAACGTTCAAAAAATTTTCCACAACACCCTTTGATAAGCGAAGATTTCTATCAAATATGACGTAACCTCTTACTAATTCACTATTGTGATTTACATTTATAATGTCAGACCTAATACTATCTTTTTTAACTGGGTAATCTTTATTAACTAATAATAGATCCCCTTTATAAATTTCTTCTTTTGTAACCTCTATATTTTCCGTATTCGCAGCTCTTACCGTATTATCTTTGTCTGTAATTTTAACATCGATCTCTTTTTGAAATAATGGTGATATATAAACGCCTACACAGATTGTGCATGCTATAAAAAAAGAAATAAATACCCACTTTTTCATTTCTAGTTCCTCCTTAACGTAACTTACGTATAGAATAGAAAAAACTATTAAAATAAAAAGTGGGGTAAAGTTTAAATTTTTATTAAATTACTTCGCTCTCTTCTTTTGGCAATCTCACTTCAAATATCGTTCTAATCACATTACTTTCAGCAGAAATCTTTCCATCATGCTGCTCAACAATATTTTTCGCAATAAATAGCCCAAGGCCTGTACCACCTTGCTGCTCTGATCTTGCCTTATCACCTGTATAAAACATATCAAAAAGATACGGTAAATCTTCTTCTGGAATGCTGTCTCCGTAATTAATAATTTGTACGACTACCTCTTCACCTTCAATGTACCCGTTCACATCAACAAACTTTCCATCATACCCGTAGCGAATCGCATTCGTTAAAAGATTTTCAAATACCCTCGCTAATAACTTCCCGTCTCCGTTAATAGGTAACTGCGGCGTGATATTCAATCTCGCTTCTAATTCCTTCTTTTCTAATAACGGATATAATTCTTCATCTAACTGAATAAGCAATTCACCTATATCAATCGATCTTTTTTCCAGCTTCAGCATCCCATAATTCATTCTTGTGATTTCAAATAATTCATCAATTAAACTTTCCAGCCTTTCGGATTTCGTAAAAGCAATTGTGGAAAAATGTTTAATTTGTTCTTTCGTCAAATTCTCATCTTTAAGAATTAAATCTAAATATCCTAAAACAGATGTTAACGGCGTTCTTAAATCGTGAGCTAAGTTAACAATGAGTTGATCTTTACTACTTTCCGCAAAGTCGCCTCGTTCTACTGCTTCCTTTAATTTTTCACTCGCTACATTTATTTCACGTGCGATATATCCAAACTCATCATTTGATGACACGTGCACTTCATTTGAAAAATTTCCGTTCGCCAAATGATGAATCCCGCTTGAAATCTCATCAAAATATTTTACATAAGGCCTAGTAAGGAAGAAGAAAAACATAATGGATAGAGGGATGAAAATAATTAAAAAGAAATTAACATCCCCAATTTGTCTTACCATGGAACGAAATTGAGCTAACGGATCCTCAAAACGAACGACTAATTTATAATAAATCCGTAATCCTTCATAAATGATATACGTTACGCCACCAGCAAATATCATACTTAACGCAAATAGCATAACCATCTTCGAGCGAAAGCTTCTCATCTTTTTAGCCATTGAACGTATACCCTACTCCCCACACTGTTTTTATTAACTTGTTCTTTCTTTTATCTTCCCCAAGTTTTTTCCGCAATGTACGAATATGTACCATAACTGTATTTCCGCCTTCAAAATAATCATCTGCCCATACTTGCTGAAAAATATTTTCTACATTGTACACTTTCTTCGGATGGCTCGCTAATAAATATAAAATATCAAACTCTTTCGGTGTTAATTCAACTTTTTCTCCGTACACATTTACTGTTCTTCGCTCAGGATCAATAACGACTCCGCCTACCTCTAAAGCAGATTTATTCTCCGCTACTTTCGGCTGATTTAACGTAAGAAATCGGCGTAATTGTGCATTTACACGCGCAACTAATTCAATCGGTGTAAAAGGTTTCGTCATATAATCATCCGCGCCTAATACAAGCCCTGTCACCTTATCAAAATCAGACGTTTTCGCACTTAAGAAAATGATTGGCATATGATGCTTCGCACGAATTTGGCGTGTCACTTCATAACCATCCATTTTCGGCATCATAATATCTAAAACCACTAAGTCGATTGGCTGCGTTTCAATAATATGAATTGCCTCTTCTCCATCAGCTGCTTTCACGACGTGGTAGCCTTCTTTTTCTAAATGTATCTCAATTAAATCAGCAATTTCTGCCTCATCATCCGCTATTAAAATTGAAATGCGCTTCATTTTACTCCCCCTTATATACGCTCGATTGTAAACTAGTCTATCCAATTTGTACAATACGAAAAGGTTACTCGCGGGAGTAACCTTAGTAAATGAAATTATATCGACGATTTTTCAAATATATCGAACACAACTTGAAATATATCAACGATTTTTTTAATATATCGACGTTTCGACAAGGAATATCGACTTACCGACAATTAACGACGAAATTCACCCGCTATTTGAAAGACTCAACCTACCGCTCTAAAACAATTCGCTGCTTCGTGATTTCCGCCAGCCTTCCGCGGTCTACTTCATACTCAGCGTCAACGCTTTGCGCTACAATCACTTTTCCGCTCTCTAGCATCACTTCCGGTGAAATAATATCCTTCTCCCAGTGTCTACTAGAGGCAGATATATCACCTGGAATCGAAAAGTTCGGCAGTGAAGCAAGTGCAACATTTTGTGCCCTTGAAATCCCCATTTCTACCATACCGCCGCACCAAACGGGTATGTTGTGCTCCATGCAATAATTATGAATTTGAATAGATTCTGTTAATCCACCCACTCGCCCTGGTTTAATATTAACGATGCGGCAGCTGCCAAGCGTAATCGCAACGCGCGCGTCTTCTAAACTATGGATGCTTTCGTCTAAACAAATGGGCGTTTCTATTTTCTTTTGCAACTGTGCATGGTCGAGAAAATCGTAATCCGCTAACGGCTGTTCAATCATCATCAATTGAAATTCATCTAATCGTTTCAATTTCTCCGTATCCGCTAACGTGTACGCTGAATTTGCATCAGCCATTAACGGGATGTGCGGGAACTCTTTACGAATTTCTTTCAATAATTCGTAATCATGCTCTGGCTTTATTTTCACTTTAAAACGCTCATATCCTTCTTCTGCGTACTTCTCGATTTGTTTTAACATAACCGGAATTGTATTGATACCAACCACAACGCCAACTTCAATTTCAGTCCTAGTTCCGCCAAGTAACGTCGCTAATGATTTCTGTTCACGCTTCGCATATAGATCCCAAACAGCCCCTTCAATTCCGGCCTTTGCCATTCGGTTTCTTTTTATATGCTGGAACAAACCTGGCACTTCATTCGGATGAGAAATTTCAGCTTTTAATAAATCAGGTAATAAAAAATCTTGTAGTACATGCAGCGCCGTCTTCACTGTTTCTTCCGTATACCATGGTTCAGAAAACGCAACGACTTCGCCAAATCCAATGTACCCGTCCGTATCTTCTAATTCAATCACGATGCTCTCACGCTTCTCATAAGTTCCGTAGCTTGCAGCAAACGGGATTACGAGTGGCATTTCCGTTATATGAAGTGTCGCTTTTTTTATTTCCACTTACATCTCCTCCACTAATTGTCTTAACTCTCGTCTTAACAATTTTTTCGAAGCGTTTCGTGGCAATTCCTCTAAAAAACATGCTTTTTTCGGCACTTTATATTTCGCTAATTTCTCCTCGCAAAAATGAAGAATTTCTTTTTCTGTTACCGCCCCGCTTTTCACCACAAAAGCAGCGGGTACTTGTCCCCATTTATCGTCAGTCATACCGACAACACCGGCTTCTGCTACCATCGGATGAGAAAGTAACACTTCTTCAATTTGAGCCGGATATATATTTTCCCCGCCAGAAATAATTAAATCACTGCGGCGATCTAATACGTATAAAAATCCTTCGTCATCTAAATAACCGAGGTCACCAGTATGCAGCCATCCGTTTTGAATGGTTTCGCGCGTCGCATCTTCACGGTTAAAATAACCACCTGTTACGTTTGGTCCTTTTACTACAATCTCGCCTTCCGCAAACGACGCCACTACTACGCCATCTTTTTCAATACGAAGTTGGCACTGAAATAGTGGTTTTCCGGCTGATCCTACTTTCGTTAACATGTAATCTGCTGATAACGTACAAATTTGCGACGACGTTTCTGTCATACCGTACGTTTGATACACAGGAATTCCTTTTTCTACACATGTTTCAAGTAACGGTTTCGGCGCTGGTCCTCCGCCAAGTAACATGCATCGTAAAGAAGATGGATATGTCTCTTCTCCTAGTCTCTCTAATAGATCTGTTAACATTTTAGAAACGACAGAAATAATCGTTACGCCTCTCGTTTGAAGTGCTTTATGAATAAAATCGGCATCATATTTCGGAACGAGTAAAATGCGCATGCCGTACATAATATTTTTCATTAAAAGAGATAACCCGCCAACGTGGAACATCGGCATACAAGCTAACCAGCAATCATCATCACGAAGCCCTAAATTAAGCGAAGAGCCAACCGCGCTTGCCCAATGATTGCCGTACGTTAAAATAACGCCTTTCGGTTTACCTGTCGTCCCAGACGTATAAATAATTGTCATCGCTTCTCCTAAAGAGAATTCTTCTTGTATAGAGGCTTCCGCCTTCGGTCCATTCATCACTTCAGCAAATGAATATACAGGAACATCTTTAGCCTCAAAATCTTGATCCGTCACTAAACAAATAACTTCAGCATCATCCATTTGCCAAAGTAGCTCTTCTCTTGAAAGACGCGTATTTAAAAGCACAGCTACTGCACCTACGTAAGATAGGGCGTGAATAACTGTAATCATCTCCATACCATTTTTCATCAGAACAGCCACCTTTTGCCCACGCTTCACTCCTACATGCGTGAAGTGTTCACAAACAGATACTACTTTTTCATGCAGCTGCATAAAAGTAACCTTTTCATCCTCTATTTCAATTGCAGTGCGGTCTGGTGTTAAAAACGCACGTTGCTTTAACCAATTTGGCATCGTCTCCATCATTCATTCTCCTTTCATGAAAGAAAGAGACTTGATATGACATCAAGTCTCTTAGTTGTTTTGTTTCCGGTTGATCACGGGAAACGAGGGAATTGACCGAAGTCCGGACTGCGTTTTTCTTTGAACGCGTCACGACCTTCTTTTGCTTCGTCAGTTGTGTAGTACAATAACGTTGCATCTCCAGCTAGTTGTTGAATACCAGCTAGACCGTCTGTATCTGCGTTGAATGCAGCTTTTAGGAAACGAAGTGCCATTGGGCTGTTTGCTAAGATTTCTTGTGCCCATTGTACTGTTTCTGCTTCAAGCTCTTCTAATGGTACTACTGTGTTTACTAAGCCCATATCAAGCGCTTCCTGTGCGCTATATTGACGGCATAGGTACCAAATTTCGCGAGCTTTCTTGTGGCCTACCATACGAGCTAAGTAACCAGCTCCGTATCCACCGTCAAAGCTTCCTACTTTAGGACCTGTTTGTCCGAATACAGCGTTGTCTGCAGCGATTGTTAAGTCACATACGATATGAAGTACGTGTCCACCACCGATTGCATAACCTGCTACCATTGCGATAACTGGTTTAGGAATTGCGCGAATTAGACGTTGTAAGTCTAATACGTTTAAACGAGGAATTTGGTCGTCACCTACATATCCACCATGACCGCGAACTTTTTGGTCGCCGCCAGAACAGAATGCACGTCCACCTTCACCTGTTAAAATGATAACGCCAACATTTGCATCATCACGAGCGTGTGCAAAAGCGTTGATTAACTCCATTACCGTTTTAGGACGGAATGCGTTATGTACTTCAGGGCGGTTAATCGAAATCTTTGCGATACCATTGTATGTTGAATAAATAATATCTTCGTAATTGCCTTCTTTTACCCATTCAATAGCCATTACAACTACCTCCTTGTATATTTCTGATCTCCTCTATAAGTGTAGCTTCCTTCTTAGATGAAAAAGCATCACTGCATAGTTTTTAGAAATCCCTTTACTATTGTATCAAACTTTTCCGGTTGTTCCACATGAATTGCATGGCCAGCACCATCAATTTTGACAAATTTCGCGTCATGGGCGCTTTTTTCGATGGTTTTTAATATGCGAAAGAACTTTTCATCATGCTCCCCGTTCATTAAAAGAACAGGCATTTTTAAGTTTGGCAGCTCGTCCCACCATGAAGGCTGAGCCCCTGTTCCCATGCCTCTTAAGCTATTTGCAAGTCCTTTTGAATCGTTAGCAAGTCGTTCTTTTCGCACCGCTTCTTGTACGTTTTGTGCTAAACTTTTTTGCGTTTCAAACAGCGGAATATTTTCCCACATCGTTACAAAACTATTGATGCCTTCTCGCTCAATTTTATGAGCAAGTCGCTCATCTTTTTCACGACGTTCTTTTCTGTCCTCTTCACTTTTGAGTCCGGCTGTACAATTTTCTAATAAAAGAGAATGTACATACTCTGGATATAAACATGCCATCGTAATCGCCAGTCTACCGCCCATTGAATAGCCGAGTATGTGCGCTTTTTCAATATGAAGATAATCCAGTAGTTCTTTCATTTGTAGTGCTACATTTCGAATATCATAATGAGTCACATCTTCAGGACTTTCCGTTTTTCCGTGCCCAACAATGTCTACTAAAATGACTTGAAATTTCTCACTCCAAGAAGGAACGAAAGAACGCCACGTTTCCATGCTTCCCGTAAAACCATGAAGAAGTAGAAGTGGTTCTCCGCTTCCGACTACTTCATATTCATACGATACACCTTGCAGCGTTACGTTCATTTTGATTCACCTTGCAACGATGTAGTAATTACATCCTGCGTTTTTTTCCATAATTTGCGATGCAATGTTAAGTTTTCATCACGGTTCGTACAAATTTCTACAACGTGTAAACCTTCCGCCCTTGTTCCTTTTTGTACCTCTTCTCGGAATTGCTCCCAACCATTTACACGGCTAAATGAACCACCGTACATTTTGACAACATGCTCATAATCAAGCCCAATCGGTGTTCCAAATAATGATTCGAAGTGTTCCTTTTTCTCATATTGTGGTAAGAATGAGAAAATACCGCCGCCGTCATTATTTACAACAACAATCGTTATATTTAATTCATGTAATTTTGCGGCTAATAATCCGTTTAAATCGTGATAAAATGATAAATCACCAATAACTAATACGAGCGGATCGCAAATAATGCTCGCTCCTAAAGCTGTCGAAATAATTCCATCAATCCCGTTTACACCGCGGTTTGCCATCACTTGAATATTTTTGTCCGATGTGAAGAAGAATGAATCTGTATCACGAATTGGCATACTATTACTCGCAAATAACGTTGCCCCTTCTGGTAATACACGGACGATATCCGTAATAACTTTCCCTTCAAATGCAGTATCATATGTTTCCATTTCACGAAGCGTTTCCTTCGTTTTTTCGTTTATATGTTGCCACATTAGGGACCAATCATTCTTTTTCATAACTGGCATTTTTTCTATTAGTGCCTTGCAAAATGCAATATCACTCGCTTGAACCACTTCTGTCGCAACGAGAGCTGGATCTCTCCATTGTCCAGATTCCTCAACAACGATATGAACGGCTTTCGTCTGTTTTTTAATGAACTGCGTTAATGCTTTCGAAACAGGCATACCACCAAAGCGAATCATAACTTCTGGCTTCCACGTTTCTTTTAACAATTCATTTCGTAAAAATGTGTCGTAACAGTCGATTACCATCTTTTTATCGTGGTGTCCGCTACGAATGTTAGAAAGTGGATCTGCTAATATTGGATATCCCGTTTTTTCAGCTAGTTGCGTTGCAAACGCTGCGATTTCTGAATGGCTATCATCTCCACAAATAATAAGCCCCTTTTCCATCTGTGAAAGGCGCCCTACAAGAGAATCTACATATTCACTCGGCATCATCACGTTCCCTTGCTGAACTACTCCTGTATATTCCCCGCGTCCTTTATCCCATAAACTTTCTAATGAAAAGTCCGGAATAAGCGGTTCGCGAACTGGAAAATTAAGATGAACAGGTCCTTGCGGCGCTAGAAGTGCACTTGCTATCGTGCGCTGCGTCGTCATGCGAGCGTAATGATACATCGCTTCACTCGCTTCTGGAAGTGCCATCTCTGTAAATTGCTTCACAAATGTACCGTATAAATTGAATTGATTCATCGCTTGTGGTGCACCGACGTCTCTTAATTCATGCGGTCTATCTGCTGTTAAGACGATGAGCGGCACTCGCGAATGAAAAGCTTCACATACAGCTGGATAGTAGTTCGCTGCTGCCGTTCCTGACGTACATAATAAGGCAACGGGACGTTTTTTCGCTTTTGCAATACCGAGCGCAAAAAATCCTGCCGATCTTTCATCTACATGTAAATATGTGTTCATTCCTTCATGTTGTTCCATTAGCAAAGCAATCGGCGTTGACCGTGAGCCTGGACTAATGACAACATCACATACATTTAGACGCGTCAGTTCATCCACGAACGCGCCTAAATAATATGATAATGCTTCTATATGATTGTTCATTTCATTAATTCCTCCAAAGCACCAAGCATCGGTCTAAACTTCAAACTTGTTTCTTCATATTCAAGTTGCGGTACTGAATCAATTACAATCCCGCAACCGGCAAATAAGGATGCTTTCTCGCCATTTAATAATCCGCAGCGAAGCGCAACCGCAAATTCACCATTTCCTTCATCATCTATCCAGCCAATCGGTGCACCATATAATCCTCTGTCTAACAATTCAACATCACGAATCAGTTTCATCGCTTCCAAACGAGGTGTCCCGCCAAGAGCTGGTGTTGGATGTAATTCTTCTACCATTGTTAGAAGACTCGCATCGCCTTTTGCCTCTACAGGTGTATATAAATGAATTAAGTTTTTCGTTGTTAATAAGCCCGGACTTTCCGGAATATTAACAGATTCGCAGTGCTCATTTAATACTCCTCGGATCATGTTCACAACATAACCGTGTTCAGCTAAATTCTTTTCATCATGAAGAAGCGCATTACTATTTCGTTTACTTTCTTCTATAGATTGACCATGACCAGTTGAACCAGCAAGACACATCGAAGTAAACTTCTCATCTTCTTTGCGAATTAATCTCTCTGGCGTCGCTCCTAAGAAGCATGCTCCTTTATAATCAAAAGAAAATACGTAACAATCTGGTTGCCCTATGCGAAGTGCTTCTAAAACGAGAGCAGAATCAATATGATGATCCATTTCTACTTTTAGCTCCCTCGCTAATACAACCTTCTGCACGTTCCCCTGCTTCATTTCATCTTGCACTTTCTCAATGGCCTTCATCCAGCCTTTCGGATCTACTTCTACTTTAGAAGTAACTGTTAGTTTCAATCCTTCTAGTGCACATTTACTCTCCCCAAAAATTTTCTCTTCTAAAGAAACAATTTCGTTATAAAGAGTTTCTGCACAATCTGTTGCTGAAACAAATGTATTCATTGTTAACCATGCTTTTTCATTTTTTACAGTTAATAAAAATGCTGGTAGTGAAAATGTCGTATCATCAAATTCTTTCCATAAGTCCGTTTTCTCTTTTTCTTGATCAAATGAAAATCCACCAAATAAAAGAGGACCTGTTCCAAATTCGTATTTTTCTCTTTGTACAAATGCTTTTTCTTTTACTTTATCCCACTCGTCACGAGTAGTTTGAAAGCGTTTTTGAGAAGCAGTTGCTATAGTGAAAACAGAGCCAATTCCAGCAAATATTACATGCTGAGCTGGGTCTGCAAAATAACATCTATTTTCGGATGCAATCCTTTTACCTGCTGCATAAAACAGAAGCGGATCCATCCAGTCTATTTGTTTTACGAAGCTCACCAATATTTTTTCATCAGTTGCACGCTTAATAGCTGCAGCAAGAACTTCTTGCAAGCCTACTTGTTTCGTTTGAATCACAATTGTCTCCCCCCTATGGGCGAAAAATAGTCATAATTACGCTTGATTTTAAGATACACCTCAAACGAAAGGCCTGTCAACGTTTAGCATTTCTGAGAAATTCACCTTCTCTTCCTAGAAAATAAACGTTGACACTAAATGATGCTTTTTCTACACTTAGTTGTGTACAATATGTGACCAAAGGAGGATTCAACATGGAAATGAACGTCGAAACGAATTCCTCTCCTACGGCGCCAAAGCCAAGTAAGCAAACAGGCTGGCGCATTTGGTGGAGTTTACTACGTCCCCATACATTAACAGCAGCTTTCGTTCCTGTTTTCATCGGAACAGCATATGCAATGCAGGTCGGAGGCATAAATCAAATACATCTCCCTCTTTTCCTTATGATGCTTCTTGCTTGTCTTCTCATTCAAGCAGCAACAAACATGTTTAATGAATACTTTGATTATAAAAGAGGACTTGATCACGAAGGATCAGTTGGTATCGGCGGCGCTATCGTCCGCGATGGCATTCAGCCAAAAACAGTGCTTAACTTAGCATTTGGATTTTTCGGCATCGCAATACTATTAGGTGTTTATATTTGTATGAATTCTAGCTGGTGGCTTGCAGCAATCGGTCTTGTTTGTATGGCCGTTGCTTACCTTTATACAGGCGGTCCACTTCCAATTGCCTATACACCATTTGGAGAGTTAACAGCCGGACTATTTATGGGTGTCATTATTATCGGGATTTCATTCTTTATTCAAACTGGAACTGTAACATCAGAAGTCATTTTACTATCTATTCCAAGCTCCATTTTAATTGGCGCCATATTATTAGCTAATAACATTCGTGACTTAGATGGCGATAAAGAAAATGGCCGTAAAACGTTAGCAATTCTCGTTGGACGTGAAAGAGCCGTTGGTGTACTTGCTTCTATGTTCATCGTTTCCTACATTTGGACAATTGCTTTAATTATCGTGGGCATCGTATCACCATGGATGCTTATCGTATTTTTAAGTGCACCGAAAGCATTTAAAGCGACGAAAGGCTTTATCGGCAAAAGCATTCCAATGGAAATGGTACCTGCAATGATTGCAACAGCAAAAACAAATACAATCTTCGGTCTCTTAATGGGAATCGGATTACTACTTGGATATTTCCTATAAGAAGGAGCCGCTAACGCGGCTCCTTTTTCATATACCAATTTCAGCTCATAATTCCTACTCGCAACGCTCATACTATGTAAAGAAACTGAATTGTAGGAAGGTGGACGACTATGTTAACTCCACAACAAATAAATCAATTTAAATCTATTTTAGAAAAACAACAGCTAGAAGTTGAACAAACAATACAAACTCATGAGAATACAGATCGTGCTTCTGAACGCGATTCTGTTGGAGAATTATCTAGCTATGACAATCATCCAGGTGATATGGCTACAGAATTGTACGAACGTGAAAAAGATTTCGGGCTCATCGAGTTTTGGCATAAGCAGCTAGAAGATACGAAACATGCTCTGCAAAAAATTGAAGCAGGTACGTATGGAATTTGCGAAGTATCTGGCGAAGAAATTCCGTTTGAAAGATTAGAGGCAATGCCAACTGCTACAACGTGTATTCAGCACACTACAAATAAATTAAATATGAACACGCGACCAGTTGAAGAAGAAGTGTTGGCTCCTTCTTTTCACAAGCACGACGAAGATCATTCTGTTGAATACGATGCGGAAGATGCATGGCAAGATGTTGCCAATTACGGAACGTCTGAAACGCCGTCTGATTTAGAAAGACAAGATTCCAAAAACTATAATGGCATGTATGTAAATAGCGAGGAAAATGTAGGTTACGTAGAGGATTTCGAAAACTTTATCGGTACAGATATGTATGGAAAAAATCCGCAAGTTTTCGCTACGGAAGAGCATGAAGAATATGAACAAATGCTTGATGACTTTGAAGAGCGTACCTTTAAGGGCGAATTATCCTCAAATGAATCGAGTTCCAAAGAATAAAAAAAAGCATTCCGAAAATCGGAATGCTTTTTATCGCTAGCTAATTAGTTTTTTGTAACGTTAGCTGCTTGTGGTCCGCGGTTTCCTTCAACGATTTCGAAAGAAACTTCTTGACCTTCTTCTAAAGTTTTGAAGCCTTCGCCTTGGATAGCTGAGAAATGTACGAATACGTCTTCTCCGCCTTCAACTTCGATGAAGCCAAAACCTTTTTCGCCGTTAAACCATTTAACTTTACCTGTTTGCATGTCATGTACCTCCTAAATAAAAATGAAACTATGAATCCACATGAAAAGGTGGATATAAAGGACATGAATGTATAACAAGCTTACAGCCTTTAATACAACGTGCTTTATTTCCGTACCACATTATGTAGCTCAATAGTGATTTCACTATATCATGCTATATCAAAAACGTCAAATGAGAACACTTTCAATCCATCGTTTTTTATAATCCTAGTATAACCTTAAATTTTCATTCTATTTTTATTTAAAAATTAACAAATCTACAGTATTCTAATTTCTTTGATTTCGGTACAATATAATTACTACATATGATGAGGTGAAAAAATGCAAGCACATGAAATCGAGTATAAATTATATGGCGATGATATGCAGTTTGTTGAAATTGAATTAGATCCAGAAGAAAGCGTTATCGCAGAGGCTGGCGCAATGATGATGATGGAAGATCATATCGAAATGGAAACAATCTTCGGTGATGGTTCTGGCCAATCTAGTGGTCTATTCGGTAAATTAATGGGCGCTGGCAAGCGTCTTGTTACAGGCGAAAGTATGTTTATGACTGTCTTTACAAATACAGGTCATGGCAAGCGCCATGTATCTTTTGCTGCTCCTTATCCTGGTAAAATTGTTCCTGTAGATTTAACAGAATATCAAGGAAAAGTAGTTTGCCAAAAAGATGCGTTTCTTTGTGCAGCAAAAGGCGTTTCTATCGGAATCGAGTTTACGAAAAAAATCGGAACTGGTTTCTTCGGTGGAGAAGGTTTCATCATGCAGAAACTTGAAGGTGATGGACTTGCTTTCATGCATGCAGGCGGAACTGTATACAAGCGTGAATTAAAACCTGGCGAAAAGCTTCGCATTGATACGGGTTGTCTCGTTGCCATGACAAAAGACGTTAACTACGATGTTCAATTCGTTGGAAAAGTAAAAACAGCTCTATTTGGCGGCGAAGGTTTATTCTTCGCAACGTTAGAAGGACCTGGAACAGTTTGGATTCAGTCCTTAACACTTAGCCGTTTAGCAGCACGCCTTACAAGCCCAGCAGCTCAAAACAGCGGTGAAGGCAGCGTTTTAGGCGGACTTGGACGTCTTTTAGATGGGAAAGAATAATTTATAATAGTAGCAGGGGTATAACTTCGTCGAACTTTTTGACTAGGTTATATCTCTTTTTATTTTTCCTTTCAACGAGTAACATGCACTATTATGATAACTCCTCAAATAAAGTGAAATTTTAATCGCCCCTCACCAATCGAGCTTTTACGAGCAGTTGATCACCCGCCTACCTTCTTTGCTTCCGCTGAATTTGAGGTAGGGGTCTTACTGCCCGCAAATAGCGGGAGAAACAAAAATAATGATAGTGTCTTTAAACAAGCAGTACAAAACTCTTGCAATATTAAACTGTAACATTTAAAATTACGTTTGTAAGGAGTGATACAAACTTGAATAGTGAATTTATGATTGCAGTACATTGTTTAACTTATCTAAATCATGTATCTGGGAATATGGCAAATAGTGAAGAATTAGCTGATAACATTTGTGCTAATGCAGCGCGAATTCGTAAAGTTATGCGAATGTTAAAAAAGAATGGTTTAATTTCTACAAAAGAAGGAATTAACGGTGGTTATATTTTCAAGCACAATCCTAAAGATGTTACGCTTGGAGACATTTATGAACTAACTTCAACTAGTTCTTTATCTTCTAATTGGAGATCTGGTGATATAGATAAAGATTGTACAATTTCTTCAGGAATAGGCGATGTAATGACTGAAATATTCATCGAGGGCGATAAACATTATAAATTATTTTTAGATAAACTAAGTATACAAGATGTTATAGATAAATTATTTAAATAAAGAGTTTCATTTTGGTATAAATGCTTTTACAAACTATACCGAAATGAAAGTATGTCATAAATGTAACTTTTAAAATTACATTTAACTTATTCAAAGCTCCTTACCTAAAATTATAGCTACATATGAAAGGAACATTTATTATGTCTAACAATTTATATCAAAAAGAAAATTTACGCCATTTATCAAAATTATCTACACTAGCACCCGAACAAGCTCAAGCATTTCAAAAGTTTAGTAGACAAGTTATGACTGAAGGTGCTTTATCAAAGAAAGAAAAAGAAATCATTGCTGTTGCTGTAGCGCATGCAACAGAATGTCCATATTGTATTGATGCACATACAGTAAATGCAAAACGCGCTGGTGCATCTCTTGAAGAACTAACAGAGGCCATTTTTGTTGTCGCTTCTGTTGAAGCTGGTGGCGCAATCACACATAGTACACATATGCAAAACGCATTAGATTCTGGCGCTGATGATGTACTATATCGCCGATCTAATTTACAAAAAGTAGCAAACCTAAAACAATTTGCGCCTGAAGGTTTTTCCGCATTTATGGAGTTTAACATGGCAGCAACTAAAGAAGGAACTCTAAGTAAAAAACTAAAGGAATTAATTGCTATCGCTATCGCACATACAACAGAATGCCCATATTGTATCGATGTGCATACAAAATCTGCAGCAAAAGCAGGAGCAACAAAAGAAGAAATTGCAGAGGCTATTTTAGTTGCAGCTGCTTTACGCGCAGGCGGTGCCTATGCTCATATGGCTAACATGATTGAAAGCTATCAAAAATAGAAAACCTTGAAAAAGTATCCTCATACAACGGATACTTTTTCTTTTATCCCGCTATTTGCCGGGCAGTAGGCCCCCACTAATTAAAGCTTCACTTTATTATTCTTTTTCGATATATTTTAATGCCAATATTGATATGCTCGTTCTTTTCCAACACAATCCACACCACATAATTGTAGGTTCAAACCTTCTCAAAAGAATGAATCAAGTCCCTCACTGCATATATTGAACTATACTTTTTCTTAAGGAGGGCTTCCTTAATGCGTACTCCTTTATCCTTCGATAAAGATACTGCCATATTGTTAGCTTCTTGTTGCGAGTTAACGTATGAACAATATAAACAAAATGGGATTTTCGAAATACCAGATGGTTTTCAATATGTACAAGGCTTTCAAGGAAAAACCATTCAAACGACAGAATGGTTCGGATTCATACTAGAATCTGAGGATACGATTATTGTAGCTTTTCGCGGGACACAAACAGATACAGACTGGATTATCGATTCACTCGTTAACCAAAAACCATACCCATACGCTTTGAATAGCGGAAATGTCCATAACGGCTTTCTTTCCATTTATGAATCTTGCCGAGATTCTATTATGGATATGCTCGTATCACTTCCAGCCCATAAAAAACTTCTTGCAACAGGTCATAGCTTGGGCGGCGCGCTCGCCACACTACATATACTCGATGCGCGTATCAACACCGCCTTCGCACAGTACGGTCTTTATACATTTGCCTCTCCAAAAGTAGGCGATATTGCATTTCGTAATTATTATAAACTACAAGTAGCTAGTAGCTTTCGCTTCGTTAATTTATTTGATGTCGTTCCTCTTCTCCCTCCACGCAATGTCCATTTTAATGACCAAGACTGGGAATATGCACACGTTCATCACAACATGACATTTACAAAAAACACAAAATCTATTACAAATAATCATGCCATGACAACATACAAAACATGTCTGACTTCTCATTTTTAACCAGTAAACAATTGGAAATTAAATATCCTTATACTATAATAATATATGAAGTTATTTTTGGATGAGGGGACCTTACATGCTAAAATTTATCTTTGCACTTTTTCTCATTGTAATTTTTACGTTTACAGGTTTCTTTACATTTTCATACTTTGCGACAGGAGAATATGGTGGAACTGGTATAATCTATACCGCTATTCCATTTCTTTCTTAAGCAAAAAAGGAAAACCGAGCTTAATGAGATTAAGCTCGGTTTTTTAAGCGATTATATTCCTCTTTTAAAAGGGACTTTCATTTAATACTGTGTAACCGCATTACCAATACCCCAAATCTCGTTACTATACTGCAAAATCGTTCGATCGCTCGCAAAATGACCAGATTGTGCAATATTTAAAATCGACATTTCTAGCCACTTCGTTCGGTTCTCATAAGCTCTACCAACAGCTTCTTGCCTTTCCGCATATGGACCAAAATCTCGCAGAACGAAGTATTCATCATTTTGAATAACGAGAGAATCGTAAATCGCTTCAAATTCAGCTCCTGAATGTGCAAAGAAACCATTCGTTAACTGATCTACTACTTTTTTAATATGCATATTGTGGTGATAATAATCACTTGCACGATACCCACCATTTTGATAGTAATGAAGAACCTCTTCCGCCGTTAAACCGAAAATGAAACAGTTATCATCACCGACTCTGTCTTTTATTTCAACATTAGCACCGTCTAACGTTCCAAGTGTGATCGCACCATTCATCATAAATTTCATATTACCTGTTCCTGATGCTTCTTTACTCGCAGTTGAAATTTGCTCACTAACATCCGCAGCTGGGAATATATCTTCTGCTAAAGACACTCGATAGTTTTCTAGAAAGATAACTTTCATATATTGGCTTACGTACGGATCATTATTCACTTTTCTTGCGAGTTCATTAATTAATTTAATAATTTTTTTTGCATAGTAATAGCCAGGTGATGCTTTCGCTCCAAAAATAAAAGTTCGCGGATAAAATGTAAAACTAGCATCCTCTTTCAAACGGTTATACAAATATAAAATATGAAGGACGTTTAATAATTGTCGTTTGTAAGCATGCAGTCTTTTTACTTGCACATCAAAAATAGAATTAGGATCAATTGTAATCCCCATTTTATTATGAATACGCTCCGCTAAAATCTCTTTACGCTCTTGTTTTACCTCTGCAAATTTCTCTTGGAAACTCGCATCGTGTTGAACTAATTGCAGCGCTTGAAGCTTAATCGGTTCTTTCTTCCACTCTGTTCCAATCGCCTCTGAAATAAGGTTCGTCAGCTGCGGATTCGCTTTCATTAACCAGCGTCTATGAGCAATTCCATTCGTTTTATTATTAAACTTATCTGGATAAAACTCATAAAACAATCGCATTTCACGTTGTTTTAAAATTTCCGTATGAATTTTCGCTACACCATTAACGCTATGGCTACCGACAATTGCTAAATGAGCCATTTTCACAAGATCATGTGCAATAATCGCCATCTCTTCAATACGATGCCATTCATATGGATAACGTTCCCAAAGGTCATGACAGAAACGTTCATTAATCTCTTCAATAATCATATAAATTCTCGGTAATAACGGTTTAAAAATGTGAATTGGCCACTTTTCAAGTGCTTCTGATAACGTCGTATGATTCGTATAAGAAATCGTTTGCGTCGTTATGTGCCAAGCTTCTTCCCATGCTAGTTTTTCTTCATCTAATAAAATACGCATCAGTTCTGGAATCGCCAAAACTGGGTGTGTATCATTAATATGAATCGCAATTTTCTCATGCAATTGACGAAGGTCACCATATCTTTCTCTATGCAAACGAACGATATTTTGCAAACTTGCTGATACGAGGAAATATTGTTGTTTCAAACGAAGTATTTTCCCCTCATCATGCGTATCATCTGGATATAAAAACTCCGATACCGCTTCTGTTTCACGCTTATATTTCAAAATATCTTTGCAATTTTGCGGGAAAGGAACTGGTTCAGCATTCCAAAGTCTAAGTGTGTTTACAGTACTCGTCTCATAACCTACTACCGGAACGTCATATGGTACTGCCATGATCACTTCTGCATTCGTATGCCTGAACTCTAAACGTCCATCAATGTATAGTGGTTCAACATTGCCGAAATAACTTACTTCTACAGCTTGATCATGCCTTCTTACTTCCCATACGTTTTCATGAAGCAGCCACTGTTCTGGAAATTCAACTTGATAACCATCAACAATTTTTTGATCAAATAAGCCGTGTTTGTAACGAATGCCACATCCATGACCTGGTAAGTTTAACGATGCAAGTGAATCAAGGAAACAGGCTGCTAATCGTCCAAGTCCACCATTTCCAAGACCTGCATCTGCTTCCACCTCTTCTAATTCTTGTAACGAAATACCAAGCTCAGAAAGTCCTTGCTCACATAAATTCCTGATACCTAAATTTAATATGTTACTTCCAAGCAAACGCCCAAGTAAAAACTCAATGGATAAGTAATACATTTGCTTTCGCTCTCCAGATCGATAGCTTTCGTTCGTTGCAATCCATTGACTATTCATATACTCACGTACCATGTATCCAAGCGTATTGTATTGATCACGAGTTGTAGAGTCTTTGAAACTTTTACCATACATCGTCTCTAACTTTTCTAGAAAAGCTGATTTGAAACTTTCAACATGAGTAAACATTTCTTCACCACCTACATGTTATTCCATGAGACTTTTATACAATTTCTTATAGGCAAGAGCTGATTTCTCCCAGCTATAATCTTCAGTCATCGCTTGCTTTACAAGCTGCTCCCATACCGGTTTATCATGATAAAATTCAATCGCCCGACGAACCGTGTGCAACATGTCATGTGCATTAAAGTTCGTGAAACTGAAACCATTTCCTTCTCCAGTTTCTTCATCATAAGATTGTACCGTATCATTTAATCCGCCTGTTTCTCTTACAATCGGAATCGTACCGTACGCTAATGCGATAAGTTGTCCAAGTCCACACGGTTCAAATAGTGATGGCATTAAGAATAAATCACTTCCCGCATATACTTGGTGAGCTAACTCTTCATTAAATCCAATATACACTTTTACCTTTTCAGGATACTCATATGCCATCCATTCAAAGAATTGCTCATATTCCGAATCACCTGATCCTAAAATAATACATTGTACATCTTCCTCCATTATTTCGCGGAATACAGTACGTACTAAATCAAGACCTTTTTGCTTCGTTAATCTCGTTACCATCGAAATAATTGGTGTATCTTCTTTTTCTGGCAAACCAAAATAACGCTGCAAGGCGCGTTTATTTTCATTCTTTTCCTCTAATGACTCCGCATCGTACTGAGCAGTAATATACGAATCCGTTTCTGGATTATATACGCTCGTATCAATTCCATTTACGATGCCGCTAAGCTTACCATTATTTTTTCGTAACAACCCATCTAACTTCTCACCGAAAAACTCATATTGAATTTCCTCTTTGTATGTCGGGCTAACCGCTGTAATTTGATCAGAAGCGATAATTCCACCCTTCATAAAGTTCACATTTCCATAAAACTCTAGCTGCTCACTATGGAAATATTCGTCGCCAAGTTCTAACAAGTCGTACATCACTTCAGGAGGAAATACACCTTGGAACTGCAAGTTATGAATCGTATATACCGTTTTAATATGCTCGTATAATGGATTATCTTGATACTTTTCACGTAATAAGAAATTCACCATAGCTGTATGCCAATCGTGGCTATGAAGAACATCCACTTCGAAATCAAGATGAGGAATACACTCTAAAACTGCTTTCGAAAAATAAGAAAAACGCTCTCCGTCATCATAATGACCATATAGAGAATCTCTCTTAAAATAATATTCATTATCTATTAAGTAATACGTAATCCCGTCTTGCTCACCTTTTAAAATTCCGCAATATTGATTTCTCCACCCAAGCGGGACATTAATTACTTTATGTAACGTACATCCATCCCTTAATTTTTGCGGAATAAGACTATAATTTGGAAGTATAATGCGAACTTCCACGCCTAATTTTTTTAGCTCTTTTGGGAGCGCACCTGCTACATCAGCTAATCCTCCCGATTTAACAAATGGTACACATTCTGATACTGCAAATAAAATATTCACTTGTTGTCCCACTGCACGAAAAGCTTATACTACTTCCCTTGCAGCTTCCTCCCTTCGAGTTTTCGTTTGAATGAATGCTTTAATCAGTGGAGGAACCCCCCCCACTGATTCTTTTAAGAATAACTATTAATCGTACTATTTTGAATGCTTCCTTTTTCTACAACATATGGCTCATCGGCGTTTCCTTTTAGTACAACACCGTCACCAATTTTCACGTCTTTATCAATAATAACACCGTCTATTATACAGTTATCTCCAATTTTACTCTTCTGCATAATAATGCTATTACGAACAATTGAACCTTTCCCAATTTTAACAGAACGGGAGATAACACTATTTTCTACTTCACCTTCGATAATACTGCCGTTTGCAATCATTGTATTTTTCACGGCTGCACCCTTCAGGTAACGAGTTGGAGGTTCATCTTTTACTTTCGTAAAGATCGGTGCTTCTTTCTTAAATAATTGCTTCCAAATAGCAGGCTGCAAAATTTCTAAGCTATGTTTATAGTAACTTTCAATCGAATCAATAATAGCTACATATCCTGTATGCTCATACGTAGCAATATGCAGTGATTTTCCGCGCTTTTCTCTCACTACATCAAATAAACTGTATTGCTCCACATCTTTATATGTCTCAAATAAATCTAACAATAATTGTTTCTTTAACACGTATGTTTGAAGCGAAACCCCTTCATGGCAAACTTCAGTAATATCAGCTGCCGTATGTATATGTCGCTCTAACACCGCCTGGAAATTTAATGCTGTTACGAGATGGCTATTCGTAATAACAACGTATTCTTCTCTAGCTCTTAAAAAATAATCAATATGTCTTCTAAAATGTGCAAAAGAACCAAATTCATCTTGATCACATTGGCAATTTGGTGGGAATAAAAACAGTCCGTCTCTTTTTCTATCTAAATCCCACTGTTTTCCTGAACCAACATGGTCCATTAGTGAACGGTTTTTATGACTTGTAAAAACCGCTACACTATGAATATTAGAATTCACCATATTTGAAAGCATGAAATCAATGAGTCGATAACGGCCCCCAAACGGTAACGCCGCTAGTGAACGATGCCCTGTTACTTTCTTTAAGGAAGGAAAACTTCCCGTTGCATTAATAATTCCTAACATTTTTTCTCCCATTCATTTCATCCCCCTTTTCTATTTCCCTTCAGCAATGAGTACTACATCGTCGACATTTTTTTCTGGACGAATAATTGTTCCATCTTCAATAACCATTTCCGATCCAACAATCGCTCTTTCAATCACAACATTTTTACCAATCTTCGCTCCTGGCATAACGACAGAATCAATAACCATACTACCTTCTTCCACCGTCACTCCTTGGAATAACACAGAATGCTTCACGTCCCCTTCAATGACGCATCCTTCGTTAATAAGTGATTCTTCTACCTTTGCCTGTTCAGCAATATATTGAGGTGGCTCATTTGGATTCACAGAATAAATACGCCAATTACGATCATTTAAATTCAGCGACGTTTCATCGCGAAGTAAATCCATATTCGCTTCCCATAAGCTTTTCACCGTTCCAACATCTTTCCAATATCCTTCAAACGGATACGCCATCAGCTTTTTCCCTTCATCTAATAAAAGCGGAAGTACATCTTTTCCGAAATCATTACTAGATTCAGGATTTCTTGCATCCATCTCTAAATACTCTTTCAAAATTGCCCAGTTAAAAATATAAATTCCCATTGATGCAAGATTACTTCTTGGAAATTGCGGTTTCTCTTCAAATTCAACAATCTCCATCTCTTCGTTCGTATTCATAATACCGAAACGACTCGCTTCATCCCAAGGTACTTCAATAACAGAAATCGAAACATCCGCTTCTTTCTCCACATGGTAATCTAGCATTTTACTGTAATCCATTTTATAAATATGGTCGCCTGATAAAATCAGAACGTACTCTGGTTCGTACTGACTTAAATAGTTTAAGTTTTGATAAATAGCACTTGCCGTACCTGTGTACCATTTCACCCCTGAAGACTCCGCATAAGGAGGTAACACTGTGACTCCACCGCTTACTCGGTCTAAATCCCAAGCATTTCCAATCCCGATATAATTATGAAGTTCGAGTGGTTGATATTGCGTTAAAATCCCAACCGTTTCAATACCAGAATTCGCACAGTTACTTAGCGTAAAATCAATAATGCGATATTTACCACCAAATGGAACAGCTGGCTTGGCTAAATTTTTTGTTAATGCACTTAATCGACTACCTTTTCCCCCTGCTAGTAACATTGCTACGCATTTTTGTTTTTGAGCCATCTTGTTTTTTGCTCCCCTTTCTCGTCTTCACTGGTCGTAATATGGATACGCCAAATGGTGGAATTGTAATTTCTACATGTGCCGCTTGATTATGATACGGTTCTTGAATCGTCTTAAGACGTTTCTTATTCACTTGCCCCGATCCGCCATATTGCTCAGCGTCACTGTTTAAAACCTCGTTATAATACTCGAAATCTGGCAAACCTACTTTATAGTTTTCATATGTAGCTTTCGTAAAATTACATACGACAACTAACGCATCTTCTTGCTTATCCCCTTGGCGGATAAACGAGAAAATACTTTGCTCATGATTATTAGCATCTATCCACTGAAATCCTTCCGGTGAATGATCAAGCTGCCAAAGTGGTTTGGAGCGCTTATACAATGCTATGAGCTCTTTAAAGTAATCATGCATATAACGATGCATTTCAAAGTCATGTAAATTCCAATCTAAATCTTCAAGATCTTTCCACTCATCAAACTGCCCGAATTCTCCACCCATAAAGAGTAATTTCTTACCTGGGTGAGTAAAGAAATATCCATATAATAAACGAAGTTGAGCAAATTTATCCCAGTAATCTCCTGGCATTTTATTTAATAACGACTTTTTCCCATGAACGACTTCATCATGAGAAAGCGGTAATATAAAGTTTTCAGAGTAAGCATATAGTAATGAGAACGTTATTTTCTCATGAATATGCTTCCTGTACTCAGGCGCACACTCCATATATTTCAGCACATCATTCATCCAGCCCATATTCCATTTGTAATTGAATCCAAGCCCACCTTCATACGTTGGAGCTGTTACAAGTGGCCAAGCTGTTGAATCTTCTGCTGTCATAAGAAAATCTTCATCTTCTGCAAACACCGCTTCATTTAACTCTCGTAAAAATGAAACAGCGTGCTCATTACTTTGCTCTTGTCCTTCTTTATTCCAGTACAGCATGTTCGCAACTGCATCCACCCTGAAACCATCAATATGGAAATACTTCATCCAAAATAACGCATTTGAAATTAAGAAATTACGTACTTCCCTCTTTCCTAAATCAAAATTGACAGTCCCCCATACTGTATTTTCTTGCACATCTATATCTTTATATTCATAAGTCGGTGTCCCATCAAACAAATATAAACCGTGAGCATCTTTACAAAAATGCCCCGGCACCCAATCTAAAATGACACCGATTCCATATTTATGACATTCATCGACAAAATACATCAAATCATGTGGCGTGCCGAATCTACTTGTCGCTGCATAATATCCCGTTCCTTGATATCCCCAAGAACGATCATATGGGTGCTCAACAAGCGGCATAATTTCAATATGTGTAAATTGATGTTCCACCACATACGGAATGAGCTCCTCGGCCATTTCTCTGTAAGAATACAGAGCGCCATCTTCTTTCTTTTTCCAAGAACCGAAATGTAATTCATAAACTGTCATCGCTTCTTTATAAATCGATTTTTTCTTTCTCTTACGAATCCAGTTTTTATCATTCCATTCATATCCCTCTATATCAAAAACTACAGATGCCGTATTTGGTCTTACTTCTGCATATACTGCGTAAGGATCTGCTTTTAAAATCACGTTAGTATCCATCGTTTCAATCGCATACTTATATATCTCATTCTCTTCAATATGCGGTACAAACAAGGACCAAATCCCCTCTTCTGTCACTTGTAGCATCTTATGTTGCTCATAATCCCATTCATTAAAATCTCCAACAACACTCATCGCTTTCGCATGAGGAGCCCATACTGTGAATCGTACACCTCGCATCCCATCTTCCGTCACAATATGTGCCCCAAAGATGTTATAACTGTCATAGTACTTTTCTGTATGAAACTCATCTCGTTTCACTTCTTCACAATTTATTACATCCAATATGTTCACCTCACTAAGATGACAGAAATTTTTTACTCTTTATCATTTCTGCGAAAAACTGAAATATCCTTGTTATATTTTAAAAAATATTCGTTTTTTTCTTTAATTTCGCTTAAAATATTCAAATTTACTGTGTAAAATATCGAATTTTGACGAATATTCATTGTAAACGCTTCATTTTCTACTAGTCTTTCATCTTATTATTTATTTCTCAACCTTTATTTCATTAGATCTATCCTATTTTACTCGCTATTTATCACTTAAAATCGCAACAAAATAATCTGTCATAAAAAAATGTTTCTCAACATTTTTTGTCATAATTTTATTGAAATCGAAAATTCATAAGCATATACTTGTTCTCAATAAAGAACATCGAACCTTCGCAAATATAATTCATACTGAAACACTATGTTTACTCTATCCATACTCTAGGCGAAAGTTTGATAAAAATTAAATTAGGGGGCTTTCTTATGTCATTAAAACAAAAGGTTGGGATGGGAGTTGTCACAGCTTCACTTGGCTTATCCCTTACATTCGGCGGTGTATTCGCCTATTTCAGTGATTCTGAAACATCTAGTAACTCATTTCAAGCTGGAACATTAGACCTTTCTATTAATCCAAGTGTAATCGTTAATGTGAAAGATTTAAAGCCAGGTGATTTGATCGAAAGAAACTTCAAGCTTGAAAACAAAGGAACATTGGATATTGCAAAAGTAGCACTTGAAACCTCCTATGAAGTGACAGATGCAAAACAAAATAATGATGGTGAAGATTTAGGCGATCACATCATCGTCAAATTTTTAGTGAATGATGGAAAGCCATCTAATCCAAACGATGATCACGAAATTTTGTGGGAAACAAAACTATCAGAATTAAAAACTATGAAACCAGAGGATGTAGCTACTTCTCTAGAACGTCATAACTTAATAGATGGTATTAAATCTGGTGAAACAGATTACTTACACGTGCTCTTCTCCTTTGAAGATAACGACCAAGATCAAAATAAATTCCAGGGTGATTCCTTACAGCTAAACTGGACATTCCATGCAGAGCAAACACCAGGCGAGGAGAAATAATTTTTAAAATATAAATTATCGGAGGCCTATATATGAAAAAGAAAAATCGTTTTGTTACCGGAATTGTAACGGCTGGCGTTCTATTTTCAACTGCCCTTCCGTTCAATGTACTTGCTGAAAATCCTATTAACCAAATTGACTCTTCAAACGCCCAGTCTTTACTATCAAAACTTTCTAAAGAACAACGTCAAGCATTACAAACGTTAGATGCCAATCCTGGTTTTACTATTTCGCCAGATATTAATACGAGTAGTTCTGAACCAGTAAATATCATTGTAGAATTTCAAACAGCTCCAGTAAAGATTAATGAATTAAAACAAAAAGAAAAAGGATTACAAGCTGCTCCTGAAAATATAAAAGCACGTATTGATCAAGAACATGAGGAATTCCAAAAAGGACTCAAACGCCTTTATCAATTCAGCCCATCAGTAAAATCAGGGAATTTCCAGTCTGTACAAATTAAACGTTCTTATAAGCATGCGATAAATGGCGTTGCTCTCACGTTACCTGCAAATACAGTGGAAGAATTGTTACGAATTGGCGTTGTAAAACGTATTTGGAAAGATTACGAAGTGAAACTAAATTTACCAAAACAAGCAGAACAGAAAGCACCTCAAAAACTAACAGATAGCATTCCGCAAATTGGAGTAGATAAGTTACATAGCGAGGGCATTACTGGAAAAGGAATTAAAGTTGGTGTATTAGATACAGGTATTGATTACAATCATCCTGACTTAAAAGACGTGTATAAAGGCTATCGCGCAAAAGCAGGTGAAGATTCTAGTAAGGTAGACCCGAACTCCGTAAAAGGTTGGGACTTTATTAATAACGATGCAGATCCGATGGAAACAACTTATACAGAGTGGCAACAATCTGGTGCTCCTGAATTTGATGATCGTGGTTCTTCCTTCTACACTGCGCATGGTACTCACGTAGCTGGTATCGTTTCTGCTCAAAAGAAAAATAAATCAGATTCCGCAGTAAAAGGTGTTGCACCTGACATTGAACTGTATAACTATCGTGTACTCGGTCCTTACGGAAGCGGCGATAGTTCTGGTATTATCGCTGCAATCGACAAATCTATTTCTGACGGTATGAACGTCATTAACTTATCGTTAGGTGATGATAGCAACAATCCGCTTGATCCAACGTCTATCGCTGTTAATAACGCGATGCTTTCTGGTGTTGTTACAGTCGTTGCTGCTGGGAACTCTGGTCCAAACCCAGCGACACTCGGATCACCAGGTGCTTCTCCATTTGCTATTACAGTTGGAGCAAGTGATAGCTCTATTTCCTTACCGAAACTATCAGGTCATGCTGGACAATTACAATTCCCTAACCTAATTTTATTCGGCAAAAACTTCACTGATAAAATAGAAGATTTCAAAGGGCAATCTCTCCCTATTGAATCTGTCGGAATCGGTACTCCTGACGAGTTTAGTAAAAAAGATGTAAAAGGAAAAATCGCTCTCGTTGCACGCGGTACAATCTCATTTGATGAAAAGATCGCAAATGCGAAACAAGCTGGTGCAAAAGCAGTTATTATTTATAACAATGTGGATGGAGAAATTCCTTACTACATTGGCGAAAGCACAAAATACATTCCAGCATTCCGCTTAACGAAAGAAGATGGTGAAAAACTAAAAGCTCAAATTGAACAAGGCAAAACATCCTTAACTTTCGATGAAATCAATTACATTCAAACAGAAGGCGATCATCTTGCAGACTTTAGCTCACGCGGCCCTGTTACATCAAATGATGATATTAAACCTGATATTACAGCACCTGGTGTTGCGGTCCTTTCAACAGTACCTGAATATATTAACGACCCGCAAGAAGGTGAAAACTACGATGTTTCCTATGAACGTATGCAAGGAACATCCATGGCATCTCCTCATATTGCTGGCGTTGCTGCTCTTATTTTACAAGAACACCCAGAATACTCTCCATTCGATGTAAAAGCATCTCTTATGAACACAGCTGATGATTTAAAAGAAAAGTATTCCGTATACGAAGTGGGAGCTGGACGAGTAGATGCTTATAACTCTGTTCATACGGAAACAAGTTTTAAAGTGTTAGATACGACAAAAACAATTGTAAATGATGAAGTGATTGAAGTACCTGAAGAAACTGGATCCATTGCATTCGGTAAGTACTATCAAAAAGACGGGGAATCTCTTGAACAAAAACGAAAAATTAAAGTGGAAAATCGCAATAAACAAGAGAAGAAAGAATTTAAAACAGAAATTTCTTATACACCAGCATCTTCTGCTATTAACGATGCTACCGCAAACGGTGTAAAAGTTTCTACTTCTGAAACAATTACAATTGATGCTGGTAAATCAGATGAAATTGAAGCAAAAATTAACATTCCTGCTGGTGCAAAGCAAGGCCGCTATGAAGGATATATTCATATTACAAACACGAAAAATAAAGAAGAAACGTATCAAATTCCGTTCTCTATTCGTGTATCAGAGCCTGGTATTGAAAATGCACTATTATCAAGAAAAACAATCTCAACTGATACATCTAAATTCAATCCATATCGTGAATCATATGTTCACGGGGCATTCCAATTAAACAGCGAACTGGAGACGTTAGATCTTATCGTGAAAGATTCAAAAACAAATAAAGCGCTTGGCTTCATCGGCACATTAAACACGAGTGGCCTAAAAACGGATGTGTATTACTACTTAGATTCATTCTTTAACGGCAGAGTGTATCCTTTTACAAATGATCCTGCAAAACCAATTGGTGATGAGAAAGTCGACTTACCAGAAGGTGATTACACAATTGAATTTGTTGGCTATGATAAAGCCGGTAAAGCACGTGTGAAAGGTGATTATGTCGTAATTGATAATACACCGCCAGAAGTGAAATTAACTGGATTACAGCCTGGTATTTATGAATTAAATGAAGAAAACTATACAGTAGAAGATGGTAAAAAAGCACTATGGATTAAAGGAAATGTATATGATTCTAACGTTGACTACTTAAGAGGAAAAGGGTTAAACATTACGCAAGAAGCGAACGGCGTTATGTACTATGACTATTCTCCATACTTGCACAAGTTTTTACCTATTACGGAAAATGGTGACTTTAAAGTGGGTATTACACCTGATTCCTTTAAAACTGAAGGTCCAATGAATACAGGCGTATATATTTTCGATTATGCAACTGCAGGCCCTGACTACCCGAGCGGTGTAAATAACTATTGGTTCATCCCGCAAGGTGCTCAATATGCGAAAGCTAGTTATGATAAAAAAGAATTATATAAAGATGATGAATTTACTGTGACGCTAAATGCCAAACATGTAAAACAATTTGTGTCTGGAGAATTTAACGTAGAATTCCTAGAGAAAAACTTCAAATTTGCAAATGCGAAATTGAATCCTGCTTTTGAAAAACTCCTTTCCGAAAAAGGGGTAACGGCAAAAGTAAATGAACCGAAACTAGAAGAAGGATCTGTTACAGTAGGCGGAGCTATTGATGATAAAAACTTCGCCGGATTAGATGGTGACTTCCCGTTCATTGATGTAACTTTCAAAGTAGTAAATGATGAATTTTATGAAGCAAATGCTCAATTAGATTTAGCAGTGTTCGCTTACTGGAAGCAAGGTCAATCAGAGCCAAACAGAATGCGTGTACTTCAAGATCAAACATTCTCAGTGATGTCATTAAACTCACTCGTAGAAGGTAATATTAAACCTGGTGCATTCTTAAATGAACGTGGCTATTTAGATGAAAAATTCGATTATACAAAGCTTGGCGTAAAAGTATATGCAACAGATTCTTACCGTCATAAGTTCGAAGGCTCACTCGATAAATACGGTTACTTCAAACTAAATGGACTTCCTGTTAATAAACGCGACTACAACTTATACGTAGAGGTTCCAGGACATTTAACAAGCCGACTAACAACGAAATTAGGTACTGAAAAAGATGGTAAGCTACTTGGCCAATATTACTATGCACGCTTTGATGAAAACCTTGCGGGTGATGTAAATGGAGATAAAGTAATTGATGTGAAGGATGCAGAAATTATCGCTAACAACTATGGTAAAAAAGGACTATCTGTGAAAGACGGCGACCTTAACAAAGATGGCATTGTCGACGAAAAAGATATTCGCTTCGTTGAAAAGAATTTCTTGAAAAAAGGACCGGATGCATCTAAATCACAAACACCTGTTGAAAAATCAAAAAGCGGTACACTTGCAGATATTTTAAAGAAATTAGGATTAACGCCTAAAAAATAATAATAAAGAGCACTCTATATAAAGTAGAGTGCTCTTTTCTATAAACGACCCTTATCCAGCAAAAGGGGTATATTGGGGATATACAAGGGAAACCGGAAAAGGAATTTATATTAAATTATATGAATTCAGAGGTAGGAAGCAGTGTCCCGCCTCTGAATGGTTTAACAATTATTATAGTACTGGTGCCATTGTTTCTTTTAATACTTTTACAGAATGAGCGAATTTCGCTTTTTCATCTTCATTTAGCTCAAGTTCTACGATTTCACGTACACCTTCACGGTTAATAACAGCTGGAACACCTACGAAAGCATCTTTCTCACCATATTGTCCTTCAAGGTATGCAGATACAGTTAATACGCTGTTCTCGTTGCTTAAGATTGCTTTAGTTACACGAAGTAGTGACATACCGATTCCGTAGTAAGTTGCACCTTTACGCTCGATGATATGGTAAGCTGCATCACGTACGTTTTCGAAGATTTTATCTAAGTCTTCTTGTTTGTATTGTTCGTTGTTAGCTAAGATTGTTTCTAGTTTTTGTACACCGATAGTAGCATGGCTCCATACTGGAAGTTCAGTGTCACCGTGTTCACCAACGATGTAAGCATGAACGTTACGTGGATCTACATCTAAGTAGTCACCTAACATGTAACGGAAACGAGCAGAGTCTAAAGTAGTACCAGAACCGATTACGCGCTCTTTTGGTAGACCAGATTCTTTCCAAGTTACGTAAGTTAAAATATCAACTGGGTTTGTTGCGATTAAGAAGATTCCATCGAATCCGCTATCCATAATACCGCGAACGATTTGTTTAAAGATCTTTGTATTTTTCTCAACTAAGTCTAAGCGAGTTTCGCCTGGCTTTTGTGGTAATCCAGCAGTGATAACTACTAAATCTGCATCTTTACAATCTGCATAGCTACCGCTCCAAACTTTTGTTGGTGATGGAGAGAATGGTACCGCATGGCTTAAGTCCATTGCTTCCCCTTCTGCTTTTGCTTCATTAACATCTACAAGTACGAATTCTTCAGCTACACCTTGATTGATCATTGAGTAAGCGTAACTACAACCTACAGCTCCTGTTCCTACTAATACTACACGATTGATACCTTTTTTCATGTTAATTTCCCCTCTCTATTGTTCACATCTATTTTTTTATGATTGTTTAAGTAATTAATTAAAATACTAATTTAATGTTGTTTAACTTCTTTACATTCATATTGTAGCACGTATTATTGTGAATTACTTCACAAATTATGACCTAATTGTGAACTTTTTCACATAGAGTGTAAAGTTATTGGATTAGGTGTGGAATCCATACCAATTTAGGCGTTTTGTTTAGATTGTGAACTTGAAATAGTTCCGTTTTTATCGGTAAGTGAAATTATATCGACGATTATTTAAATATATCAACGATTTTTGGAATATATCGGCTGTAACTTAAATTATATCGGCGATTCGACAAGGAATATCGACTTACCGACAAAACCTGACAATAATGACAACATAAAGTGAACCTATAATCAGTGGGGGTTTTGTTCATCCCCCACTGATTATTAGTTGAACCAATCGGACGTTTACGGGCAGTTGATCTCCACCTAGCTTCTTTGCACCGGCCGAATTTTGAGGTGGGAGTTTTACTACCCGTTAATGTCGGATAAAAAGCTTTCTCCAATAGATCAACTATTAGAGACAGCTTCTTTATTTATTTTCCGCAGTAGCCCCTAACACAGCGGCTTTTACATAATTTTGACCGTTTAACTTCTGTAAATCCGCAGCTGTTCCTGTTACAACTACTCCAATGACTTTTACATCCTGCTCACTTGGTTTTGTTTTCTTTCCTTTTAGGTAGTCATATATACGTTTATATTCCTCATAATACTTTCCCTTTTGCTCCAGTCCATTTTGAATTGCTAAAAGAAAATCTTTTTCCGTTCCATTTCCAAATTCAATATCACCTTGTTTTGCTTTAAAACCGTACACCTCATAAGCACTTTGAGTAACATCATCTAAACGATATGATTTTTTATCATAATATGTATCTACCCAGTACCAAACAGGATGCACCCCTTCTGGAAGTATCTCTTTGATTTTAGATACTGTATATGGTTTATCAAAGGATATAGCCAATTCAGCTACTTTCTTTTCATCTTTTATTTTCTCTATATCATTTATATAATTATTATATGAAGTAAATGGTAAATAAAACTGTATCTCTCTTTCCATCGTTTGATTATTATACAATTCACTTGTTTTATTAATACGTTCATTCCCTACTACAACATTATCAGCTATCGTTAATGGATTTACATTTGATAATCGGCGAAATGTATTCCAAACTTTATACTCATACACTTCATCTTCCCACTTAACAGGTTTCCCTTCAATCACCTTATACGCTTTATACTCTACTGTGCTTTTAAATAAACCATTAGAAGTAATTGCTACGCCTCTTTCCGTATTAGGTCTTGTAATTTGTCTTATCATATTTAAATCCTGATCCATCTCTGAGTAAGCTCTATTATTCAATTGTGAAATTCCTATTATAAAACCGAAGAATAGAACAATAAAAAGTGAAATCGAAATTACTATAATTTTTAATAGTTGTCTTCGCTTCGCCTTCTTCAACATTTTTGATACTTTACTTGATTCTATATCAAAATCAAACTCATCTCTGCTCATCTTCAAACCTCCTATACAGCTTTTTAAACTCATTACGAGCCCTATACAATGAAACACGCACGGTCTCTTCTTTCATCTCTAATACGGTTGCTATTTCCTTATATGAGAGTTCATAGTCATACTTTAATAAGAGAATATGTTTATATACTGGATTCATCTTTCCAAGTATGCTTTGTATTTCTACTTGAAGCTCTTTCCTTAAAAGCGGTTCATCTAATCCTTTTGATCCGATTAATTGAACAGATTCCATTGGAATTTCTTCAATACGCTTTTGCCTTCTTGCTAGATCACGATGCCTATTAATCGCAACTTGAAATAACCATGTTTTTATATGCTTAATTTTCATATTCGGTATAGATACTAACGCTTTATGTATCGTATCTTGAACGATATCCTCCGCTTCTACTGGTGTCACTCCAATTTTAAGTAAGTATCTATAAATGCTTTTAGATGTTTCTATAATTACCTTTTCATACTCCATCGCTCTCTCCTTTCTATTAGTTAGACGATTCAAATAGAAAAAAGTATACAAGAAATCCATAAAAAAAAAGCAGACTATCCAAAGTCCACTTTTACACAACAAAAAAGAGATAGCAGATTATGCTATCTCTTTTAGTATGACCCGTACGGGATTCGAACCCGTGTTACCGCCGTGAAAGGGCGGTGTCTTAACCACTTGACCAACGGGCCAGTTCTGGCAGAGAAGAAGGGATTCGAACCCTCGCACCGCGTTCGCGATCTACTCCCTTAGCAGGGGAGCCCCTTGAGCCACTTGGGTACTTCTCTATAATATGGCTCCGCAGGTAGGACTCGAACCTACGACCGATCGGTTAACAGCCGATAGCTCTACCACTGAGCTACTGCGGAACAATTATGGTGGGCCTAAATGGACTCGAACCATCGACCTCACGCTTATCAGGCGTGCGCTCTAACCAGCTGAGCTATAGGCCCATAATTGAAAAGCGGGTGAAGAGAATCGAACTCTCGACCAGAGCTTGGAAGGCTCTTGTTTTACCACTAAACTACACCCGCATTAAATTGTAAATGGTGAGCCATGAAGGATTCGAACCTTCGACCCTCTGATTAAAAGTCAGATGCTCTACCAACTGAGCTAATGGCTCATTTTGAAAGTGGTGCCGACTAGAGGACTTGAACCCCCAACCTACTGATTACAAGTCAGTTGCTCTACCAATTGAGCTAAGTCGGCTTGCGACTTCAAAATGGTGGCTCGGGACGGAATCGAACCGCCGACACGAGGATTTTCAGTCCTCTGCTCTACCGACTGAGCTACCGAGCCTTTATGTAAAAAAAATGGCGGTCCCGACCGGGGTCGAACCGGCGATCTCCTGCGTGACAGGCAGGCATGTTAACCACTACACCACGGGACCATTTGGTTGCGGGGACAG
>NZ_VLTE01000180.1:0-1473 GCF_007558965.1 Bacillus sp. HY001 | reverse complement strand
GTATGTCGGGATAAACTGAGAAAGTTCATTAAACTGTATATCACCTCGATAATCTAATAATTCAATCATCTCTGTAATATAACGATTCCCATCATCTTTCTTTTCTAAAAAGACAATCACATCGAATGTCTGTGAAATTAATTCATATAAATACTGGGCATCAATATTCGCACCACTTTGCAGACACATGAGCATTAAACGTCTGACTGCTTCTATGGCACTTCTTGCATGGACAGAGGTAAAGCCAGGATGGCCTGTTTGGAAAAAGTTAATCATTTTTAATGCTTCTTTACCCCTCGATTCCCCTACAATTAATCGCTTTGGTCCTTGACGTAGTGCATTCGTTAACAATCTATCAAAATCAATTGCATTTTCTTCTACTTCCGATGCCCTACATTGCATCGGAACAAAGTGATGTTCTGGAAAAATTCGATGCAAATATAATTCAGGGTTATCTTCTACTACAAGAGTACGTTCTTTTTTCTTTCCTTTCGGAATATGAGAAGCAAGAAATTTCATAAACTCTGATTTCCCTGTCCCTGTTGCTCCAGCGACTAGAATATTCATTTTGGCTTTCACGGCTGCAGCCAAAAAGCCCAACATCTCTTTTGACGCTTGATTAGTAGATAACATTCGCTCTTCAGAAGCACGAAGATGATCTGCATTCTTACGAATCGTTATTGTTGTCCCGAGTCCCCCAAGTTCATCTAAAGCAATATTGATACGGATATAGGGAAACACGCAGTCCACATATGGTTTTGCTGTATTTAATGACTCTGACGTACTATTTACCATCTTATAGGCTAAAGCCTTTACCTCTTCTTCCGTCTCAAATCGGTAAGGGAATGTTAACTCTCCCTCTCCAATTTTTTCGTAAATAATTTCTTTTGTACCATTGATATAAATATCGGTTACATCCTGATCTTCTTTTAAAGGTTCTATAATTCCAAATCCCACAATATCATCACATACCATATTTAATAATTGTTCAGAAGGTACATCTGAAATGACGACTTGATTACTTAATAGAAAGCTTTTAATGATTTGTTCTACAGCTGCTCTCTTTTCTTTATTCATAAAAGATTCGCTTAAAATATCACGATGGTCTTTTACTAAAAATGCACGAATTTCATCCGTGATATCTTTAATTTGTTGAGCTGTAGTTGTTCCTAACTTTCGAGCTGATTTGGAACGAATCATATAACCAAAATGATATAAATCAACTCGATTTCGCTTTAAGGCGACTTGTTTTCCCTGTAAATAGCCCCACATACTACTGCCTCCCTTTTAATTTCGTAAACCAAAGAGACCCTTTTTCATAGAGGATGTATGCTGGGTTGGAATATCAAGACCAGCTGCTTCCATAATGTGATGGACCTTTGTATTAATTTGCGGGGAACCAAACTGCATCCCCCATTCATAACTCGTACGATCCCTGTCATACGGAATTGTCACCGCAATTTTTTGGGAAGA
>NZ_VLTE01000179.1:0-216 GCF_007558965.1 Bacillus sp. HY001 | reverse complement strand
TTTATGGTTCTTGCCAACACTAAAATTAAATCCTTCTCTTATACCAACTTCCCATGACATCATTCGTAAGAGTTCAGGACGAAGAATTTGATTAAAATAGTCTAGCGCATAAAAAAGTTCTTTCCTATAAAAGCCTTTTGCTATATAAGCTGATACACACCAAAACTCATTACAGCAATCATCAAACTCTCGCTCAGATGGTTTTTTAATCCAATA
>NZ_VLTE01000178.1:0-308 GCF_007558965.1 Bacillus sp. HY001 | reverse complement strand
TATGAACTGTATTCTTTACGGTGGCAAATTGAAATTATATTTAAAACATGGAAGTCTATTTTTAAAATTCATGAAGTGAAACCTGTGAAACTGGAACGATTTCAATGTCATTTATATGGGCAATTAATTGGTTTGTGTTTGGTAGCTAGCATTACATATCGAATGAGAAGACTTATATGGGAGAAAAAACAAAAAGAGGTGAGTGAGTATAAGTGTACATATATCGTCAAAATTTACTTCTCTAGTATACACGACGTGCTTTTCACAACCTTTCAACATCCTGTATCAGTGCTAACCAGGCTCTTTCA
>NZ_VLTE01000177.1:0-343 GCF_007558965.1 Bacillus sp. HY001 | reverse complement strand
GTACACTGGATTAACACAAGAAAAAGAGTTGCAGCCTTTGCAAAAAGAAGTTCTGGATCATATTCATAAAAATATTGGTAAGATGAATGACACACAACTTCTTGCCTATCAGAAGAAATTGGAAAAAGAGAAATTAAAGCCTAAAGAAGAACAGAAAGAGATTACATGTAATTTGTTTTCAGAACCTAATTTTGAAAAACCTTATGTAGATTACAACTTTCTGGATGCACTATTTAAGGCTATGGTTCAAAATGATTATCGAGCTTTGCCTACGCAATGTAGCCAGTCAATCATGAAAGGTTTGTTCCAAAATTGGAAATCTTTTTTTGCTAGTTTAAAAGAC
>NZ_VLTE01000176.1:0-3355 GCF_007558965.1 Bacillus sp. HY001 | reverse complement strand
ATAACTTTTCCTCCTTAAACAAAAAAAGGACACACCTACGCTATGGTTATGCGTAGGTGTGTCCTTTTGCAATATGATTTTTTAGTATTGGATTATTTACATAATAACATTTACTATATTTATATACAAATAGAATTGAGACTGAATAGGATTTCTCAACATCTATGGTCAAATGTAAATGCTATATAAAAGCTTTTTCGATTTTATCGAGAAATTATGCTTATATATATGTAGCATTAAACTAAATCAGCAAAATCCAAAATTTCCAAATCATTATCTAAGTTATAATATTTTACCCCTTTAAATGTATCTCCATAAGGGATTTCATCAACAAACTGATAAGAATATTTTTTCGATACATCACCTTTAATCTGATAATTCGTCGAGTGGTATTTTCTCCCGAATTTTCCGAATGAAAGAAAAATAACTTCTTTAGCACCAGCGGCGAAAAGCAAATGTTTTGCTGATTCAGCCGAGTATCCGTTAGTAATATAATCATCAATAATACATATCACCTTACCCTTAATTTTATCAACTAAAGCTGGATTTACGATTAAAGTATCGAAATCTTTATCGCTTTTATTAATCAAGCGCAAAGTACTACTGCTATTATGTTTTGATCTCATAGGCATTTGTCTAATCAATATTTCTGGTCCTCTTCTTGGTTTACCGTCAATAAGAACCCTAAGCGCTTCCTTTAAGAAAGAAACAGATGTAACTGTATTATCAGGTTTAGAAGAAGGGAAAGTCCCCCAATAGTCAATCTTATCAAAATAAGGGTTTGTTGTCACTTCGTTTATTAAATGGAATAATAGAAGAAGTAAAATTCTTTGATCTCTTATGGATTTATCACCTTTTAAATTTGTTTCAAAAATTTGTTTAACTCTAGCTTCTTTTTCAGGTCGATGATGGGTATTTGCATTATTTAAACTTATAACACTGAAGTTATCCTCAAAACACATATGAAAGTAATTTGCTTTATGAATTTCAAAAGCTTTTAAGCAATCAACAACATCTTGAAATTCAATGATTGGCAAACCATATTGTTTTACTTTATCAGAAATGACAACTCTACCACTATTCAGTCTCTCAGGGTTAAATAATGGTATTTTGCAGTTAAAAGCAAAAATAGCATCTTCTTGGACAATACCTATCATACCAAAAAGTGCACCTTTCTTTTTTAAAACCTTGATTTTATCTTTCGTTTCTGAGCTTCGATCAAGTAGTTTTATTTTATCTTTATACTCTTTAGGTATTTTATTTTGTAATATGTTAATTGTTGATTTTCTAGCAACAATTCTTAAATATATATCTTTCTCATAAAACAAGTCGGCAAATTTCAAATTTTCCTCAATCAATTCATTATCTTCAGTAAAAAATACTAATTTCGATATAAAAATCATTTTGTTTTTTTTAGTCATTTAGCATTTCGCCTCCAAAACCCCTGATTTTATTATTAATTAATTCATCTTCTTGATCAACAAATAGAATCTTTTTACTAGCCTCACTTGCGTTTCTAATTGTATTCATAGTCCCACTTTTTAAATTCGTTTCTGTAACTACTACTATATCGCTTATATTTGCTAAATATTGATTTCTATCTAAAAAACTAGATTTATAAGTATTTTCTTTTGGACCAATGGATGTTACCAACAAACCTCCATCTAATATTTTTTTTGCTAATTCTTGGTTTTCCTTAGGGTAAATTTTGTTGAAATTTGTAGGTAATACGGCAATTGTTTTGCCTTTATGGACAATTGCTGTCTCGTGAGAAATTGTATCAATACCTTTTGCTAATCCACTAACAATAACATAATTATCCTCAACAAATTTTCTGGTTAACTTCTTAGTAATTGCAATAGCTTTTGGGGAAGGATGCCGAGTACCTACGATTGCCACTCTTTTCTGGTTAACTTCTAAAAGTGAAATATCTCCTTTTGAATACATAAAAAGTGGCATTATTTTTTCTGGTATTAGCTCTGTCATCTCATTCACATCATACTTAAAATACATTTTACTTTTACTGTCCCTTAAGAAATCATCTTCTTTAAATAAGTCGATTTTAAAATCCCTGTATTTATAGTAATTTTCTGCCAACTTTCTGTCTTTATCAGTAAATTTTTTTTCCAATTCAGCATATATTTTGTATCCCCTATTAAAAATAATGTTTATAGGATCTATTCCTAAAAGAAAAATATCTTGTAAAAGGGTATTATTAAAGCCGAACTGCTTTAAGAAAAACAATTCACTTCTTATATTTTCTACCATTGTGTAACTCCTTCTTTATAATCAACTATATATATTTAAAACAGGTAACGTAAGATATTTATATAAATAAATCATTATATAAATGAAACTCTTTCCCCTTGCACTTCATTCGGAGTACCGATAACTTCAGCTTAAATATCTCAACTCTTGAAAAACTATCTCATAAATTATACTTTTTAAGTTTATTTTAACACATACTTATAGCAAGGATTCACACGATAATCTCAATACCCTATTAATTATAAGATATACAAAAACGCTAAAACAGCTTGCCATGTAATTGTCATTACAAAGTAAAACTTTAATCAGTGCAGACTGTATCTTTATTCTAATTGATTTTGCTATTAATTATCCGACTATTCTTTAGTCAAGTAACGAATTTCATTAAAATTTAAATATATAAATAATTATATATTTAAATTTTAATACTATTCACAAAAAGGTCCTAGTCCCCTAGAACCTTTTTTATTAGGAAATTCACTTATTTTTCTTCATCATAAAATATTTAGGGTCGCCTTTTAGTTTGTAATACTTCATGTTAAGACGAATAGCTACTATGGAGATTACTAAAAAACCTATTACATATAACATGTCTCTCTTTCCCCATTTCTTATTGTTTAGCGAACTTATTATGTAAATACTTCACATGTTTCTTTTCAACATCCTTATCCATAATGTTCGCTCGTAATATTGTTTGGTAGATGTGCTGGACCTCATCATTTGTTAGTTGCGCTTCAGTATATGATTCAATACATTTTTGTAGATCGTTATAATACAGGACATGTTTATCTTTAGATTGAACATTTACTCTTTTTAGACTGCATTTTGGATGGAACGCTGCAATAGAGATGGACGGCAGCTGTTGTTCCATTACCCATTCAATAGCTTTTATATGTTTATAATTTTGTCGAAATGGATTTTGAAAAGAAGATTTCTTTCTAAAAATACCCTGTGTCCACCTTGCAGCTTTCTCATTTCCATAGATCCATCCTTCGTAGTTTTTCGTCTCTATAACAAATACACCGGTTTCCGCGATAACAATATGGTCAATTTGCGTTGTATCACCATACTCAGTATGAATCGTAAC
>NZ_VLTE01000175.1:0-11811 GCF_007558965.1 Bacillus sp. HY001 | reverse complement strand
TTTCCACTTTTTCGCATCTGCTGACATATGAACAGTCACATTAAAGCCTAACTTCGCACTCATAATACCAATACTTAAACCTAAATTTCCAGTGGAACCCACAGTAATAGAATAGTTTGAAAAGAAATCCTTGAACTTTTCACTATCTAGTATAGAATAATTATCTTCTTCGTGTAACAATTGATGTTCAAATGCTAAATTTTCAGCGTATTTTAATACCTCATATACACCTCCTCTTGCTTTAATAGACCCTGAAATTGGAAGATGGCTATCACATTTTAGTAATAATTGTCCTGGTATTTCCTCGTTATATTCTACTTGCAGATACTGCTGCATAGCATTAATTTTCACTAATGGAGATTCAATAATCCCATTCATCTCTTGAGTTTCCGGGAAAACTTTTGCAATATATGGAGCAAATCTTTTTAACCTATCTTCTGCATCAATAACATCTTCTTTAGTTAAAGCACTATTTTGAATAGCAGATTTAAAATCTGTCTTATTTGGATTACTCCAAAACATTTCCTCTGTCGCAATTAACTTTTGAATTAAAGGATACTTCTTTTTTAAATCCTCTTTTATTTGTATTGAAATCTCACTCATTTTTAAACCCCCTGTTAACTATTATCAACTTAAATTAAGTGATGAATTTTATAATAAACTCTTAAATAAAAACCAAAAAGATGCATATAAAAATATCATCATATTATTTACCATTCTTTCGCTTAAATAAATGTTTATAAATTAATCAAAGTTTATTATAATCAAGTTCATATTAGCACTTAATTAAACAAAGGTAAATTAAATTAAATTAAATTAAATTCCATTCACCTAAAAGAGGTTACTCGCACGAAGTATTTATACATTTCTAAATATTCAGTTACCGATAAAGGAATCTAGATTAACTAGTAAAGGTTTAGCAGAGTTAGCTAATATCCCTCATTCAATGTTTAGTTAAATCGAGAAAGGGATAACCAATACACAAGAATTAATTTTGAGATCTAATCAAAAAAATAAACCTCCCTAAAAGTGGGAATGTTTCATACAAATAATGATTAACAAATTATATATATAATTTAAATATTTGAAAATACTAAAAAGTAAAACATCAACTCTCCTTTAAAAAGAGTTGATGTTTCATCTTATTGGTTAGGTTCTTAATACAATTGGAAGGGACAATAATTCTATCTATTTATAAAAGTATTAATTTAATATGTCTATATCTTTTTTACATCAATACTATATTACTTTTATACATGATAATACACTCACTTATTTAAATCGCGTATTAATTTACACTAATATTTTCTTCTTCAAAATCCGTAATTTCAATTCCCCTTGAATGTAAACCTCTTAACAAGACTAAATGTTTATATAACAATTTTTCATTTTCTTTCTTTTGCTCCTCATATTCAATTTTAAAGACTTTACTTCTCATTTTTTCATTGTCTAATTGCTTCTTGACCTTACTAATTTTAACCTCTTGAGATAACAGATCCTTTTTTAATTGGCAAATAGTTTGTTGTAATTCTTCAATCTGTTTATTAAAAGCGAAATTTTCTCTAGAATCAGATTTTTCTTTTTGAATTTTTACCCATTTAACATCCCAAAGCTTTCTTAAATGTGGCTTGTACAATGCAGTCCTACTCAAGCCAGTCATTTCAGCAAGCTTTTCAGCTTTCATTTTTGTGTGGTTCCCCTCAAGATCACGCAGTGTTTGAATAGCCCATTGAACCCTCTGAATAGAATCTTGTTTCTTTTCATCTTGATATTTAGCTAGACCCAGACTCTTCATCTTTACTCCCATCTATGCACATTTTCATCTTTCATTTTGTTCTTAATACTCCCTTCATACTCCACTATTCCTGATTGACATACTTCAATAATCCTTTCCAGGTAACTTACATTTCGAATTGCATTTTCTAAATGTGCAGCTCTTCTTTCATCATTGGCCGTCCTCTCGATAACATCTAGCCAATATCGATGCTCTTTTTTGTAATCTTCAAGATAGTCGGCTTTAGGTATAAACCAATCACACGCATAACATTCAAAATGAATGGAAGTACCTTTTGGATTACATCCTATGATATCCCCGCATATTCCAACACCTTTTTTCCCATTAACTTCCCATGTCAAATATTTGTTAATATCCTTTGATAGATATTTAATAGTATTTTCATCTAAATTCATAATACGCCCTCTAAAAGACACAGCACTATCTCGTGCATTTTTCAAATTACCAATATTAAGATGTACCTCTTTATGTTTTTCTTTAATTTGCTCAATATAATTAGCGAGCATATTTGTATTTTTGTGTTTTGTAAGCTTAATAATTTGTTCAACTGTATAACCAACTTGATACAATCTATCTGTAATAGCGTTATGTCTGAATTGATGTGTAGTAGGGCAGTAAATATTCCCTTTAGTATCTTTGATACCAGAAATCAATACTAATTCTTTAATTAATTTATTTATCTTTTCTACATCCCATATTCTAAGATTTTTATGTTGCTTATTATAAACATACGAAATTTTATTATTATCATCACGAAAATTCCAATGTTTTACAACGAATAAATAGTCACTGTTTTTCTTATATCTATCTCCTAATTCGAAATTCTCCAATAAATTTTCAGTTTGTCTTTGAAGCTTTTTTATTAAATCTATTACAAACTTTCCATGCCCCTGATAAATCACAGGTATGATTTTAAGCTCGGCCTGTAAATAACCACCATTTTGTTTAAAAGAAGGGATTGTAATGGTATATTCACTAAAGAAAGTGTTTAAACAAGACCTCTTCATGCTCAAAATTTCTGTAATTCTATTTGGAAAAGAACGCATAAGCCAGTACAGAGTTCGAAACTCTAAGGGAACATTTACACTGAAATCTTTCATCAAAAAATCTAATTTTTTAATTACCTCATTTGGTATAACGCGTTTATTTTTATTTCCTACCTGCTTAAAAGGATTAATCTCTTTTGTTGGAACTATATCTGGAAAAACAGGAAATCCCCTCATAACTTCAAATATGTCCTGAACCGCACTATATATATACGATTTTCTGTTAGTAGAATACTCATGATTCAGTCTAAGTTCATACTCGAATTTATTGATGATACTTCTGTCTACTTCTTTTAGAGTTTTGCCTTGATAATTTGCCTTCAAGAAAACAAGGAATATTCCGAACATATATACTTTTCTTTGGATAGATAGAACTGAATTATTTTTGATTAAAGTATAATATTTTAATGCTTTTTTATATCCATCATCTATAGATAAAAACCTTACCACGTAAGTTCTCTTATGTTGAGCATCTTTGTGTTTTTTATTAAAATACCACACATCGTCTTCAAATTTAAAATCACCTAATTGATTAATTTTACTTTTCAACTCTGTTTTTAACTTTTCATTAAAAATAGCGCTCTTACTTGATACTATTATATTTTGCTCCATTTAATTCTAACCTTTCATACATAAATTTTTCTAATTGTTTAATAGTTTTTTTATAGTATTCTAGCAGATGAAGTTCTGCCTGATATTCTCTATATTCATGCCAATCCTCCATCCCCTCCTCCTGGAATCTTCTCATTATTTCTTCTAAATATCTTTGTTGCTCATCTTTTAACTTTTTCCACATCGGCAATTTTTGTGGACCTGTTATTAGCATTTTACAACCTGTACATTTGCTTTTTTTACAAGGTCCAAAAGATACATGTTTAGCACAAATACCGTGTCCCTGAGGAGTTTCTCTGGAACCTAGCGTTATTTCACGTTTAAGACTTATAAATTCTGCATTAGAGTATGCTTCTTTAATATCTTGATCGAGATTATTAAACATTAACTCAAAGTATTCCATATCAAGTTCAGCAATTTTTTTTAATTGTACATCATGATAATGTTTAGCTGTTGTACTAGTATGCAAATGATCTAGTATATCCCCTACTTCATCCAAATTTGCTCCTTCTGTGAATAGATTTACAGCTACGGTTTTTCTACACTGATGATGAGTATAATGCCATAATTCTCCTCTACTATCTTTAACTTCATATTTTTTTATTAAATTATTAATGAAATATGAAATGTTTCCACTCTCATAAAATCTGATACCTATGTCACTCTCTTTAATAAAAATATTTTTAATTCCATTATGCTCTCTTAAATTTTTTGTGTTTTCAATTTGTTCCTTTATACTATCCACCAAATTCAAACTAATAATAGGGATGGTATGATAATCTTCCAAACCTTTTTTTCTACGAAATTTCAATGTCTTTTGTGGAACAAATTTCAAACACGTAACATTGCTGTGTTCATCGTATATTAAACAATCTTTAGTAAGGGTAAGAACCTCTCCTATTCTCATCCCAGTGTTCATCATGATTAACCAAACTAATTGTACATAGTCCGGTAATTCTTCTAATTTTTCTTCTAATTTCAAAATCACTTCTTCTGGAATATAACTAGCACTTGTAATAAAACTTTCAGAATTGTGCATAGTAATTAATCGAAAAGGATTTACTAAATACTCTTTTTCGTATCTTTCCTTCAACCAATCAAATATTAGTCTACATTCTGAAATACATGATTGAATAACTTTTACTTTATAATTTCCCCCTTTTGCATTCTTCAGCTGTTGAAGTGAAAGTAATATTTGTTCAACTTTATATTGGTTTATATCTAAAAACGAAAAGCCTTTTCCTATTGACATGCTATCTACTGTTTTACCGAACATTTTTACATAAGTATATTTATTTTGTATACTCTGAAAATTCTGCTCAAACGTGATTTGAGAATAAAAGTATTTCTTAATTTCATCTTTTAATTTTCCAGAAAAACCATTCCATTTCAATCGAACAATCTCCAGATAATCTAATTTCTTTTTCATTAAGATATACTCATCTTCTGTTATTTTATAACTATAACTACCCATATTTTTATAAAACTTTTTTTTAATATTATCTACTATTCTACTTACAAAAACCTGGAATTCTGGTATATCTTCATATCGGTGAGAGCTTATCAATTTTAGCCCTAATGAATATTCCCCTAACTGTTTCTTAGTTATATTAAATTCTTGCTCTATTAACTTTGTACCACAAACAAACAAGTAATTCTCAAATTCTTCTTTAAACTTCAAAAATATACTGGAGAAAACCTCCCCCTTCGGAAACGCATTCAAAATTTCAATAACTCTTTCTCTATTTATTTGAATTAACGCCGTTCTAATCTCCGTTAACTTTTGTTGATAATATTCCTGTAAAATTTCATAACAAATTTTAATTCCTCGTAGTTCTTTATTAAACATTATGAATTGATTAATTATTGTATCTTTGACTATTTTATTTGGATTAATTATTTCTCCGACAACTTCTCCAATACGCAAACATCCACCTTTTACATATATTCTTTCACAAGCAATACTAACCATTGTTATAAATTCTTTTCGGAATACTTCAGCTGCTATAATGAAAACTAAATTCTTACTATCTTCCCTAGGATAATTTAAAATCAATTCACTGAAATCATCCAATTTTGACCTTTTCATAATTCCTTCAATTTCATTAACGAATTTCTTTAAATTTTCCATTCCACAATTGTTCCATTTGGAACTATACTTCTCGAACGACCATTTTAGTTCAACTTCGATATCATTAATTAAATATACATAAAAAAGATGCTTGGATTTTTTCAAAAACTTCACATTTGCCATTTTAGTCAGTCCCTTAATTTTAAACTTTTCTAAACATCAAATTTAGCACCTATTTCCCTAATCTTCTCCATAATTTTCTTTCGTTGTTTCTTTGAATACCCTTTTTCATAGACTTTTAGAGTATTAATGCTTGTCCATCCCATTTCTTCCTTAATTAATGTCTCTGTTACTCCTACTTCTGGTTTATCTCTCATTATTTCAACTAATTCCTGAGCTCTTGTACTTCTACCACTGTGTGTTCTAATTTCTTTTCGATCAAGACCTGCTTTTTCAGCCGCATCTTTTAATATGTTTAAAAAGTTCCTTGTTTTCAATGGTCTGCCTTTATACCTTCCTTTATAATTTAAAAACAAATAATTACTGTATTCAACATCTGCCTCTCGTCTGTCATTTTCTTTATAAATTTGTATATTATCAACTAAATTCTCATGAATCGGAATTTCTCTTTCCACAGTTTTTGCTCTAGCTTGATTCTCAATATTTGTTTCTTTAATAACTTTCAACCAATTATCAAAGGGATCGAAATGTTCTAATTTTAATCCTAATATTTCGCCTATTCTCATTCCAGTTTCTATACTAATACGAAAAACCAATTGATCCCTTAATGTTGGAAGTTGATTTATTATTGCTTTGACTTCTTGTTGAGTGTACCATTTAAGATGATTTCTATTTTCCTTATGTTTAATTTTGTTTAAAATTGTTTTTTCGGTATCCATTTCCCAAATTTGCCCATATAAAAATTTTGTCTCTACAACTTCTCTATTATTAATTTTCTTCCTACCATACACAATTGGATTCCTTTCAATTTTTTCATTATCTTCTAACCAATAATAAAAACTTTTTAAAACACCTATATTTAATTTCAATGCAGAAAAAGTTATCGGACTTTCGATTGAAACTACTACTCCTCTCATTCCAAGTAGATTCTTAACATATTCCTCAATAACTCCTTTTTTTGTTACTTCTTTATAGTGAATCCCAATTTCTTTTAAGTATCGTAAGTATCTCAACATGGAATAAGCATATCTTTCTCCAGTTAAGTAACTATTCATTGACATTAAATCAAGCCATAAACAAACATCTGGAATAGGTATTCCATCCTCCACAATTAAATACCTTAAACTTTTTCCATTTGAGGCTTTCTTTACCCTTAGCCCATTCATAATTCGTCCACACCCCCTCTCAATAACCACCTATATTCTAAAATATCATTTATAGTTTACAAATACCTTAAAAGTAAACTATTCTAATCCACTTATTTTATTAAGATAATGCAAAAAAGTTAACCATTCCCTATGGTTAACTTTAATGTAACAGAAGATTAATGACCCCATCACGGTCTAAAAATATTGCCTTTTTTTTAGCCAAGTTACTCTCTCCTTACCTACAAATTTTCTATTAAAAAATCTGAAGTATAACAATTATTAAGTTCATAGTAGCATGAACGACAAATGATACTAGTAACCTATTAGTACGTACATATATTGCCGCAAGTACAAGTCCAATTAGAAAATATCCAAATACAAAAGGAAAATCAAAATGCATGATAGAGAAAAACAATGCACTAACTAATATACACACAATTTTATTGAATTTACGGCTTAATATATTTATGGCCGCGTAACGAAATACAAGCTCCTCAACTAGTGGAGCAAGAATTACAATTGATAAAAGAGCAAGAGGAGAAATTGCTACAGATTCAATATTACTTGATGTATTTACTGATTGTGTAGTTAAGTGAAATATACTCGTATCCAAAATACTACCAATTGTCTGTGCAAAGAATACTGCAACTATTCCTATTAAAATCCAACCGAATAATACTCTTGATAATTTAATCGATAACTTTGAATCATTCATCGTTTCTTTCTTATATATAAGATAAATGAATATTAATATGAGTGAAAACCCTATTAGTTCCCAATGAACAAGTAGTTGCTGAATTGCTTGCTGTTGATTTCCCTTAATATCATACCAACCTGTCTTAGCTAGCAATTGTACTCCTATAATCCCAACAAGTTGAGTCATTACAAAGTAGATGAGTATAACATAACCTGATTTATGTAAATTACTATGATTCATTTTACTATATTCACCTTTCATTTACCTGCAAATTTTATATTATTCGAATTTTAAATCGAAATAGTATTATCTACTCTTCTTTAAGAATTTTATTTATACCTGTAGGTTTATACATAACAAAATCCCCTTCACTATTGCTGACTCTTTTTGTTTCAAAGTAGATTCGGTATTCTTCCCCATCTTTTTTTATTTCTGATACTAACTCTTTAGTTATCCAGTAATTTCGATTCAGCAGATCTCCTGGTACAGCAGTCATTCGAGAATATTTATTATCTGTATTTAATTTTTTCGCAACCATTTCCTCTGCAACTTTCACGTTACTCCTAGTTTGTTCCATCCTTATCTCATGATTCTTATCTTGTTCCGCCCTAAATTCCTGAGCAAATCTAGCACCGATACTGAGTATTAAGATTATGCCAATAAATATAAAGAATGCTTTTGCATTGAACTTTTCCATTTCCATAACATCAAATCCTTTCACTTCCTAATAATACGAAACCATTTTATTATTGTTTAAGGTGCGATAACCGAGAGAAACAATATATAACTACTGCTATATATAGAAAAATCGTTAAATTACTAATAGCCATTAACGTTTCTTCTACTGTAAAACCTTTAGTCATTGTCATTCTCCCTACCATCTTTAAATGTTTTTTTATTGTAAATTGTTCATTTCCTTAACAATTCGTTTCGTTCTTGCAACTAACCAAAATTCTAATACCATGAAAATAAAAGGAACTACATAACATGCTATAATATATAGCCACACAGAGACATTAGTATCAAACAAATCCTTAGTTACATTACCAAAAATAATACTGATAATTGCACCAATTAAAATAAGAAACGAAGATAAAACATTGCTCCCAAATTCTTCTTTCAAGTCTTTCATAGTTTGAAATTTATTCATAATTCATCCCTCCATTTTTTCTTCTCAAATAATGCTTTTTTAAACTTCTTTTAAATCCTCGTACAGAGGAATATGATCACTTTTCTTCACCTCCCTTTCTACACAAAACTCAAATTGTATTAAATTGAATTTATTCTGTGGAAATTCCAATAAACATTGATAAATTACCGGTAATCCTTTCACCTACTCTTAAAAATAATCCCGCTGGTTCTCCACCAATTAAATGTGACCCTATTAATAATTTACCTGTATAATCTCCATCCCACGTATCTATAGTGCAGTCCGGCATTTCAATATACTTTTGATAAATTTTATGTTGTTGCTCGTAGTAAGGCGTTTTATCTGCAGCTACTTCTTTCCCTTCATTGATGATGGAAACCCCACCGCCTTCCCTTCCAAATGTCGCTTTTTTCACATAATCTATATCATTTTCTTCAAATTTGTCCTTTGAGAAATAAGTTGGTAAAAAGTACTTTTCGATAATTTTATGTTCTTTTTCTGTAAACCATTTATTTTGCTCGTGAAGTTGCCATATAAGAGCTAGTACACCTTTATTTTGAATTAAGAATGCTGAAGGAGGATTAATAATTTTCACTCTCCCCTGTGCAATATGGTCTAAAAACATAAGGCCAATTGATTTTCCGCTATAGTCCTTATCTTCTAATAAGTACTCTAGTGGATATAATCGATACAAATATTCTATTTTAACGCCATCTGGTGTATATAACCCATCGTCTGCAACGATAATACTTTGTATCCCCACATAATCACTTGGCTGCGGACAATATTGTTGAATAAATTTTACCGTTTGATAATCTTCTTCATGCCAATCATAACTAGTGAAATGTATAACATCATGAGGATTCAATTCATAATCAGAAATGATTTTATGCCACGTTGTTTCTAGCTTCTCTTCTATGCAGTTTGGATTTATAACTTGATGATGATCACATAAAACTTGATTAGCTACAGATGGCTCCAAATAGCCGGTGGGTGTGTCTGCATTAATTTCTATTAGTTTGATTTCATCGTTTGCAACAATGAAATCAAACCTAGTGAAATATGAAAATAAAACATCATAATTTGTTCTAGTCACTTCCCATAATTCGGTGGGTAATTTTAATTGTAAAAAACCCTCGTGACTTTCTAGTAAATATTTATAAACCTTTTGAAAAATGATTTTTACTAATTCAGTTGCTTCTATAATATTATTATATTCCTCTTTTCTGATTCTTTTGATACCAGTAGACATATACTGACACCATTCATTATTCTCTAATAAGCTTGACCAAGTAAAACCACGTGTACAAGCTTGCTCAGATAAAGCAAACCATTTTTTCATATATTCTTGTTGCTGTTGATTGTCTAACATTTTTTCTCCTCCTATAAATTAAGATCCAGCTGGTGCTTTTGCATTTCCGATGCCACTAGATCCACTGGTAACCTTACTTGTTGAAGATGGTTTTGATGATTGTGTTGGATTACTTGTTTTCGGAGATGGTACGTTACTTTTATTCGAGTCACTTTTATTTAAATTAACTTTATCTTTTGATTCATTTTTATTTGTAGAAGCAGAATTATTTGTTTGCTTATTTGCACCTCCACCACTTGTGGTAGTAGTACTTGTACTTGTCCCTCTCCCTTTTTCCTTCTCTTTTTCTTTTGGAACTTCTGGTAACGGTCTTTGTGTCATTGGTGGTCTATATGTATGGTTGGTATTATTATTAATTTGTCCTGGATTTTTCTTATTTAATGAATTAATCAACATCATGCCAGCTGCCCCTGCAGCAAACGGAACTAAAGCCGAACTCCAACCATTATCATGCTCTACACTTGGATTATCCTGTTTGTCTTCGTGCTTAATTGGTCCTGTAGTTGGCATCTCTTCAAAACACTCATTATCATTTATTTGATTAGAAGTACATTGTTTTTGCGTCTCCTCTTTATCAGTTGTGTCTTGGTCAATTGCTAGTGAATTATCTTCTTCGAGATCTCCTACACATCCCGTTAATAAAACTGTTGAAATTCCAAGGTTTGCCGCGATTTTCATAAATTTTTTATTACTCATTTTCATAACTAAAGAGCCTCCTATATTTTTCATCCGTATGGTGAGTTCAAAATCAATTACAGTAGCACCTTTGCTTTTCAAGATTCTCTGCTGCCATCATTATCACTAACCATATATAGTTATAAATACATTAAATCTTGTCCTATACTTGTTTAACTTATAAAGGATTAATTAAATCCCATTCATGTTGAACTTCCCAAAATTTTTTATCAGGATGTTTCCAATTACAATCACTATAAAACCCCTTTTTTATTACTAAGTATTCGTCAAAAAACTCATCATAAAAGTAGGCTAGTATATTATCTTTATTAACAGGATAGTAAATCCCCTCGACAGAAAACATATAGAGAGCAACTTGTGATTCTTTCGTATCTAATTCTAATTGTCCATTTAAATCAGCATTCAAAAAGCATTTAACACTTTGTTCTGGTATTGATAGCATTTCGATTCCTCCAATATCAACTTTATAATTTTATATAAGGATTATATGATTATACAATCTAAATAAATCCCTATACCACTTAAACTTATGCTACTTGCAAATGCTTTAACCCAATCTCTAACGCGCCTGTTCCTCCAAAACCCTGATTAAATAAAAGCGGGACATCATACTTCTTTGCGTACTCTTTTGCTACATCAATAGACACATGACCACATGCACCTTTCTGCACTACAATAACATCACATTTTTTTATAACACTACGAAATGTTTTCTTTACACCACCATGATTTTTTCCGTCGTGAAAAATCACCTGACAATCTCTTTTTTTCGCTAACTTCTCTAATGTTCTACCATTTGAACCACCTAAAACTAGAATTGTACTCATTTCCATTCACTCTCCACATCTTTATTTTTTTTATATGTACTTGGTGATACTAATAATACAATTGTACAAATGACAATATTCAGGAATACCACACCCACTATTAATACAATTGCAAAGACTGGTAACAATAGCATGAAAATAAAACCACTTACAAGCAAGCAGATGAATATAAATCCATTGCTCATGTCTTCATAACCATCTAATCCTGTTACAATAT
>NZ_VLTE01000174.1:0-9030 GCF_007558965.1 Bacillus sp. HY001 | reverse complement strand
TATCTATCATTCCACTTTTCCAAAAAGTAGTTAAATACAAATCGTGAACAACCAATTGTTTTCGTAATAGCCATTTTTTGTTCTAAACTAGGATAAATCCGAAACTGATACGCTTTATGGATAAGCACCGCTTTTCACCTCACTTCCTTTTTTTATTTGTTTACAATCTTTTTCATGATATACACGGGAACGATATCATGATATAACCAAAAAATACTGATCACGTATCATTTCTTCTTTTTTTGTCGAAAGTCCTCTGTCCCTTTCAAAAAAAAATACAAATGAAAGAACTTTTACAATGAAACCATTTCGTAGATGTAAAAATGCCTCTGAGCTATAACATTTTCTTTCCATAGGAACGAACTGATTACGATACCGGTACCTTATACTGATTCTTCACCAAGAAAAACCTTTAGGCTTTTACCTAACCGTCATTCAGCTCCCACCTACTCATTGGAACATGTCCTACCCATTCCTAGAGGTGGGAGTTTTCTGTCGGGAAATGATAAAATTTCTTATCCACCTGCAACACTGGAAAACTTTTTGGTAACTCGTCTATACTCACACTTTGAAAATTATTCTTTTCATAAAAGCGATGTGCTGCTAAAAATTTCACTGTCGTTCCTAAGTAAATATCTTTCAGCTTTTTATTCTCAGCCCACGAAATTGCTGTTTGGAGCAACTTATGTGATGCGCCCCACTCTTTTCCGCGAAATTCTTTTTTTACGAACATTTTCCTTAGTGCTACTTGATCGTTCCCAATATCTAATAAAGCTACTGTTCCAACTACTTTCCCATCATAAGTTGCAACCCAAAAGTTTCCATAATTACTTTGATAGAACGTTTCTATTTCAAGTAGGTCTGGCTGCTCTTCTTTCGTAATGGGAACATTGTACTCTTTTTGCTGAATATGAACGATAAGATCTACTACTTCATCTTGAAACGCACTTTCATACGGAATAATGCGTATCTTCTCGTTCATCGGATCTCCTTCCATTCTGAAACTAGTAAACTATATACAGCGATATCGTGAAAATGATCGTATAGCCATTCATCATCTCTTAAAATACCATCTAACTTAAAACCTAAACGCTCTGGAATAGCGCGGCTTTTCACATTTTCAACACCGCATCTAATTTCCATTTTATTTAATTTTAAATTCTCAAATGCATAGTGAAGTACAGCCTTCACGCTACGCGTCATAATGCCTTTCCCGCCAGCATCTTCTGCAAGATAATATCCGAGACTCGCCGCTTTCTTCCCCCAACTTACCGGATGAATGCCTACCATCCCAACGAGCTTTCCTTTATAACGTATGCCACTTTCAAAACCGTCTCCCTCTGCAAACTTCTTTAACCACATCGGACAAATCTCATCATACGCACCAGCAGATTTCATCCCATCCACCCAAGGAAGCCATCTTCGTAAATGACTACGGTTTTGGTTTATTAATTGATATAGTTCCTCTTTATGATGCTTCTCTAATAACTGTAATTCGATTTCATCGTCTACTCGAAGTGTGAACATGTTTTATAGCCCCTTTTAGTTTTCTTATTATTCTAACACTTACAGATGTAAATTGTTAAATATTCACACTTTCTTTCGATTTTATTTGTATAAAACCTGAAGAATACACTACTCCCGTAACAACTAATATCATGCCTACACATTGTGCCGGTGTTATATTTACTCCTTCAATAAAAGAAATAATCATTGTAACAACAGGTACTAGATTAAAAAATAAGGATGTTCTTGCTGCTCCAATTTGAGCGATTCCATTATTCCACCATAAATAACCAAGCACGCTCATTCCAATTGCCATAAAAAGAATTGCTCCCCAAGCTAACAAAGGAATTTCCAAAACTGGTACTATATTTTTTTGAGTAGAAGATATGATAATAAAGGCAATGGCACCAATAGTCATTGTGTATGTCGTCGTTTGTATTGGACTACTAGTTTTAATAAACTTTCTGCCTAGTACACCGTATAACGCCCAGCAAATATTCCCTAATAAAATATAAAAATCTCCTTTTGAAAATGATAAGTTTTGTAGTATTGTAAACGAACCTTGTGTCAGTACAAAAACAACACCAAGTAATGCAAGAAACATCCCAATACCTTGGCGTTTTATAATTTTTTCTCGTAAAATAAAATGTGCTAACAGCGTCGTAACGAGCGGGTTCGTCGCCATAATCAATGCACCATTTATGGCTTCTGTATGTTTCATACCTAAAAAGAAAAAGAAATTAAAACCGAATACACCAACAATACCTAACAAAAGGTAATAAGCCCTATTCTCCCTCCATACAGCTACTTCAAAATCTTTTCGTATTTTTAACAAACATAACATCACAAGTGCAGCAATTCCAAAGCGCCATGCTGCTATATGAATCGCTTCGAAATACTGCACGGCATATTTCGAAGCATTAAATGTCCCACCAGTGAAAATCGCAAATCCAAGTAGCTGAGCGTATACTTTATTTTTCATTGTCAGCCTCCGAATTTTCCCCTTCTAGAAAACCGTAATAAATTTCTAGCTTCTCCTCCGTTAGCTGAACAACTTTTTGCAATTGTTCCTGCTGTTCTTTTAATCGCTCCAAGTGAGTTGTTAAAATTGAAATTCTCTTTTTTACTTTCGCTGGTACTTCCTCTTTTCTCTGCCTAATTTCCTCTATAATACATCCATCACTTGCAAACTCAGCCATCTCTTCTAATGACATTCCAGTTTGTTTTAAAGAATATAAAAATTTTAATAGGCGTACATCATCTTCTGTATATTGGCGAATCCCGCTATTTCGCGTTGGTGGTGGTAATAATCCTAATTTCTCATAGTAACGCAAAGTATGAATGCCCATCCCAGTTAACTCTGCTACTTCACCGATTTTATACATGTTCTCTCCCCCTTGTTTTTACATTTTCATCTTACAACCTAGAGTTAGCTCTAGGTCAATACGAAAATAAAAAATAACTATATATGATTGATATCTAGATATGAATCATATATAGTTAAAGTATGGAAAAAAATGATAATTTTATAATTCAATTACGTAAAGGTGTTTTTGATCTCGCTATTTTGTCTTTAATAAGTAAACAACCTATGTACGGATATGAAATTACAAGTGCATTACAAGATATCCCTGTGTTTCATATCCCAAACGGTTCGATTTACCCTATATTAAATCGAATCACGAAAAACTATTGGGCTATTTCCTATTGGGAAGAGTCCGGTGATGGCCCAAAAAGAAAATATTATCGCATTACAGACGAAGGGAGAGAAGTTTTAAATAGTCGCTTACATGATTATGATGCAGTGTATCATGCTCTAATGTTACTAGCTAAAGGAGAGGATAAAAAATGAACAAAGAACAATTCTTTTCAAATGAACTCATTACTTCTTTCTTACACGATCTTCATAAAGGTTTAATGAACTTACCTGCGTCAGCAAGAGAACAACATGTGCTAGAGATCAAATCGGATTTATATGAAAATGCATTAAGTAAAGAAAGCGAAGGGATACCATTAGAAATCATCCCTTCACAAGTGATTGAAGAATTTCTTCCTCCAAAAGAATTAGCAAAGGAAATTGCAGGAGAATATACAGATGTTATTCAAGATGCACAGCAATCTACAAATACATTTATTAAATATTATTCCGGCCTCTCTATCGGTCCACTCGGCGCTTTATCAGTGCCTATTGTACTCGGTTTTATAAATTTTTCTGCTAATTTACCATTTTTACTAGCCTTTATTGCAAGCAATATTTGGTTTATCTTTAGAGAAAACCATTGGAATATAGATTTATTAAAATACTTTAAAACAATTATTTTCATCAGTTCAAGACTGCTAATTGCTCTCCCATTCAGCTTTTTTGCGATTCGAATTATGATAACAAAACAATTCGATATGTTTTCATTCTATTATTTAATCGGATACGTACTTTTTAGTTCACTATATATCTTCTCATTAAAACAACTATACAAAAAGAATGAACAATACCAACATATCAACGCTTTTTAAAATATATTGAACACAACAAAAAGACGCACAGCCTCAGCTATGCGTCTTTTCTATTACTTCTCTGCAACTTGAACTTCTTTTACGTAAGCTGCTTCGAATTTTTGGATGTCGCCTGCGCCCATGAAAATTAGAACGCCGTTTTTATGTTTCTTTAATACATCCGTTGTTGTATCTGTAATTAGTTCTGCACCGTCAATACGCTTTTGCAGATCTTCGATTGTTAATTCACCTTTGTTTTCGCGTGCTGATCCGAAAATATCACATAAGTATACTTGGTCAGCTTTGCTTAGACTTTCAGCGAACTCATCTAAGAACTTTTCTGTACGTGAGAATGTGTGCGGCTGGAATACAGCGATAACTTCACGCTCTGGATGTTTTTGACGAGCTGCTTCAATCGTTGCATTAATTTCTGTCGGATGGTGTGCGTAGTCATCAATAATAACTTGCTCTCCCATTGGCTTTTCATTAAAGCGACGTTTTACGCCTTCAAAAGTTGTTAGCTGATGCTTAACTGCTTCTACATCAACGTTTTCATAATGGCAAAGCGCGATTACTGCTAATGCATTTAATACGCTGTGATTGCCGTATCCTGTAATTTTGAACGTGTCATAGTACGTATTACGAACGAATACATCGAAAATAGTACCATCTGTTCTCTTTTGAATGTTACGTGCTTGGAAATCATTATCTTCTCCAAATCCATAGAAAATAACAGGTACTTTCGCTTGAATTTTTTGAAGTTCTTCATCATCTCCACATGCAATAATGCCCTTTTTCACTTGCAATGCCATCTCTTGGAATGCATTGAATACATCATTGATATCTGAGAAATAATCTGGATGATCAAAATCAATGTTTGTCATAATCGCATAGTCTGGATTGTAAGACAAGAAATGACGACGATACTCACAAGCTTCAAATACAAAATACTTACTATTTTCTACCCCATGCCCTGTTCCATCTCCAATAAGGTAAGATGTAGGGTGTGCACCTTGCATTACATGGGCTAACAAACCAGTTGTTGATGTTTTTCCATGTGCACCAGTTACAGCAACACTTGTGTATTGGTTCATAAGGTCACCTAAGAAGTGATGGTAACGATGTACTGGGATGTTTAATTCTTTTGCTGCTACGATTTCTTCATGCGTATCAGGAAATGCATTTCCTGCAATAATCACTTGTCCTTCTTTTACATTATTTTTATCAAAAGGAAGGATCGAGATATTACGCTTTTCCAACGCTGTTTGTGTAAAGAAACGCTTTTCATAATCAGACCCTTGAACAGTATGCTTCATGTCATGAAGAATTTGAGCTAATGAACTCATTCCTGTTCCTTTAATTCCTACAAAATGGTAAACTGTCATCTTAAAGAACCTCCAACATTTCGAACTAATACAACGGCCTATCTATAAGACAGTATATGAATCTTTTCTTATTTTGGTAATCATCATACATTTTTGATGTAGTGAAGTTATTCTTCCCTTCACTTATCAGGATAAACTCGTACGTACTTCTTTTTTATGTCCATAACAAATCCATTATAGCAAAAAAGAAGCCGCTATACTATGATAACAGAAAAACTGATAGGGTCAATCACCTATCAGTTTTTCTCTCTTTTACATATCTTCTCTTTTTTCTAATTGAACACGCTCTAAACGTGGGTTTGGACGATATTTACGACCAGCTTTCGCTTCTGGTTTTCCATTTAATTCTACGTTATCACCAGTAAAGCCAATATTCATTTTTAATAAGCTACTTCCTACTCCGTATATATCAACAGGTACATTTTGAGCTTCAAATTCACGAATACGCTTCTCATCAAATCCACCAGTTACAACGATGTCTACATGCTGGAATCCTTCTTCATCAAGTGCTTTACGAAGTGCGAATACAAGCGATGGGTTTACACCACGTGGATCAAATGTTCCAAGTACTTCTGGGTGGCGAATGAAGTATTGATCAATCATCGTACGCGACGTATCTACACGTACACCTTTTAATGTTGATCCAAATTCACGCGCTACGCGAAGTGCATCTGTAATGACATCATTGTTGTAATCAATTAATACAACTAATTCATCTTCTGGGAATTTCTTATGATATGCTTTTGCCGCTTCCACAACATCACCATTAAACATTTGAATTAATGCGTGAGGCATTGTCCCCATACCACTTCTGCCCCACCATTCATTCATCGCATGCGTCGCCTGTGCGCTCATACCTCCGATGTATGCTGCATAACCGTCACCAGCTTGTTGTGTATAATGATCGTCACGGTCTCCCATGAAAATAACTGGTTTTTCTTTATCTACGCTACGCGCAGCTTGGACAACGTTATATACGTTTGTCGCAACTGATGTACGACGAGCTAAAATCCCATCAATAACACCTTCTAAAAATCCGAAATTTTCATAAGGCCCATGAATTGTTAACACTGTTTCAAACGGACTAATATTATCGCCATCTTTTAAAGAGTTAATTTCAAGTTCCTCAGGATTTTTAGCGAATGTTTGTAGCAATGCAATTACTTCATCTGTTCCGCAAAGAACTGCATTTTCCTTCTGGAAAAATTGCATCGTTACAACACTTTTCGGGCGAAATTCTTCAATGATTTCTCTAGTCTTTAAAAAGTAAACGGCAGAGAACCAACCTTCTCCAACACGTTCGTCAAATTTAAATGTTCTATTTGTTAGTCTATTTATTTCACCTTTTAATTTTAATTCAATTTCTTTCATGTCGCTTTACTCCCTACTTTACTATCCAACATTTTCTCTTAGTATACAGCAAAACCGTTTACTATACATTTGTTTCCTGCATAGCAGCGAATTCATCCTCAGAAATGAGGACATCTCTTGGCTTCGTTCCTCTTGCTTCAGAAATAATTCCTTGCGATTCCATCTCTTCAATGAGACGTGCCGCGCGATTATAACCGATGCGGAATTTTCGCTGTACAGAAGATGTGGACGCTCCCCCTTGTTCTACAACAAATTGACATGCTTCAAAGAACAATTCGTCTTCCGACTCAGCCTGTTCTGTTTTCGCTAATAAATCCTCTTGCTTAAATAAGTAATTCGGTTTCATTTGCTTTTTCACATGATCAACTGTCTTTTCAATCTCATCATCCGATACATATACACCTTGTACACGAACAGGCTTAGATGTACCGTTCCCTAAGAATAACATGTCACCACGGCCAAGTAATTTCTCCGCGCCACCAATATCGATAATCGTACGCGAATCAACTTGAGATGATACAGTAAACGCAATACGCGTTGGAATGTTTGACTTAATTAAACCTGTAATAACATCTACAGACGGACGCTGTGTCGCTACTAATAAATGAATACCACAAGCACGTGCTTTTTGCGCAATACGACAAATCGCTTCCTCAACATCACCAGGTGCTACCATCATTAAGTCAGCTAACTCGTCAATGACAATAACGATATAAGGTAATGTCTCTCCCGGAATTTCTCGCCCACTTACAATCGTATTGTAACGAGTTAAATCACGAGCCCCTGCATGCGCAAACAATTCATAACGGCGCTCCATTTCTTCAACTGCCCACTTTAATGCAACTGTCGCTGCTTTTACATCCGTAATAACAGGTGCTACAAGATGCGGAACAGAATTGTATGGTGCAAGCTCAACCATCTTCGGATCGATTAACATTAACTTCACTTCATGCGGTTTCGCTTTATATAAAATGCTCGTTAAAATTGCGTTAATACACACACTTTTACCAGAACCCGTTGCACCCGCAATAAGTCCATGTGGCATTTTTCGAATATCCGTTACAATTGGATCGCCTGAAATATCAAGTCCTAGCGCAACTGTAAGCGGTGATTCGCTCTTTGTAAACACAGGACTTCTTAAAATTTCACGAAGAAATACTGGCTTACTTTCTTTATTTGGAACTTCGATTCCAATTGCACTCTTCCCTGGAATCGGTGCTTCAATACGAATATCTTTCGCTGCTAAGCTTAACTTAATATCATCACTTAAATTTGTAATTTTATTTACTTTCACACCTGGGTCTGGCTGTACTTCAAAACGAGTTACTGCTGGACCTTGCGATACGTTAATAACATGTGCGCCAACATGGAAATTATTAAACGTTGTATCTAATAATTCCTTCTGCTCATCCAACCATTCCGTATTATCCAACGCCGATTGCTGCGGAATCGATAGCAATGTTAATGGCGGAATTGCATATGTCGGTGGTGTTTGCAATACATTTCGCATATCGTTCTCTCTTTGATTTACAACATATGCTTTCTCTTGTACTTCCGTACTTGAAATTGGCTTTTGTACTTGCTCTACCACTACTTGCTGCATTCGTTTTTCTTCCACTTGTGGTTCTACCATTACTTGCTGCACTGGTTTTTCTTCCACTTGTGGTTCTACCACTACTTGCTGCATTGGTTTTTCTTCCACTTGTGGTTCTACCATTACTTGCTGCATTGGTTTTTCTTCTACTTGTTGTACAGGCTTATTCTCTACTCGTTCACTCATAGAAGATTGCATTGCATTTGCTCTAGCCGCATGTCTTTCCATTAATCGCGTTCTGTCTTGTTTCAACATAACAACATTAAATGGTACATGACGCTTCTTCTCACGTTTTGGTTCTTCTTTTTGGACAACTGGTTGCTCTTCTGCGACCGCTGCTTCTTCTACAGCTTGTTGTTCTTCTGCAATCGGCGCTTCTTCTACAACTTGTTCTTCTACAATCGGTGCTTCTTCTACAACTGGCTGTTCTTCTGCAATCGGTGCTTCTTCTACAACTCGTTGCTCTTCCGCAATCGGTGCTTCTTCTACAACTTGTTGTTCTTCTGTGACCGGCGCTTCTTCTACAACTTGTTGTTCTTCTGCGACCGGCGCTTCTTCTACAACTGGCTGCTCTTCTGCAATCGGTGCTTCTTCTACAACTGGCTGCTCTTCTGCAATCGGTGCTTCTTCTACAACTCGTTGTTCTTCTGCAATCGGTGCTTCTTCTACAACTCGTTGTTCTTC
>NZ_VLTE01000173.1:0-3850 GCF_007558965.1 Bacillus sp. HY001 | reverse complement strand
GTTACGATTCATACTGAGTATGGTGATACAACGCAAATTGACCATATTGTTATCGCGGAAACCGGTGTATTTGTTATAGAGACGAAAAACTACGAAGGTTGGATCTGTGGAAATGAGAAATCTGCAAGGTGGACACAGAGTATTTTTAGAAAGAAATCTTCTTTTCAAAATCCATTTCGACAAAATTATAAACATATAAAAGCTATTGAATGGGTAATGGAACAACAACTGCCGACCATCTCTATTGCAGCGTTCCATCCAAAATGCAGTCTAAAAAGAGTAAATGTTCAATCTAATGATAAACATGTCCTGTATTATAACGAACTACAAAAATGTATTGAATTATATACTGAAGCGCAACTAACAAATGATGAGGTCCAGCACATCTACCAAACAATATTGCGAGCGAACATTATGGATAAGGATATTGAAAAGAAACATGTGAAATATTTACATAATAAGTTCGCTAAACAATAAGAAATGGGGAAAGAGAGACATGTTATATGTAATAGGGTTCATAGTAATCTCCATAGTATCTATTCGTCTTAACATGAAGTATTATAAGCTAAAAGGAAACCAAAAAGATTTTGAGATGAAAAAGAATGATTAAAAATATATTTTAGAAATAAAGGGTGTATTTTGAGATGTCTGATGGAGTAAATATTATCTGTGATTATATAAATTAAATTGAGTAAGAATATAAAAAGTGTTATAATTAACGTAAGTTAATATATTGATATTACGTTGCAAAAGGACACACCTACGCAGACCACTGCCATAGGTGTGTCCTTTTTTAATGAAATATTAAATAAGGAGGGAGATACGGTGGAAAGATTTAATATTATGCTTAATGGTTGTCTCTTTCTGATCGTGTTTTTGGTTTTAATAATTACAATATATCATTTTACCTTATTTATAGTAAAAAGGAATATGAATAAGATGAAAAAAGAAATTAAAGTTGAAGTAACAAAAGACTCCTATATTTATAATAATAAAGGTGAAGTTATACAGGGTTTAAAAGAAGGTGAGCAATTTGTTGTAAAGTTGAATAATGATACATGGAAGTTCATTTGTGGTGAGATAGTAGTAGCGGAATATAATTACTTTGGAAAAATAAAGATGCATGATGGATTTAAATTAATTTAGGGGAAATTGTTAATTGGTTTTAAATTTGAAATTTGTAGAAAAGGAGCGAATCAAAATGAAAAAAATCAAAAAACGTCAAAATAATTCTCTTGTTCTCGGGAAACCCGGGAAAGGTACAAAGGTCCATTTTTTTGAAGAAAGTAACTTTAAACCGGAGCTTGCACCAAAAGGAGCTAATTTAAAACATATTCAAATTAACGGTAATAATATAGTAGTTATGTCCTATTAAAAATCCGATAATATTCCAATCACCCTGAAAAGGAATAAGTGAGGTGTAACCAATTGATGAATCGTAGTTTGATATATTGGAATGTTGAAGAAATCGATAGAAATATAGTTTTAATTACTTTGAAGAAAAATATTACTGTAACTAAAAAAAGTGTCTTACAACTCTATCAAAGATGCTTAACAATAGGTGAGAGTAGTATACAAATACCTATTACACCACTAAAAGCAAAATTTCACCGGGATTTTTATTCTTTTTATAAAGAGTATGCTCGTAAGAGCGAGGTAGATAACTATATATATTATGAAGAAACAAAGGTTGATTTTAACGAATTAATTATTTTTTTACCTTTCCTCGGTGTTATAGATTGTGATTTTACCAAGGGAGTAATGTTTGGTTACCGAAATGAAAAGGATTTAACGAAACTGCTTAATTTGTTAGATAAATCCTATGCAACTTTTCTTAATGGAAAATTACATAATTAACTTTCGCATAAATCATAATTAATCCAATAGGAGGCAATAGAATGGATGCGCTACAAGAATTAATATCAAAACATAATTGGAATTTACAATGTTGGGAAGATAGATATAGTAGAGGCATATGGGCAGTGGTTGCACCTCATCCGAATCACACATATGAAGTAAGAGAGATTACAGATGGTGAAGGAAAATTGAGTACGGAATTAGGGTTTTATTTCTATAATGAAGGCTCTTGGCTCCCTGTTGCTAATGGAGATAACCTAAAGGATGTATTAATGAAGCTAGATGACAAAATTAAACCGATGATTGATAACACTATATGGAGAAGAAGTGTATATGACACTTTTCAACACTTCCTTGAAGAAAACTATAGTTATTATGAATTGGAAGGTGCTCTTAAAAATAAAGTAAAGGTTTTACTAAAACCAGAGGGACTATAAATAGATGTTAAATTGCGAGGAAAGTGAGGATGAAGAGTTAATGGCAACTGGGAAACATTTTTATAAACATTTAGATAAGGAACAATATTGTAATGTAAATATCGAATTAAATATGGAGCAATTGGCTCAAATGGTTTGTAAAACAAACTATGGACTACATCGTTTTATCTCTGAAGTAATCGATATAAAGAGAACAAGTAAATGGCAAGAAGATAAAGAGTTTGCGGACGGTTTAGAGAGTTTATTGAATAAAGGTTATTTTTAAAGCTAATTGTTATTGTAATTGAGGTTAAATAATATTTTTAAAAATCCATTCGAATGTAGTAGCAAATAATTAAAAGCTTTAAATATAGGAGATGTTTATAGTGGGATTACTTTTTCAATGTGAAGATTGCGGTAAGGAAAACAATATTTCCGATATTAAGGGCACATGTGGAAATTGTGATAATAACAAAATGAAAAATTTTAAAGTTATCATAACTAGTGGAGAGTTAAGAGGAATGAGTGGAATGTATACTCTATCTAAAGCAAAAGAAATATTAGAATCGGCATTGAATAAAGAAAAAATTTTAATAATAGATCCTAAGAGTAATATTAATATGATTTTTATACAGAAATGAGATGATATTTATTGAGTCACGGAACTTTTAAAAGAGTGATTGTATTTATGACAGTTGTTTTTATTATTACTATGGGAATTTCATTTATTCTTAAAATGTTTGGTTGGCTTTAGATTCGAATAAAAATTATTACTTTAATTTAAATATGAGTTGATAACATGGGGACGTTTACAGCATTTCGTGGAAAAGTAATCACTGATGATAGAAAGGTGTGATTTTTAGATGAATTGGAAAGTGAATGCAGGAGCAGTTTTGTTTGGGATCTGCTTGGTATTTGGTTTTGTTTGGTACAGTGAATACCAAGGTAATAAATTGGTGGATCATATGTTGCAGGAACAAAAGGAACACTTAAGTGGCGAAGATAAACAAGGAGTAGTATTAGGGAAAGAGGAAAAGGAAGAAGATCTTGAAATGGATACAACCTTTGATACGTCTTCTATGTTTGTACCGGGTATTAACATGAGTGTACCGATGACAACGACAAGTACAAGCGTTTCTGATGGTGAGAAAAGGTATTATCTAAAAGTAAATGTAGAGGAGAAAGAATATAAAGTGTCAGTTGAGAAAAGCTTGTATGAACATATAAATATTGGAGATAACATCGATGTTGTGGTCGGTGATAATATGATTAGAACAAAATAAGGATATTTTAATTCAATTAAAAAAACAAGAACGATACTTAGTTTGAACAAGGTGAACTTAATAATTACCCTATTGGAGCAATAATATTAATAAGTTTATTATTTGCTAGCAATCTTAGTCTTAATTTCTTTTATTTTATATATATATATAAATACTATGTACGAAACATACAAACATAGATAATGTGCTATAATAGAAATAATCCAATACTAAAAAATCATATTGCAAAAGGACACACCTACGCATAACCATAGCGTAGGTGTGTCCTTTTTTTGTTTAAGGAGGAAAAGTTAT
>NZ_VLTE01000172.1:0-2426 GCF_007558965.1 Bacillus sp. HY001 | reverse complement strand
CGACTTCCTTATGTTAACATCTTCGTTAGTTAATGTCAACTAAGTTTTTCATTTTGTTTGCCGCGTTCTGCGTTATTGCATCGGCGACTTGTTCTATACTACACTTCTAACCTACAATCGTCAATATGTTTTTATAAAAAACTTCATTTTTTTATAAATCTTATTTACGCTATTAATTTATCTATTTATATACCTTTTCTATAAGAATAGATAAGCAACCCATAAAGCACGCTATGGGTTGCTGTTCCATCATAAAAACTATTGTTCTTTTGAAGGCATCGAACAACTTTCATCCGTACAAGACATATCGCTTCCACCCTCTGAAGAAAGTTGTTGTAACTTAGGTGCAGGATTCTCTTCTTCCCACACTTGCTGAAGTGCACCAACAAAAGTTTCAAGTGGCTGCGCACCTGAAATAGCATACTTTTGATTAATAATAAAATAAGGCACTCCCGAAATTTGATATTGCTGAGCAATCGCTTCATCAATTCTAACATCATTTGCATATGCGCTTTTATCATGAATAACACGTAAAACTTCTTGCTTTTCTAAACCTGAAGCTTCAGCAATAGTAACAAGCGTATCCACATCACTTAAATTTCTCGATTCTGTGAAATATGCAAACAGTAGATTTTCCGTAATCTCTTTTTCTTTCCCTTGATCCTTTGCAAACTTCGCAAGACGATGCGCATCAAAAGTGTTCGTCGGCTTCATCTCATCAAAGTTAAAACTTAAACCCATACTAGCTGCATGACTTCCTAGTTGTATATTATTACGCTTAGCTTCTTCAATACTAATCCCATACTTTGATGCAAGTACTTCATTAATACTTGTTCCAGAATAGATTGGAGCATTTTGGTCTAATTCAAAACTTTTAAACTCAACTTCAACATCTTTCTTATGTGGAAATTGCTCTAAAGCCATCTCTAATCTACGTTTCCCAATGTAGCAAAATGGGCATACAAAATCTGACCATACTTCAATTTTCATAGAAACACCTCATTAACATGTAGTTTTCAATTATTGTAGCACTGGCACTAAGGAATTCAAAAATTTATGCTTCATGCTTTATATACTACAAACTAAAATGAATCTATAAATAGAAAAAACGATAATCAAAAGTATAAAAAGATTTCCTTCTGATTATCGTATATACAAATCTAACTATGCTGGAATATATCTCCCCACGAATTTCCATACAGTATTCCAATATTTATTTGAATCTATCTTCTCAGCTTCTCCATGTCCAGCACCTGGAACAATTAATTTCTCTTTTTCTACTTTTGCAGCATTATATACTTCATCTAACATTTCATAAGGAACGAACGTATCAGCATCCCCGTGAATAAATAGCATAGGTGTTTTACTTTTCTCTACTTGCTTTATAGCTGAAGCTTCTTTTAAATCATATCCAGCTCTTAATTTTGTAACTGTATTTGCCGCATTCATAACAGGAAATTTCGGCAAGTGGAATAGATCTTTTAGTTGATAAGTAAATTCATCAATAACAGTTGAGTATCCACAATCTTCAATAATAACTTTAACGTTAGAAGGTAACTCTTCACCTGAGGTCATCATTACAGTTGCCCCGCCCATTGAAACACCAAAAAGTGCTATTTCAGCATTAGGGTCTTTCTTTACAATTCGTTGAATCCAAATCAAAATATCTTTACGATCGTGCCAGCCCATCCCTATATAATCGCCCTCACTATTTCCGTGCCCACGAAGATCTGGCGCTATGACGTTATAACCTTGTTCATAAAAATTCCGGATATATTTCGTCATTTTCGATGCCCTGCTATCATATCCATGAACTACAATTGCCCATTTATGGCTGGATTGTTCATTCATATATTCATAACCTGTTAATTTCAACTTATCGAAAGAATTTATGTTTCGTGTATTAGGTTTATGATTTGATACAAAGCTCGCATCCTTTTCTTCGTTTGTAGCGAACACACCTCCTGATGCATTCACTGTTTCTACTAAATGAGGATTATCCTCTAAAAATTCTTTCTCTTGTTTCGCATTCAACGCATAATTATAAAAATAATTCCCAACTAACATATAAGTAATTGCTAGAAGGACTAAAACTACTATAGTAATTACACCTATCTTTTTCATATTATCTCCTTTTTCAAAATGAAATCTTCTTATATTCAAGTACTCAAAAAACAACTGCACTATTTTAACATACCGACAGATCACTTCTCCAAAAAACAAAATAGAAAATCTTAAACTACACATCAAAAATAATGAAAGAAAATGAATATGAGGGGATCAAAAAAATAAGGATTACTTACTTGAGGCTGATAAGAAGTTTAAAACACAAAAAAGACGAGTCATACTGACTCGTCTTACAGTTGCTTGGCGACGTCCTACTCTCACAGGGACAAGGTCCCAACTACCATCGGCGCTAGAGAGCT
>NZ_VLTE01000017.1:0-117533 GCF_007558965.1 Bacillus sp. HY001 | reverse complement strand
ATCTCAAACCTGTTAAAAAACAAAAAACTATCGAAAGCATTTTCATTTCAAAAATTAAACTTCTTCTTTCAATGTTTATCATACAAGTGCGAGAAGTACGGCATTGAATATGTAAAGGCTGATAAATGGTTCGCTTCAAGCAAGATTTGCTCATGTTGCGGAGTTAAATATGACCATTCAGTTCAACCAGAAGGACAGTGGAGTTTAAAGATTCGTGAATGGCGTTGTGCTTCGTGCAATAGCGATCACGATAGGGATGTAAATGCTGCGATAAATTTATCAAGATGGGTAAAATTAAATGCTTGATAATAGGAGGTAACGATACTGCCTCGTGTGGAGTGTAATACCCCTCGTCCCTTTGGGGCTGCGAGAACACGATGAAGCACTAACTTGTGTAAATTTGATTGAATTGTATAGATTTAGTTAAATTTATCGTATCGGTATGAGTTTTAGGATGGAGAGTGGAAATATTGCGTTTGGTAACGGCAAAAAAAGATGAAAAGGTATTTGTAGGTATTGTGGATGAAGAAGAAAAAAAGGTATTGCACTTAAGGGAAGCGCAGAGGCAAAAGGGGGAAAAGGTTACAATCCCTATTACAATGCTAGAGTATATTGAAAGAGGGACCACATGCTTTGAGAAAGTATGTGAAATTGTAAATTGGGCAAAAGAGCATGGGGAAACCGCGTATTATCCGTTAACTGAGGTGAAAATATTAGCACCAATTCCAAGGCCAAGGAAGAATATTCTATGCGTTGGAAAAAACTATCGTGAGCATGCGATAGAAATGGGCGGAGTAGAATCCATTCCGGAAAATATAATGATCTTTACGAAAGCGCCAACGACAGTTATTGGAATGAATGAAAAAATTAATAGTCATCCCCATGCAACGAATGAACTAGACTATGAAGGAGAACTAGCTATCATCATCGGTAAGCGAGGAAAACAAATAAAAAAAGAAAAAGCGCTTGAGCATGTGTTTGGTTACACCATTATAAATGATATAACTGCTCGCGACATTCAAAGGAAGCATAAACAATTTTTCCTTGGAAAAAGTTTCGATACATTTTGTCCGATGGGACCGTATTTAATTCATAAATCAATGGTGAGCGAGCCAAATGCGTTACACATTGAAACGGTAGTAAACGGGGAAGTAAGGCAAACTTCAAATACAAATAAAATGATTTTTTCAATAGAAGAAATTATTTCAACGATAAGTAAAGGCATGACGTTAGAACCAGGAGATATTATCGCAACAGGAACGCCGGCTGGAGTCGGAAAAGGTTTCACACCACCGAAGTTTTTGCATGCTGGTGATGAAGTTGTCATTACAGTAGAAGGCATTGGTACTTTGCGAAATGTAGTGAAATGAAAAAAGAGCTATCTTATCGAAGATAGCTCTTTTTTATGGTCTTGGGTTATAGAGGTAATCGATAATAGAAAAAATGTAAAGACCAATGAATGCAAGTGTACAAATGCCAAATAGTATAACGGTAAGTGCACTTTTTTCTCGTCCAAAACCAATGATGGTAAGAATAACAGCAGTCCAAAATGATGCTTTCAGTAGTGTGAAGGTAGTAGAAGTTGAGTAGTTAATAAGCAATGTTGTGGAAAGTAGGAAGCCAAAGAATGTAACTAAAATAAAAGATGTAGCCAAATAGTTAATGTGTTTGCCGTACCTTAATAACATATCGAATCTCCTTTACAATTTTAAAAGGCAGAAAATTACAACTTTATTTTAGTATAAATCAATATAAAAAGAAAGAGGTTGTCCCAACATGTAGGACAACCTCTCTATTATTACGATAATACCGCTTTAATTTTTTGGAATGCCCACTCTAAATCTTCTTCAGAGATTACTAGAGGTGGTGCGATACGAATCACATTTTCGTGTGTTTCTTTACATAATAGACCAGCTGCTTTTAGTTGTTCACAGTAAGGACGAGCTGGCTCGTTTAATTCGATACCGATGAATAAACCTTTACCACGAACTTCAGTGATCATTGGGTTATCAATTTCTTTTAATTGCCCAACTAATTTTTCACCTAATTGAAGAGAACGCTCTGTTAATTTTTCTTCTTCTAACACTTCAAGAGCTGCGATAGAAACAGCACATGCAAGTGGGTTACCACCGAATGTAGAACCGTGAGAACCTGGCTCGAATACGCCTAAAATGTCGCGGTTTGCTGCTACGCAAGAGATTGGGAATACGCCGCCGCCAAGTGCTTTACCAAGTATGTACATGTCAGGAGTTACATTGTCCCAATCACAAGCAAATACTTTACCAGTACGGCCTAAACCTGTTTGGATTTCATCTGCTACAAATAAAACGTTTTCTTTTTTACATACTTCAAGAGCTTCTTTTAAGTAACCAGCTGGTGGGATGTTAATTCCTGCTTCACCTTGGATAGGCTCTAAAATGAATGCAGCTGTATTTGGTGTAATAGCAGCTTTTAACGCTTCTAAATCACCGTAAGGAATTACGATAATGCCAGGAAGCATTGGACCGAATCCACGCTTGTACTCTTCGTTTGAAGACATAGAAACAGCACCCATTGTACGGCCGTGGAAGTTATCTTCACAAACGATAATTTCAGCACGATTTGCTTCTACTTTCTTCACATCATAAGCCCAGCGGCGAGCCGTTTTAATTGCAGTTTCAACAGCTTCTGCACCTGTATTCATTGGAAGTACCATTTCTTTATTAGTTAGTTTCGCAACTTTTTCGTACCAAGGACCCAATTGATCGCTATGGAAAGCACGAGAAGTTAACGTAACACGATTAGCTTGGTCAATTAAAGCGTTAATAATTTTTGGGTGACGATGACCTTGGTTTACTGCAGAATATGCACTTAATAAGTCCATATAGCGGTTTCCTTCAGGATCTTCTACCCAAACGCCTTCTGCTTTAGAAATAACGATTGGAAGTGGGTGATAGTTATTTGCCCCGTATGTGTCTGTAAGTTCGATAATATCCTTAGTTTGAATCATGATTGTTCCCCCTTTTGTTATTACAAGAAGTTTGTAAATACTCTAAATATTATAGCATTTAAATGTAAAAAAGCGAAACATTTCCTGAAAATAAATGAACATGTTATCATATAGAGTGAAAAAGTGTGAAAAGAGGAGGTAAGGGATACGATGGTACATATGCATATTACAGCATGGGCGTTAGGTTTAATTTTATTCTTCGTTGCGTATTCACTTTATTCAGCAGGGAGAAAAGGTAAAGGTGTACATATGGGGCTTCGTCTAGTGTATATCTTCATTATTGTGACAGGATTCATGTTGTACATGAGTATTGTGAAGACAGCAACAGGTAGCATGCACATGTGGTACGGCATGAAAATGTTAGCTGGTATTTTAGTTATCGGTGGAATGGAAATGGTTCTTGTAAAAATGAGCAAAAACAAACCAACAGGGGCGGTTTGGGGCTTATTTATTGTTGCGTTAGTAGCGGTAATATACTTAGGACTAAAATTACCACTTGGCTGGTACGTATTTAAATAAAAATAAAACCACCTTATAATCTCAAATATTTGGGAGATAAGGTGGTTTTTTTATTTTATGTCGCATCGATATGCAACTCTTCTCCGTTTGCTTTCGTAAAACGAAACATGTTTTTATTTGACGCAGCGTGACGAACGAAATGATGCTGCAATGTACAAATCATTTCTTCGTTATCGAACAAAAGAATATTTACTCCTTCGCATGCTTCTTCTTTCGGTAAGAAAGATAAATAATTATGACAATACATGCAATCATATAAAGAGTAGTGAAGGGATTGCAATGATTCGGTTAATAACGTAAAGACAGAGTCAGGTAATTCCTCAAGCCATTCTGTATAGCTAAGAAGTAATTTCTTTCGAATTCGTATCATTTCCCCGTTTTGCAGGTGGTGCTGTTCGTTGGCGATTTGTAATACATCTTGTTCATAGAAACGAGCTGGTAGCCAGTTGTTGTTATATAAAATCTCAAAACCATCTTCGGCAATATCTTCTAATAAAAATGCTTCATCATTTTCATCATCAAAGAATACCCATTCATTGTTTATATATTCTACATTACCGACTGTATGAGCGCGAGGCTGGTTATATAAAATATGGTTACGTTGTATCATACACGATTTCTCCTTTATGAAAAGTAGTTATTTCTGTTATAGACAGTTCGTGCATTCTTTATAACTAGACACATCTAGACATAGGTGGGCATACAATAAAACACGTTTTACTGAGTGAAAATGCTATTTCATATGTGGATAGTAGGTTATCGTCAAGTTTTTCGTTTTTTTGATCCGCACCTTGTAGGGTGGGGATTACTGCTCGTTTAGGAAAAGAAATAGGATGGAAGGATGATTTATATGTGCGGGATTACAGGATGGGTGGATTATAAACGCTCATTAGAAGGAGAACGGGACGTCGTTACGAAAATGGCTGAGACGTTAGCAAAGCGTGGCCCAGATGATAATAAAGTTTGGATTAAAGGCAATGTCGCATTTGGGCATAAACGGTTAATCGTTGTGGACCCTGAGGGCGGGAAACAACCGATGACTTGTTTAAAAGATGAAACGAATTATGCAATTTGTTATAACGGTGAACTGTATAACACAGAGGATATTCGAAAGGAATTATTAAGAAGAGGATATACGTTCAAAGGGCATTCTGATACGGAGGTGCTATTAGCGTCGTATATGGAATGGAAAGAAGAATGTGTCGATCATTTAAACGGTATATATGCGTTTGCCGTATGGGATGAACAGAAAGAACAAGTATTTATTGCGCGAGATCGATTAGGTGTAAAACCGCTATTTTATAAATACGATAGTGGACGATTACTATTTGGTTCAGAGTTGAAAGCGATACTGGCTCATCCAGATGTGAAGGCGGAAGTAACGTTAGAAGGGTTATCCGAAATATTCGGTCTTGGACCATCGAGAACACCTGGTCATGGTATTTATGCTGGTATAAAAGAATTACGTCCAGGTCATGCGATGACATTTTCAAAGAACGGTTTATGTATATGGAGATATTGGAATGTGGAAAGCAAAAAACATGAAGACTCCTTTGAAGAAACAGTAGAGAAAACACGCTTTTTATTACAAGATGCGATTACAAGGCAGCTAGTTTCTGATGTACCACTATGTACTTTTCTATCAGGCGGTGTAGATTCGAGTGCTATAACAGCGATTGCTGCGCAAGAATACGCAAGGTCAGGAAAAGGGCAATTACACACATATTCTGTTGATTATGAAGATAATGATAAATACTTTAAAGCGAATGCATTCCAGCCAAATTCAGATGCGCCATTTATTCATTTAATGACGGATACGTTTGAAACGATTCACCATCGCTGCGTCATTTCAAATGAACAATTAGCGCAGTATTTAACAGAAGCTGTACTCGTTCGTGATTTGCCTGGTATGGCAGATATCGATTCGTCATTACTATGGTTTTGCCGTGAAATTAAACAAGATTTTGTCGTTGGTTTATCTGGGGAATGTGCAGACGAAATATTTGGTGGTTATCCGTGGTTTTATAGAGAAGATGATTTACAATCGAGTGCATTTCCGTGGATGCGTTCTACAGAAGCGCGTGAACAACTGCTAAAGAAAGAATGGAGAAATAAATTAAACTTACAACAATATGTACAGCAACGCTATGAAGAATCCATTCAAGAAGTTCCTGTTTTAGAGGGAGAAAGCCCAATTGAAGCGAAGAGACGACAATTATTTTACTTGAACATGGTATGGTTTATGACAACATTATTAGACAGAAAAGACCGTATGAGTATGGGGGCGAGCTTAGAAGTACGTGTTCCGTTTGCGGACCACCGACTTGTCGAATATGCGTGGAATATTCCTTGGGAAATGAAAATGTATAAAAACCGCGAAAAAGGTCTATTGCGTAAAGCGTTAGAAGGGTTACTTCCAAATGACATCTTATATAGAAAGAAGAGCCCATATCCGAAAACGCATAATCCGCACTATACGAAAGCAGTCACAGTATGGCTACAAGATTTATTAACGGATAAAGGCTCAATTTTGCACGAGTTATTTGATAAAGAGCAATTGAGCGGCTTGATTGAGTCAGGCGGCAGTGCATTTCAATCGCCTTGGTTCGGTCAATTAATGACTGGGCCTCAGCTTTTAGCTCATTTAGCGCAAATTCACGTTTGGTTTAAAGAGTATGGGGTAAATATTAAAGAATAGAAGAAAAGCGACTTACTTTTATGTAAGTCGCTTTTTATTAAATAAATTGTCAAATAAAATTCAAAATCATATTAGAAATAATACTTATTTATAATAATTATCTTTACGTACTTATTATTCATTGTTATAATTGGAAACAAATGTTCTTGAAAAAGATTCTCATTTACAAAATTGAGGTGTTATATAGATGACAAAGAAAAAAATAGGTTTACTCGTAATGGCGTATGGAACACCAGAATCATTAGATGATGTAGAGGCGTACTATACACATATTCGCCATGGGCGTAAACCTTCAGAAGAAGCACTCCAAGACTTAATCGGGCGCTATAAAGCGATTGGCGGAATTTCACCACTTGCAAAAATTACGAAAGAGCAGGCGCATAAATTAACAGATTCAATGAATAATATGTTTACAGAGTATGAATTTACTTGTTATTTAGGATTAAAACATATAGCGCCATTTATAGAAGATGCAGTAGAAGAGATGAAGAGTGATGGAATTGAGCAGGCGATTAGTATCGTATTAGCGCCGCATTATTCTACGTTTAGCATTAAAGCGTATAATGATCGTGCGATTCGTCTTTCAAAAGAAATCGGTGGTCCTGTTATTGCTCCGATTGAACAATGGTACGATGAACCGAAATTTATTTCCTATTGGGCAGAGCAAATAAAAGAAACATTTACAAAGATTGAAGATAAAGAGAAAGCTGTCGTAATTTTTTCAGCGCATAGTTTACCAGAGAAAATTATTGCAGCAGGGGACCCTTATGTGGAGCAATTGCAGCATACAGCAGATTTAATCGCAGCAGCTGCAAATATTCAAAACTATACAACGGGTTGGCAAAGTGCCGGAAATACACCGGATCCATGGATTGGACCGGATGTGCAAGATTTAACGAGAGATTTATTTGAAGTGCATGGATATGAATCTTTCGTATATTGCCCAGTTGGGTTTGTCGCAGAGCATTTAGAAGTTTTATATGACAACGATTATGAGTGTAAAGTTGTAACTGATGAATTAAATGCTCGATACTTTAGACCAAATATGCCAAATTCACAATCTGTATTTATCAATTGCTTAGCTGAAATTGTTTCCAAAAAAATGAAGGAAATAGTTGACAAGAACTTAATTTTGAATAATAATTAATTTATAATAATTTTAAATAAATAATAATTACTATGAAAGAAAGAGGAGGATCCCCCAGATGAATCCAAATAATCGCTTAACAACAAACCAAGGTGCTCCGGTTGGAGATAACCAAAATTCTCGTACAGCTGGTCGCCGTGGACCGGTATTATTAGAAGACTATCATTTAGTAGAAAAACTGGCTCACTTTGATCGTGAACGTATTCCAGAACGCGTTGTACATGCACGTGGTGCAGGTGCTCACGGTGTATTCGTAACGAAAAACAGCATGAAGCAATATACAAAGGCAGCGTTTTTACAAAATGAAGGAACTGAAACGCCTGTATTTGTTCGTTTCTCGACGGTTATTCATGGTCAAGGTTCTCCAGAAACAGCTCGTGACCCACGCGGGTTCGCTGTTAAATTTTATACAGAAGAAGGAAATTACGATATTGTAGGTAACCATTTACCGGTCTTCTTCATTCGTGATGCAATTAAATTCCCTGATATGGTGCATTCTTTAAAACCAGCACCTGATACAAACGTTCAAACGCCAGACCGTTACTGGGATTTCATGACGTTAAGTCCAGAATCTACACATATGATGACATGGGTATTTTCTGATTACGGTACACCAGCTAGTTATCGTGAAATGGAAGGTTTCGGTGTTCATTCATTTAAATGGATTAATGCAGAAGGTAAAATTGTCTACATTAAATATCACTGGAAACCACAGCAAAGTGTACGTAACTTAAGTGCAAAAGAGGTGCAAGAAGTACAAGGAAAAGACTTCAACCATGCAACTCGTGACTTGTTCGATGCAATCGAAAAAGGAAATTATCCGAAGTGGGATTTACACGTACAAGTGATGCAACTAGAAGAAACGGATTCTTTAGATTTCGATCCATTAGACCCAACGAAAGTATGGCCGGAAGATCGCTTCCCATTAATTGAAGTAGGGACGATGACGTTAAATCGTAATCCGAAAAACTTCTTCGCAGAAGTAGAGCAAGTGGCGTTCTCTCCAAGTGCAACTGTAAATGGTATTGAACCATCTGAAGATAAATTATTACAAGGTCGTTTATTCTCTTATCCAGATACACAGCGTTACCGTCTTGGTGCGAACTACTTACAAATTCCTGTAAACTGCCCGTACGCAGCTGTTCATAACCAACAACGTGATGGTGCGATGCAAATAAATCAAAATCCATCTACAATTAACTACGAACCGAGCCGTCATACTGAAAATCCAGTTGAAGACCCGACTTACCGCGATTCAACTATGAAAGTAGAAGGCTATGTATCTCGTGAAAAAATTGACAAACCAAATGATTTCAAACAAGCAGGTGAGCGTTACCGTTCATTCTCTAAAGAAGAGCAAGACAACTTAATTGCAAACTTAACGAATGATTTAAAAGACGTAAATGAGCGCACGAAATTATTAGCTGTTTGTAACTTCTTCCGTGCAGATCAAGAGTACGGAATGCGTTTAGCGCAGTCTTTAAATGTTGATATTACGCAATATGTAGGGAATGCTCCGAAATAAGTAGGAAAAGACGACTGTTAAACGGTCGTCTTTTTTGTGTGTAAAAGATGTTTTGCATATGAGAGGTGTATTTTGATGGATATTTTGATTTTTATTATTGCGTTAAGTGTCTTTTTATTTGTAGTGTTTGCTATTATAAAAATGTTTATAGCGATTGAGAAACAAGGTGATGAGCGTGCTGCGTTTATAAAAAACAAAGCGATGGCTGAGACGTTTCAAATTGCGATGGGGCTAATGGTACTTGAGATGATCCCGTTTATTTATCATCGTTTTAATGAAACGGTAGGAACGCCGTTTAATCCAGTTCGCTTTTTAGCAGTAATAGCTGTGGCATTTCTTATTATTTTAAGTACGAATAAAAGAAAGTACGGCGATTCGTAAGTTACGCCGGGGCAGGGTATTTTTCGGGTTCATTATGTCGGAATTTGTTGATAAATCGATATGTTGTGTCGAAACGTCGATATATTGAAATAATCGTTGATATATTAAAAAAATCGTTGATATATCCGGAGAATCGCCGATATATTCACTGCAATACTAGGTGGGGTATACCGCCAACAAGTGCAATAAAAAGAGATGCAATCTACTACCAATAGATTGCATCTCTTTTTTAGTTCACCCGCTCCGTATACTCATAAGCTTTCTCCCCGTGCATCGAAATATCAAGTCCCATATGTTCTTCGTGCTCATCTACCCGAACAGGGAGGAAGAAGTTGATTGCTTTAATAATGGCATACGTCATGATGATCGTGAATGCATATGTTGCGCCGATTGCTATCAGTTGTTTAAACAGTAAAGCCGCGTTTCCATAAAATAATCCGTTAGCGCCATCACTGTTTACCGTAGTAGTTGCAAATAGTCCTGTCGCAATACCGCCCCAAGTTCCGCCGATGCCGTGGCATCCGAATGCATCAAGTGTATCATCGTATCCGAATTTTGTTTTTAAGAAAAAGACTGCTCCGAAGCATAATACGCCGCCGATTGCTCCGATAAGAAGAGCCGAGAAAGGTGTAACGAACCCGCAAGCTGGTGTAATAGCGACTAGACCGGAAACAACTCCGCAAGCAGCTCCCATCGCAGTCGGTTTTGATTGGAAGAACCATTCTGAAAGCATCCAGGTTAATGCGGAGGCAGCTGCGGCTATATTTGTATTAATAAATGCGGTTAAAGCTACATCATTTAAAGATAATGCACTTCCGACGTTAAAACCGAACCAGCCGAACCATAGTAAGCCTGCGCCTAACATCGTAAATGGTAAATGGTGAGGAGACGAACCGTTTATGTTTTTTCGTTTTCCGAGAAAAATAGCTAATACAAGGCCAGCCACGCCAGATGTAATATGAACGACATTACCACCAGCGAAGTCTAACGCGCCAAGCTCTCTAAGCCACCCGCCAACGCCCCATACCCAATGAGCGACAGGATTGTAAACGATTGTTGTCCATAGAAGGATGAAAATAAGGAAAGCGGAAAATCGCATTCTTTCGGCGAATGCACCTGAAATTAAAGCAGGAGTTAAAATGGCGAACATGAGTTGGAACATCATAAATAAGTTGTGAGGAATAGTAGATGAGTAGTCTGGATTTGGTGCGTAGGTAACGCCGTTTAAACCGAACCAATCGAGTGTACCGATAAGTCCGTGCCAATCTGGTCCGAATGATAAAGAATAGCCAATCAAAATCCACTGAATCGAAACGATAGCCATTGCGCTATAACTATGCATTGTCGTACTGAGTACGTTTTTACTGCGAACCATGCCCCCGTAAAAAAGTGCCAATCCTGGTGTCATTAACATGACCATTACTGTCGTTACAAACATAAAAACCGTATCTCCTGTATTCATTCTCTCTCCTCCTATAATGTTAGAAAAAATAACATCAACTTGTTATGTTTCATATCATATTCGAAACGAAGCGTAAAATCAACTAAAAATTCAGAAAACTTTATAATTCATGTTAGGAAATATGACATGAAGTATTTTGCGGAGAAAGAAATCAACGTATGCGATTCGTCTAGATAATTGGTATAATATTCTTACAATTAAAAAATATGGGGGATGCGTGTGAGGAAAATACGGACTAGGAAACTATTCATTTGTTTTTGTTTAGCTGTCGTTTTGTTTGTACCAATACATACGTTTGCGGATGAAAAAAGAGAGTGGCGAGACGAAGTTATCTATTCCATTATGATTGATCGCTTTAATAATGGAGAACCGAAAAATGACAAACAGTTAGAAGTTGGTAATCTAGAAGGATATCAAGGTGGAGATATAAGAGGGAGTATAAAAAGACTGGATTACATAAAAGAAATGGGATTTACCGCTGTTATGCTTTCTCCACTTTTTGAAAGTGGAAAGTACGATGGATTAGACGTGCACAATTTTCAAAAGGTAAATGAACATTTCGGAACAGAAAATGATGTGAAAGAACTTGTACAAGCTGCTCACGCAAAAGGAATGAAAATTGTACTTCAATTTCCGCTTGGAGAGAACGAACAACAAGTCATCGACGCGATGAAATGGTGGATCAAAGAAGTCGATTTAGATGCAAGTTATGTAATACATAGTGAAAAAAAAACGCGTTCTTTCTGGGATGACGTGCAAAAAGATATGCAAGCGATAAAGAAAGATTTTCGTATTATGACAAAAGAAGATAGTGAATACAATGAAAAAATAGTAGAATCGTTTTCCAAAGCGGATGTATCGGTGAAACCTTTATATGATGTGAGTAAAAAAGACGGAGAATCAGCTACATTTTTAGATGATCAAGATACGAAAAGATTTGCTCGTATTGCAAAAGAGAATATGAATTATCCGCCATCTCGCTTGAAACTAGCTCTTACATATTTATTAACAACACCAGGCATTCCGAATTTTTATTACGGGACTGAAATTGCATTAGACGGGGGAGATACTCCGGATAATAGACGATTAATGGATTTCAAATCAGATGAGAAGTTTATGCAGCACATAACGAAACTCGGTGAGCTTAGACAAGCAAGACCATCTTTACGACGCGGTACGTTTGAGCTTCTATACGATAAAGATGGAATGAGTGTACTAAAGCGAAAGTACAAAGATGAAGTGACAGTAGTAGCGATTAATAATACGAAAGAAACACAAAAAGTTGCTTTACCTGTAAGTGCAATTGGCGAAAAACAAGAGTTACGAGGATTGTTAGAAGATGAAATTATAAGAGAAGAAAACGGGAATTTTTATCTTGTTTTAAAGCGTGAAGAATCAAACGTGTATAAAGTTAACGGGGAAACAGGTGTGAATTGGTTGTTTATCTCCTTAATAGTCGGTGTGAATGTATTATTTATTGCGTTTTTAGTTGCGGTTAAAAAGAGACGGAAATGAGTAACGTTTTTTTGTAGTTCTTCTTCAGTTTAAGGTGGTGAGGTCTTTGCGGAAAAGAAGTGGTTCGCTCTATGTGTATGTGTTTTTATCGTATTTGTAAGTTTTTATTTTTGGGACAACCGTGATGATGGGGAATTTGTTCCGTGGGGCGATAGTGTTCATTCTGTTGATACGGCAGTGCTGAAGAGAAACGATATAAAATACAAAACCGAAAATGATAAAGTATACATTCCTGAAAAATCATTTAATAAAGCGATATGGTGTCGCTCTTAATAAATGCGAAATCTCGGTGGGCAGGCTAAGGAGGAGACTTTTCCCCTAGCCTGTTTTTGTGTGGGAACCGATAAAAAATCCTTATGATGTATATGTATTAGTCTCTATAGAAGGATTAGTTCCGCAACCTCATTTTCATTTCATTCTACTATTTGTGTGAAGTAAGACTCTTACCTCGAAATCAGCTGAGCAAAGAAGTGAAAAGATCTTTAGAACAAACAATAATTGCAACTATACTAATTTTACATTACATTAAAGGGTGAAAAATATTCTGATACTCATTGAGGGCTATATTTGAGGAGGAACAATGGAATTTTACGATTTGGGTATTACCATTAAAGAACTTAGAATGAAAAAGAATATATCACAATCTGAATTGTGTCATGGAATATGTTCACAAAGTCAAATTAGTAAAATAGAAAAAGGTATGATTTATCCATCTAGTATATTGTTATATCAGTTATCTGAAAGACTTGGTATTGATCCAAATAATATTTTCGCACTAACTCAAAACAAAAAACTAAAATATGTAGAAAATGTAAAGTATGTAATGAGAGATTGTACAAAACAAAAACAATATAATGAACTTTACGAAATAGTGAAACAAGAGAAAAACGAAAATAATTTCCAGTTAAAAGAAGATAAACAATTTCTAATATGGCATGAAGCAATTGCTATATTTTATGTAAATAAATCAATAAAAACTGCTTTAAATCTTTTACATAGTGCGTTAAAACTAACTGTAACGAATGGTAATTTTTTATCAGAAAGAGAAATAGATATTATGCAGTCAATGGCTATATTTCATTGGGCAAATAAAGAATATGAAAAGAGTATTACTATATTAAGAAGATGTTTAACTAATTTTAATAAGTTAGATTTTCCTAGGGATAAAGAGATTAAATTAAAAATTATTTTTAATTTAGCGAAAATTTTAGGTCATGCAAATCAACATGAAGAGGCAATAAAATACAATGATATGGGTATTAAATTAGCTATTAATTTAAACACTTTATATTTATTAGGTGAATTATATTATGGAAAAGCTTGGAATATGCTAAAACAAAAACAATATAATGAAGAAGATATAGCTGATAACATGAAAAAAGCATTATTTATATTTGAACTAACAGAAAAAGAAAATCTAATAAAAATAGTTAAAGAAAATTATTTTGAAAATCAAAATAAAAAAATTACTCATAATTTCTGATGAACATCGTATTATTTTCTATAAAAAAAGGCACCTTATGGTGTCTTTTTTTATGACTTATACTATTAAATTGCATTATATATGTTTCTTATACCAAGCTTTGTTGATGTATTTACACTTCGCAGGTGTTGAAGTTTTAGACTTATCATTAAGCGTATCCATATTATTAGAGCATCCTGCAATATGTAGGCAGAATGTAGTTAATAAAAAACATAGTATTAATTTCTTCAAATAACCACTTCTAACTCTTTTTTAATTAACATTTTTTCATAAAATAAATTCCTTACTAATTTTACATCACATGAAAGGGTGGAAAATATTCTTATACTCATAAATTGTTACATTTGAGTGGGGCGGGAGGTTTTTTCCTCGATTTTCAAAAGGGCCTTCTTGATTTATGCATAATAATCAAATCCCCATTCTAACTATCCGATTGCGATGTAATATTCTCCCTACACGCTAAAAAGAAAAACATCCTCTACACAGAGGATGTTTTTCTTTTTAGCGGTAGTTAATGAACTGTACGTCAATCGGTAAGTCAGCGCTACGAACTGCTGCGATAACTGCTTGTAAGTCATCACGGCTTTTCGCTGTAACACGTACTTGGTCATCTTGTACTTGTGTTTTTACTTTTAATTTCATTTCTTTAATGATGTTGTTAATTTTTTTCGCGTTATCTTTATCGATACCTTGTTGAAGTGTTGCGCGTTGGCGAACAGTGTTACCAGTCGCAGCTTCAACTTTTCCGTAATCCAAGTTTTTAATTGGAACGTTACGTTTTACAAGTTTAGCAATTAGAACGTCTTTTACTTGGTCTAATTTGAACTCATCGTCAGAAGTTAAAACTAATACTTCTTTTTCTAATTTAATATCACTTTTACTTCCTTTAAAGTCATATCGGTTTTGGATTTCCTTTAATGCGATGTTGATTGCGTTTGTTACTTCAGGTAATTCTACTTTCGAAACGATGTCAAAAGAACTCTCTTTTGCCATAGTTAGCACCTCCAAATAAATTTCTAATCTTTTTATGTACTGTACATACTAAAGTATAGCTGAAAACGAGCTTAGACTTAAGTGTTTTCATACTTATAATCATGTAACCTCATTTTATTATAGTGAATTTTGGGCAGTTGGACAAATAAAGGGGAAATCGTGTTATAATTAACTTTTGTTTGGAATGATAAAAAAGATAATTTTATCCCGCATTAACGGGCATTCAGTTAGAGCAAAGAAGTTAAGTGGGAGATCCACTGCCGTAAACGCCCGATTGGTGAGGGTTGATAATCAGTGGGAAGGAACAAAACCCCCACTGATTAAAGTTTCACTTTATATAGAGAAGGGAATTAAAAAATATGTATTTACAATTAGGAGCGATTGAACAGGTAACTGTTTTACGCGAAACGGAAATCGGATATATGGTTGGGAATGAAGAAGAAGAAATTTTCCTACATAAAAACGAATTAGTTGGAGAAATTGAAGAAGGCGATAAGATTGATGTATTCTTATACCTTGATCATCAAAATCGTGTTTCAGCAACAATGAAGGAGCCGCTTATTACGACTTTTGATTGGAACTGGGTAAAAGTTGTAGAAGTTATCCCTAGTTTAGGTGTGTTTGTTGATATTGGTGTATCAAAAGATATACTAATCCCAGCTGATGAGTTCCCGATTTACATGCCAGTATGGCCAGAGGTTGGAGACGAATTATATTGTACGTTAAAACTAACGAATCGTGATCGTCTTATTGCTCTTCCGGCAAGAGATAGTGATATGCAAGAAATTATCGTAGATGCGACACCATCTATGCGTAATAAAAACGTAAATGGACGTGTGTATCGTTCACTTCAAGTTGGTTCATTCATACTAACTGATGAGCATTTCCGTGCTTTCTTACACCATACTGAAAGAAAAGAACAAGTACGTATCGGTGAACGTGTAACGGGCCGTATTATTGACGTAAAAGATGATGGTACAATTAACATTTCACTTCTTCCTCGTAAAGAAGAAGGAATGGAAGATGATGCTGCTGTAATTTATGCATATATGGAAGAACGAGGCGGAGCAATGCCGTTTTGGGATAAGAGCCACCCAGAAGACATTAAAGAACGCTTCAACATGAGTAAAGCTGCATTTAAGCGCGCGCTTGGTAAGTTGATGAAAGAAGAAAAGATTTATCAAGAAGAAGGCTGGACGTACTTTAAGAAGTAAATGAAATAAAAAGCACCGTCTTATTTTGTCATAAAAAATAAGACGGTGCTTTTTTTAATTTCCTTGCTCATGCGCAAGAGTAAACGTATCTTCCAAGTCACTATCATTTATTTTAATATTTGCCTTTTTTAATTCCTTTTGTATTAATTTGTGACTGAATGTAGGGTCGGCCATACGTTCTGCTTCCAAGTTTTTACGGATGGAGTCTTTCACTTCATCGTAAGGTTGTAAATCTTTTTTACCAGTTAGTTTAATAATGTGATAGCCATTTGGTGATTTGACGGGTTCACTAATTTGGTCGATTTTTAGCTTGTAGGCAGTTGTTTCAAATTCAGGTGTCATTGTACCGGAATGGAAGTATCCAAGGTCTCCGCCTTTATCTTTTGATAGTAGATCTTGCGATTCTTGTTTTGCTAATTCTTCAAATGAAGCACCAGCATCTAATTTTTTCTTTATTTCTTTCGCTTCATTTTCGTCACTTACTAAAATGTGACTCGCTTTAATTTCTGGCTTATAGTGATCTTTCACGTCTTTTTCTGTAACACTTTTCTTAATCGCTTCATTCATAGCAAGTTTGAACTTAATTTGATTTTTGAAATCAGCTTCATCTTTTAAACGATTATTTTCTAGTACAGCTGAGAATTGATCGCCGTATTGCTTTTTCGCCTTTTGTACTTCTCTATCTACATCATCGTCAGATACTTTATATTTTTTCGTGATAACGTCTTGCGCCATCATTTCGTATAACATGTCTTTTCCGTAACGATCTTTCAACTGCTTTTCGAAGTCGCTCTTCGTAATGGCTGAGTCTGTTGCCGTAGCGACTGTAGCTGAGCTGTTTTTTTGTCCACAAGCAGCTAGCATTAATATACTTATTAGTGCAGTAATAATGAAAATGTGTTTCCCTCTCATGCCAACACCTCATCCGAATATGTTATCGCTATTGTAGAATATAGAAGTGAACATGAAGTGAATTTTCAATGTTTTTTCCTGTAAAATGTAAAAAAAGTACATCAACAATACTGTTGATGTACGATGGAATCAAAGGTGATCGGTCTTTTTAGAATAGGCACGTTTACCTTGCTGAATATTTTTTTGTTCTTGCTCATTTTTTTGCGTACGCTTTGCATTATTATCGCGTGCTTTTTTGTCGTTATCGCTCGTATGTGGCATATGTATCAACTCCATTTCTAAACGTTGTACGTTTATCATTTCCTTTTTCGTAAAGACTATGTATAGCAGTGCATTCATGAATAATAAGGGTGGATTAGAAATGGATTTGAAGTTGAATTATACCGAACTTATAAAGAAGTTAATCGTTGTAATCGTCGCAGGTTTGTTAAATGCGATTGGAATGAATTTATTTTTGACGCCGGCGAAAGTGTACGCGAGTGGATTTGCTGGGTTGTCTCAATTGTTATCGCAAATATTAGGTGACTTTTTATCTATTCACATATCAACGGGGGTATTGTTTAGTTTGTTTAATATTCCTGTCGTTATTTTAGCGTGGAAAAAGGTTGGAAAGGCCTTTACTTTCTTTAGTTTTCTTTGCGTTATATTTATGACTTTGTTTTTAGAAATTATCCCAGTTAGAGCGGTTTCAAACGACATCATATTGAATGCGATTTTTGGCGGGATTATTTCAGCGATTGGGGTAGGGATTGCGTTAAAGTGGGGGGCTTCTACAGGTGGTTTAGATATTATCGCTATGATTTTATCAAAGATTAAAGATAAGCCTGTTGGTACATATTTTTTCTTCTTTAATGCAATTATCATTATCGCTGCTGGCTATGTGTATGGCTGGGAAAAAGCATTATATACTTTGGTGACTTTGTATGTCTCGACGCGAATTATCGATGCGATTCATACGCGGCATGTGAAGATTACAGCATTAATCGTTACGAAGAATGGGACAGATGTACGAAAGGCGATTCATTCACGCTTAGTGAGGGGGATTACAACTATCCCAGCAACAGGTGCTTATACAAATGAAAATAAGGAAATGTTAATGATTGTTATTACACGTTATGAGTTATACGAATTAGAGAGGGTTATTAAACAAGTGGACCCAAGTGCATTTACAAATGTACTGCAAACGGTCGGGGTGTTTGGATTGTTTCGAAAAGATTAAAGAGGACCAAAGTTGGTCCTCTTTTTTAATGCAAATTCGTAATGTTTTGCAACTGCTCCTGCATTTCACGTAGCTGAACTTTTTCAGCTGTTGAAGAGTTTGCATAAGCGGAGTGCAAAGCGTTTTTTGCTCTATATACGAGATCTTGTTGCTCAGCACCGCTTGAACAAGTTACGGCATTTGCAACAGCATCTCTAGCTTGTTGGAATAGTAAGTTCCCCATTTAAAGCCCTCCAAAAGAAGAGTTACTTCTCGCTTTTTCTGCCTCAGCTAATGTACCTCTGTACGGGAATCTTGCATCATGCTTCATTACAGCATCGGCTCCTTGTTGGATAAAACGTTTTGATTTGTTCTTTTTACCCATTCGAAAAACCCCCTTTATTTAGCTGAACACACTCGACGCGATAATCCGGCGTCTAATTATAGTATGGGCGTTTGGCGAGAAACTATAAGCAGGGAATTTTTAGATTACAACCCAAGAACCTCTTCTAAATATAGTGCAATACCATCTTCTTCATTCGTTAATGTCGTATGGTTTGCGAGTGATTTTAATTCAGGGATAGCATTACCCATTGCGATGCCGTGACCAGCAAATTCAATCATTTCAAAGTCGTTATCTTCATCACCGAAAGCGATAATTCGATTTTGTGGAATGTTGTAATGACTAGAAATTTTTTGTAATCCGACAGCTTTATTTAACCCGCTTTTTACAATTTCAATAATTGGCCAAGGTGCGCCCCATTTTCTATGGTCGATTACTTCAGCGTGCATATCAGTTAAATGTTGACGAATTGCACTAGAATGCTCGTCATGTGCGTCAATTAATAAGCAAGTTGGATGATCGTTTAAAGTATTTAGTAAGTCTCCTGTAAAAATCTTTGGAGAACCGAATTCGAAAATATGTTTTTTATCTTCATCAATTTCACGAACATACACATCGTCCATTACTTCAGCGTATATATTTTTCACACCAAAATCAAAGCAAGCTCGGACAATTTCTTGGGCTGTTGCTAGCTCAAGAGGAGAGTGATGTGTGCCCCACTTTGAATCAAGAGGATGATGTACGTAAGCACCGTTAAAGTTTACGATTGGTGTATTCAGACCAAGTTCTTTATAGTAATCAAAACTAGCACGGAATGGACGCCCTGTTGAAATAACGACAATATGTCCTTGTTCCTTTGCTTTTGCAATTGTATGTTTCGTTCGAGTGGAAATTATTTTGTTGTCTGTCAATAAAGTGCCGTCTAAGTCTAATGCGATTAAATGTTGTTTATTCATAATTTCACCTCTTATAATAATTTTTTTGTTTCTATCTGTATTTCCGTTTTTAATATGCAGAAATAAGAGGTTAAGCTGGGTGAGAACACCAAAGATGGAAACTTCACTATATATCCATCTTACGTCGCAAAGCGCTACGGTGTCTACTATTTCTCGCTGGAAATTAAGAAAAGTCAACGTCTTTTTAGAAAGTTCAAACAAAGTTTCTTTCATTATGTACAAATTGTGAAAAGGGTTACATTGTTCGTATGATGAAGCTTATAATGAACATGTAATCTTCTCGTATATGTTTGACTCTCCTTTGAAACTGGCCTATAGTAGGTTGGTTTCTTTTTTTCTACAAATAGGAACGAAATTTCTTCCTAAGCTTGTGTCATTCATGTATATGTACAAGAACGAAATGTAGTACTTGTTTCCTAAACATGACAGAAAAGCTTTCTTTGAAAATGGATATACTAATGAGGCAAAGACGTCATGGAAGGAGAATGGAAATGGGACAAAATCGCAGGTTTCGTTCTGGACAAAAAGCGCCAAATGATGGCATTTATGTAGAGATTGGTGAAACAGGAAGTATGGTAAAAGATCCGCAAATGGTGAAATTAACTGCCGGTGAAAAGTTTCCAGATAACACAAATCATAACCGTCAGTGGACATATAAAAGAAGACCGTAACAGAAGCCGCAATCATTATTGCGGCTTTTTTGTTATGGGGCATTGTAATTACATTTACCTTAACTTTTTAACTTGTATAATGAATGCACTCATTTTCTTTTTCCAATAATAAGTTTGGAAATACATAAGCAAAATTATTGTATAAAAAAGTCAGTTGGCGTATAATCAAATCAAAGGTCAAAGAAAGTCAAACATTTGGAGGACTGTAAAGATGGACTTAAATCAAATGACAACAAAAACACAAGAGGCGATTATGAGTGCCCAATCTTTAGCGGTATCTCATCATCATCAAGAAGTAGATACTATTCATCTCATGTTTACATTATTAGAAGAGCAAGATGGGTTAGCAGTGCGTATTTTTCAAAAAATGAATGTCGATATAGAAGCGTTAAAACAAGGAGTAGAAAGTTTAATTAAGAAAAAGCCTTCTGTAACAGGAAGCGGTGCAGAAGCAGGTAAATTATATATAACAGGTGCTCTGCAACAACTGCTTGTAAGAGCAGGAAAAGAAGCAGAGAAATTGCAAGATGACTATATTTCAGTTGAACATGTACTGCTTGCTTTTTCTGAAGAAAAAGGCGATATAAATCAATTACTTACAAGATTTCATATTACGAAAGATAACTTATTACAGTCTTTAATGACAGTTCGGGGGAATCAAAGAGTGACTAGTCAAAATCCAGAAGCAACTTATGAAGCGTTAGAAAAATATGGCCGTGATTTAGTGGCGGAAGTAAGAGCGGGGAAAATTGACCCTGTTATCGGCCGTGATAGTGAAATTCGCCGCGTAATTCGCATTCTTTCACGTAAAACGAAAAACAACCCGGTTTTAATTGGTGAGCCAGGTGTTGGTAAAACAGCAATCGTTGAAGGATTAGCGCAGCGTATTGTGAAAAAGGATGTACCAGAAGGGTTAAAAGATAGAACAATCTTTGCATTAGATATGAGTGCGCTTGTAGCTGGAGCAAAATTCCGTGGTGAGTTTGAAGAGCGCCTGCAAGCTGTATTAAATGAAATTAAAAAGAGTGAAGGCCGCATCTTATTATTTATTGATGAACTTCATACAATCGTCGGCGCTGGTAAAACAGAAGGTGCGATGGACGCAGGAAATATGTTAAAACCGATGCTTGCGCGTGGTGAACTGCATTGTATCGGGGCGACAACATTAGATGAATATCGTAAATATATTGAGAAAGATCCAGCGCTAGAAAGACGTTTCCAACAAGTATTAGCAGAAGAACCAACTGTTGAAGATACAATTTCCATTTTACGTGGTTTAAAAGAGCGTTTTGAAATTTATCATGGTGTAAATATTCATGACCGCGCGATTGTAGCAGCATCTGTTTTGTCAGATCGATATATTTCGGATCGTTTTTTACCAGATAAGGCAATTGATCTTGTTGACGAAGCGTGTGCAACGATTCGAACAGAAATTGATTCTATGCCAACAGAATTAGATGAAGTAACGCGCCGCATTATGCAGCTGGAAATTGAAGAAGCAGCTCTTGGAAAAGAGAAGGACTTTGGTAGCCAAGAACGTCTAAAAACGTTGCAACGTGAATTATCGGATTTAAAAGAAGTTGCAAGTGGTATGAGAGCGAAATGGGAGAAAGAAAAAGAAGATATTCACAAAGTTCGTAACTTACGTGAACATTTAGAGCGTCTGCGCCGTGAATTAGAAGAAGCAGAAGGTAATTACGATTTAAATAAAGCAGCGGAACTTCGACATGGGAAAATTCCTGCAATTGAAAAAGAGTTAAAAGAAGCAGAAGAAATGGGCGCACATAATAAACAGGAAAATCGTTTATTACGTGAGGAAGTAAGTGAAGAAGAGATTGCTGATATTGTTTCACGCTGGACGGGTATTCCGGTCGCGAAACTCGTAGAAGGCGAACGTGAGAAATTACTACGCTTAGAGCAAATTTTATCAGAGCGTGTCATCGGACAAGAGGAAGCGGTAAGCTTAGTGTCAGACGCAGTTCTTCGTGCACGCGCTGGTATTAAAGATCCGAATCGTCCGATTGGTTCCTTCATCTTCTTAGGACCGACAGGTGTTGGTAAAACAGAACTTGCAAAAACGTTAGCGCAGTCTTTATTCGATAGTGAAGAGCAAATGATTCGTATCGACATGTCTGAGTATATGGAGAAACACGCTGTGTCACGCTTAATTGGTGCGCCTCCTGGATATGTTGGATATGAAGAGGGCGGTCAATTAACAGAGGCGGTAAGACGTAAACCGTATTCCGTTATTTTATTAGACGAAATCGAAAAAGCACATCCAGAAGTATTCAACATTTTATTACAAATGTTAGATGATGGACGCATTACAGATTCGCAAGGACGTACAGTAGACTTTAAAAACACGGTTATTATTATGACTTCAAATATTGGATCTGCTCATTTGTTAGATGGATTAGAAGCAGATGGCGCCATTAAAGAGGAATCTAGAGAACTGGTAATGGGGCAGTTAAGAGGACATTTCCGACCAGAGTTCTTAAACCGTGTCGATGAAATTATTTTATTTAAACCTCTTACAACGAATGAAATTAAAGGTATTGTTGATAAAATTGTAAAAGAATTACAAGGTCGTTTAGCTGACCGTCATATTACAGTAGAATTAACAAATGCAGCGAAAGAATTTGTTGTAGAAGCTGGCTTTGACCCGATGTACGGAGCTCGTCCATTAAAACGATATGTACAGCGTCAAGTTGAGACGAAATTAGCGAGAGAATTAATTGCAGGAACGATTACTGATAACAGTCACGTAGTGGTTGATGTAGAAAATAACGAATTAGTCGTTCATGTGAAATGAGAATAGGTTGTGGAGGAGGTTTTCTCCACAGCCTAATTAAAAAAAGCACTTTTAAGTGCTTTTTTTATTGTTTATGGACTCTGGTGCAATTTCATTATCGTTTTTGGTGTAGTAATTTTCATCGTGGTAGGGCAAAGCTAAGTGCTCCAATGTTTTTTCATCTTCGAGACAAATAATCTTCAATTCGTATCCTTCAAAATCAGTTGGATAGAACACATCTTCACTTTGATTTTCAGTTAATGCTACATCAATCATATCCCTCAATTGTTCTAGTCCTTTTTTGTTACCGATAATTATAGCTTGATCATGCCACATTTGTTGGCCGTAAATACTGCAAATCTTATAATTTTTGAAATTCATAACATTACTCCTTTATATTACGATATGGTCCTTTTAAATAAGAGAATAATGCTTTTTGTCCTTATATTAGTTATTTAACCGTTAAAGGATGATAAAGGATTTTTTATCTATGTAAAAAAAGAGTTCGGATAAAATCCGGACTCTTTTTTTAGTGTTGTTCTACTGGCTCGTTTGGAATTGCAGCTGAAATTGCTAGTACTAATACCGCAAGAACAACTGAGAAAATAGACGCTTGGTTAAAATCGTATGTACCGCCAGTCATAGAGCCGATTACGTAGCTCATCATATGTACAAGCGCGAACGACCAAATTAATGCCCAAATGAAACGCATATTTTACACCTCTATTCGTTCAATCTGTCCTTATTGTAACACAATTGAAAAAAGAATATAGAAAAATATTTGTAGATTTTTCAACGCAAATTTGCATTCCGTTCATACATTATAGAAGAGTACTTTTATACGTTTAGAAAATAAGGCGGGGGAAAAATGAGTATTACGGAACGTTTTTTTTACTTAGAAAAAGAGCCATGTGTCATTTATTTACCGGAGAAGCCAAATGGATTTTCTGTAATGCTTCTTGGTGATTACAACTACTTTATTGAGAATGGTACAAGTTTATGGACACAGCATGCGGGTAGATCTTATTTTTTACATGGCCTTATTGAGGAAGGCTACACGGTCTTTTCTTCTAATTTATACGGAAGACATTGGGGAAACGACCAATCTGTTCGTCTAGCAAAACGCTTATATGACGTTGTTTTGAGAAAAGAGACATTAAATGCGAAAATGCACATTATGGCAGACGGTATGGGGGCACTTGTAGCACTTGAAATGATGAACAAATACCCTGAATGTATACGCTCAGTCATTATGTTAAATCCGTGTTTAGATTTACCAGAATATGTGGAGTTTGAGAAAGAGCATAAGTTTTTTTACAAAAGATTAGTGAAGGAATTAAGTTTGGCGTATGATTCCAAAGAAGAAGAATTGGAGTCCAAAATAAATAAGAAAACATTTACGCTTCTTCCGTCTTGTGTACCTGTTAAAGTTTTCGTATCAACACAAGAAAAAAGAGGAAGAAAACAGTTGTTACGTAAATATGAGAAAATGAGGCAATTCAATCAATGCGATACTTCTGTCTTATTCCATCTGCAAGATGTGAAATATAAAATGGTTAGGCAAACGACTGATTTCTTTAAAAAATATGAAGAAGAATTGTGAAGCTCCCATATACATAAATGAGGAGCTATTTGTTTCAAGGAGAAAGGGTTGGTGGTATGGAGCGCGTGCTAATTGTAGGTGCACTTACGTTTGTAGGTTATCACCTTGTGAATAAAATGATGGCAGAAGAAGTAGAAGTGTACGGTCTTGATTTTGATGAATTCGAGAATATGACAAAAATTAATGAAGAGAAGTTATTGTTAATTGGGCGAAATGCGTTATTTACGTATTACTCGATAAGAGATGAAGATGGATGGAAATCAGTAGAAGGAGAGAAGTTCGATACGGTTTACTTTTGCCTGTATGAGCCAAATCAACAAAGTGGCTTTCGGAATGAAAGGGTCATATTACAGTATTTAAAGCGGATTATAAGATTGTGTGCAGAACATAAAGTGAAATTAAATCTAATTTCTTCTATTAAAGTAGGAAACGCAGATGAATCTGAAAATAAACGTTTATTTTTGAAAGTGGAAGAAGGATTGAAAAAAGGAGAGGTACAGTATAGTGTATTTCGAGTTCCTACATTATATGGGCCGTGGCAACCATCTTTTATGATGTATCATCAGCTCATTTTATCAGAACTGGATGAGAAAGAGTGCCATTATGCGAGTGAGGAAAACGGAAGTGATTTACTGTACGTGGAAGATGTATGTGAATACTTATGGGAAAATGGAATGAACGAGGAGCATCTCGGTATATACAATTTACTTAGTGGTAAAAAATCATTATGGAAAAAAGGTATGAACCTTTTACGTGCAGAGGATAAAGTGAACAAAGAGAATGAGGAAGAAAGAGATGATACTGTCGAGATTATTTCGATAAAAAGAAATACTCCGTTAGAATACGGTTTAAATAAACAATTGGCACATATGAAAAAATATAAAGAGTTATACGAAGGATAGCGAGCGTGTTACACTATGTATGTGAAAGTTTTAATGGAGAGGAAGAACATAATATGAATGAGAAAAGCATGCAATTTTTACAAATCGCAATGAAGCATTTACCAGAAGCAAAGGCCATTTTAGATGATAATGGAATTGCGCTTGATATGGAGAAAGCACAACCAGTATTAGAGTTATTGATGAAAGTTATGAACGAAGCATATGAGCTTGGGAAAGCAGATAAAGAATAAAACCTTCTTTTTTAGATGGAGGAGAGGCCCGAACCGTAAGTAGAAGCGGTTTGGGCCTTTTTATATTTCAAAAGAAACAGGAAAGGTATGTTTCTGTTTCTTTTAATAAACAATAAAGTGAATAATGCCTAGCTTTATGTTTTAGCTGAAATATATTCTAGACAAAAATACATTTATGTTTTAAAATTAGTACCAAGTCATAATAATTGATATAAAACGGAGGGCTGCGATGTGAACGTGGGCATTTTAGGGATCGGAAGATATGTGCCGGAAAAAGTAGTCACAAATCACGATTTAGAGAAAATAATGGATACATCCGATGAATGGATTCGTACGAGAACGGGAATTGCAGAAAGACGCATTGCCGATGATACAATAGATACTTCATATATGGCCGTAGAGGCTGCTAAAAAAGCACTTGAAGATGCAGGGGTCAGCGGAGAAGATATCGATCTTATTTTAGTTGCGACAGTAACACCAGATCGCGCGTTTCCAGCAGTAGCTTGTGTCATTCAAGAAGCAATTGGAGCGAAACATGCAGCTGCAATGGATGTAGGGGCAGCATGTGCTGGTTTTATGTACGGAATGATTACAGCGCAGCAATTTATTCAAACGGGAACTTATAAAAATGTATTAGTAGTTGGTAGTGATAAACTTTCTAAAATTGTAGACTGGAATGATCGCAATACAGCAGTACTATTTGGAGACGGAGCCGGTGCTATCGTAATGGGGGCTGTTTCAGAAGGAAGAGGCGTTCTATCTTTCGAATTAGGAGCAGACGGAAGTGGCGGTAAGCATCTATATCAAGACGAGTATGTTATGATGAATGGCAGAGAAGTCTTTAAATTTGCCGTTCGTCAACTTGGTGAATCTTGTCTTCGCGTGCTGGATAAGGCTGGTCTTACGAAAGAGGATGTGGATTTCTTAGTACCGCATCAAGCGAATATTCGTATTATGGAATCTGCAAGAGAGAGATTAAATTTACCACAAGAAAAAATGAGTATGACAATTGAAAAGTTTGGTAATACATCAGCTTCTTCAATTCCAATTGCAATGGTAGAGGAATTGCAAAACGGACGTATTCAAGATGGTGATTTAATTATACTTGTTGGTTTTGGCGGCGGATTAACATGGGGAGCAGTCGCTCTTCGTTGGGGTAAATAAGGACTGAGAGAAAAAAAGGAGTGTATTTTGTATGGAAAAAAAGAGGGTCGTAATTACAGGACTAGGAGCTGTTACACCGGTCGGTACAGATGTTGAAACAGCGTGGGAAAACATTAAAAAGGGTGTATCTGGAATCGGACGACTTACAAGAATTGATCCGGAACTATTTCCAGCAAAAGTAGCAGCAGAAATTAACGACTTTGAAGTCGAGAAATATATTGATAAAAAAGAAGCGCGCCGTATGGATCGCTTTACACAATATGCAGTAGCAGCAGCGAAAATGGCAGTTGCAGATGCAAAGCTTGAAATTACAGAAGAAAACGGACCTCGAATTGGTGTATGGATTGGTTCTGGTATTGGCGGTATGGAAACATACGAAGAACAATTTAAAATTTTTACTGAGAAAGGCCCGCGCCGCGTGAGCCCATTCTTCGTACCAATGATGATCCCAGATATGGCAGCAGGTCAAGTATCGATCGCAACAGGAGCAAAAGGAATTAACACTTGTTCAGTAACAGCTTGTGCATCTGGTGCAAACTCAATTGGTGATGCATTTAAAGCGATTCAGCGCGGTGATGCTGATGCAATGATTACAGGCGGAGCAGAGGCGCCGTTAACAAGCATGGCATTCGCAGGATTTAGCTCAGCGAAAGCATTAACATTCAATGAAGATCCAGCAACAGCTTGCCGTCCATTCGATAAAAACCGTAGTGGTTTCGTAATGGGTGAAGGTTCAGGTATTTTAATTCTTGAAGAATTAGAGCACGCATTAGCTCGTGGTGCTCACATTTACGCGGAAATCGCTGGTTACGGTGCAACTGGTGATGCGTTCCATATTACAATGCCAGCTCCTGGCGGTGAAGGTGGCGTGCGTGCAATGCGTCAAGCTTTAGCAGATGCAGGTCTACAGCCAGAAGATATTGATTACATTAATGCGCATGGTACAAGTACGGATGCGAATGAAAAGTATGAAACGATGGCAATTAAAGAAACGTTCGGTGAGCACGCGTATAAAGTAGCAATTAGCTCAACGAAATCAATGACAGGTCACTTATTAGGAGCAGCTGGTGCTGTTGAAGCGATCTTCTCTATTAAATCAATTACAGACGGAGTAATTCCTCCAACAATTAATTATGAAACACCAGATCCAGAATGTGACTTAGATTACGTACCGAATAATGCGAGACATCAAGAAGTAAACGCGGTTTTAAGTAATTCACTAGGATTCGGTGGTCATAACGCAGTATTAGTATTTAAATCGTATAAATAATAGATGAAATAAGGAGTTTTTTCGTAGTATATTGCGAAAAAACTCCTTATTTATTTTTACGCCTTTTCCTCCTTTTGCATATACATAAGAAAAAGGAGGGATAAAGATGGGGATTGTTGAAACTGCCGAGTGGTTACATCTATATTATGGACGGCCAGAAAAGTTGTGTGAGAAGTTTACGAAGTATATCCCGTTGCCAAAAGAAAGATTGTACCGCTTTTTAATTTCTAAAGGTATGTATCGCCCGGTTATGCGAGGAGAACAAGAGATTAAAGAGTTAGAGAAAAAGGAAATCTGGAAAGAGTTACGTATGGAGTATGAGAAACTGAAAAATTGGTTGAAAGGTCCGGATGTCCCTGTCTTTATTTTATTATCAGATTCTTATAATCGAACTGTACAAGAAGAGTATAACGGCAGGGCTGGATTATCTATGCGTCACGTTATTTTCTTATTCGTATGCGGACGGAATTCGGTAGAAGAATTAAAAGTGTTATTGGCGCATGAATATCATCACATATGCAGGTTACATCAAATTGAGACGAAAGAAACAGAATATACATTACTTGATACGATGATTATGGAAGGGCTAGCTGAGCAAGCAGTAACGGAAAGATATTCAGAAAAAAACAATGCACCGTGGACGACGTATCTTTCAAAAGAAGAGGCTATTTATTATTGGGAAAACGTTGTACACGAAAGAATAAGTATAAAACGAGGAACAAGGGAGCATGACATCTTATTAAATGGATTTCATTCTTATCCGAAGATGCTTGGCTATGCACTTGGATTTCATATTGTCAAAGATTGTGTAACTTCCGCCTCTATAGATACACTTTCTTTATTATCTATAGAGGCGAAAGAAATATTGAATAAAGCAAATACATTTCATATATAAAAAAACAGGAATTCTATTTCCTGTTTTTTTAGTATTAATAGAAGAAAAAATAATAATTAGAATATATTTCCTTAGGTGGAATAAAGTTAAGGAAAATTGAACATAATGATTGATACAAACAGTAGTGAAGTGAGGGGTAGTGAATGTTATATCTACATGATGTATGGGTAAATTGGTTTGAAGGTGAAGAAAATGGGTATAACGTTTGTCATTTTTACGAATGGCGAAAAGATGATACGATTGAGCTATTAGATCAAGTGCCATTATTAAAAGTAGATTCCACATTATATCATTACATCGAAGACGAATTGTTAGAGCTTCCGCAAAAAATGTTGGAAGACGTACATCATAAGGCTTATATTCGTAAAAATCATGAACGTTTGCAGCAAGAGTATTGCTTTGTAGTTACAGATGGAAAAGGAATTATTGCGATTGACACAATTGGTTACAATGTGCCAATTCGAAAGAGCAGACTTATACCGCGCCAAGAGCAGATGGTATATGAGATGGTAGAAAACGTACAAGCAGAAAAGTATGAGTTCCAAGTAGAAGAAATGGAAAAAGAACATCATATTTTATCACCATCACCTTTCATTATGAATGGCTTAACTCGTAAAGAACGACAGCTTAAACAATTATTATTTATGGCGTTAGATCAATTACATACAACGAAAAACACAGCAGAAATTCGCTATTGGTTCACAGAGTGGGATCCATCAGCATACGGAATGGTTCAACATATGGAATTTGAAGATATTTGGGCTAAACTGTATGATGAAGCGAAAACAGGCTGGTCTGAGAAGCACGAACAATTATGTGAGCGTCTCGTAAAAGGACAGCCATTCTTTGAAAAGTTATGGGAAATGGAAAACGAGCAGAAGGTAAATTAAAAAACCGCCAATTGGCGGTTTTTTTTATTTGTTGTAACTTGGCTTCAGCGAGCATTCTAAGAAATCCAGCTCCGGTAGCAAGTCCTTCGCGTCTAAGAACCTTCCCCACGAGAAGGTAAAAAGCACCTTCTGTGGGAAAGAACCTTAGCCAGTCAGGGCTGAACGAGCTGCCTCCGCTTTATATAGTAATCCAGCTCCGGCAGCAAGAATGTTCGGTGGCTTCGCTTTATATAAGTTACCTACGTTTTCTACTTAACCCCATTGCGTTTTCTACTTTGCGTAGTTGTTTGAATGCAACGCGGTTTGCTTTTTCTGCACCTTTGTCTAGAATTTCGTCTAGTTCTGGTGAGCTGATTAGTTCGTTATATTTGTCTTGGATTGGACGAATTGCATCTACGACTACTTGTGCTAGGTCGCCTTTGAAGTCTCCGTAGCCTTTTCCTTCGTACATTGCTTCGATTTCTTCTACTGTTTTTCCAGAGAATGAAGAGTAGATTGTTAATAAGTTAGAGATTCCAGGTTTGTTTTCTTTATCAAATTTCACAATACCTTCAGAGTCTGTTACAGCACTCTTAATTTTCTTTTCAATTGTTTTCGGTTCATCAAGCATACTGATCATTGATTTTAGATTCGGATCAGATTTACTCATTTTCTTCGTAGGTTCTGTTAATGACATAACGCGAGCTCCTACTTTTGGAATACGAATTTCAGGAACAGTGAACACTTCACGGAAGCGTTTGTTGAAACGCTCTGCTAGGTCACGTGTTAATTCCATATGTTGTTTTTGATCATCACCAACAGGTACGATTTCAGTGTTGTAAAGTAAAATATCAGCAGCCATTAATGGTGGGTACGTTAGTAATCCAGCTGGAACTGAGTCTCTACCTGATGCTTTATCTTTATATTGCGTCATACGCTCTAATTCTCCAACGTAAGCAACTGATTGCATAATCCATCCTAGTTGAGCGTGTGCTGGTACTTCTGACTGTACAAATAAAGTAGCTTTTTCAGGATCAATGCCGCATGCTACATAAAGTGCAGCAAGACTGCGGATGTTTTTACGAAGTTGTACGGGATCTTGAGGTACTGTAATCGCATGTTGGTTTACAATACAGAAATAACAGTCGTGTTCATTTTGAAGCTCTGTAAATTGCTTCATAGCTCCTAAATAGTTTCCAAGTGTAATCGTTCCACTCGGCTGAATACCAGAAAAGATAACTGACATAAGTAATTCCTCCTAAATTTGAATGCGTGATAGGGAAGAGAAGGCAAACAAAAAAGCCCATTCATCCCAAAAAACTATAGGGACGAATGGACCGCGGTACCACCCTAATTATTTCACTACTGTGAAATCTCTCTAATCCATAATAACGTTTGGATATAACGCCAAAGCCTACTACTTTCGGTTCGGTTTGGTGCTCAAAAGCCCATTCCATACTGTACAATTACTTGTTCACACCAGCCACAAGCTCTCTGAAATTGCCTCAATATGTACTCTTCTTTATCATCGCATACATATAAATTTATTTATTGTTACCTGAGCTCTTTTAATATGAAAGAACTAAAGTTTTATAACAAAATGTTTTGCTGATTATTATATCATATGGGATAGTGTTTGCAAACTACATCAAAATAGTAAAGCTAATGAGGGTCGAGAACAACCCAAGAACGATACCTGTAATACAAATTGGATACGTCCATTTGAATGAATATGTTTTATAAATACGTTCTTTCTTATCGGCAGGTTCCTCTACTTCTTCAATTAAAGACTCAATTTTTTTGTTCGTACCAAATACTCTTTGGAATGCGTAAATTGTTACATTGAAAAATCCATTTTGAAATATGAATAAAAAACCGCCGACAAGAATAAAAAGTAGTGCGGCATAAAACGATATATTGACAAAATTCAACAAAAATTGCGATGAAACGAGGAATGCGCCAATACTAGAAGCGATTATCGCTATGAAAATTAGTATACAAGTATGAAAAAAAACTTTATTCAAAATGTTCCCCTCCGTCAAAATATTACTAGAATTATTATACTATAAAAGCTATAATATGTACTAGAATTAATTTTTTGAAAATTATACGCAATTAAAGGTCTGATTTCAAGATGATGGTAGCAATGTTAACGTATCCCTTTACAAAAAAATAAAAAAATAAACATTTTATTAAAAATTTTAACAAAAAAACAAAAAACTATATTCACAATTGTTATATTATATGTATAATGAAAATTGTAGAAACTTGGAGATTATTCTTTCAATTCTACTTTTTTACAAGTGAGGGTACAGGAAGTGCAATTAGGGGAGGCAACACAACATGAAGAAAAAGATACCGTTATTACTTGCATCGACTTTAACTGCAAGTATGTTGCTTGGTGCGTGCAGCTACCAGAAAGATGACGCAAAAGCAAAAGGGAAAGAAAACGCTACGAGTAGTAGTAACGGAAAGCAGGTTCTTAATTTAACGGAGTTATCTGAAATTCCGTCAATGGATGCATCATTAGCATCTGACTCTGCATCTTCTACAGCATTAAATAATACGATGGAAGGTTTATATCGTATAGGCAAAGATCAGAAGAGAGTGCCTGGAATTGCTGAGGATGTTCAGAAACTAGATGATGGAAAGAAATACATATTTAAATTAAGAAAAGATGCAAAGTGGTCGAATGGGGAACCTGTAACAGCAAAAGACTTTGTGTATTCATGGAAAAGAGCAGTAAATCCAGATACAAAAGCGACATATTCGTACATTATGTTCGATATTAAAAATGCAGAGAAAATTCATAAAAAAGAATTACCTGCTGACCAATTAGGTGTAAAAGCGATTGATGACTATACATTAGAAGTGGAATTAGACAATCCCGTTCCTTACTTTGTTGATTTAACGGTTTATCCAGTATTTTACCCGCTCAATGAGAACTTTGTAAAAGCACAAGGTGATAAGTTTGGGTTAGAGGCGAATACAACATTATATAATGGACCATTTGTTATGAGCGATTGGAAACATGAGCAAAGCTTCCAGTTTAAGAAGAACCCATCATATTGGGATAATAAAACGGTTAAAATCGAAGAAATTAATTTTAATATTGTTAAGAATACGTCAACTGATGTAAATTTATATGAGACAAACTCGATTGATCGTGCGGCTCTATCTTCAGAATTTGTTGATAAGTTTAGACAAAGCTCAGAATTCCACACAAGAAAAGAAGCAGGGGTTGCTTATCTAAGATTTAATCAAAGTAATCAATACTTAAGCAATAAAAACTTAAGAAAAGCAATTTCAATGTCCTTTGACCGTGATAACATTGCGAAAGTTATTTTAAATAATGGTGCAATTGGAGCTTATGGATTTGTTGGAAAAGATTTCGCTGAAGGTCCGAATAAAAAAGATTTCCGAGCTGAAAATGGAAAGTTAGTTGAAACAGATCCAAAAGAAGCGAAAAAGCTATGGGAAACAGCGAAGAAAGAGCTTGGCACTGATAAAATAGAACTAGAATTCTTAAACTTCGATAATGAAGATGCGAAAAAAGTTGGTGAATTCTTAAAAGGTGAGATGGAAAAGAACTTACCAGGTTTATCGATTAAAATTAAACAACAGCCATTCGCACAAAAAAATAAATTAGAAGATTCTCAGCAATATGATATTGCGTTTGGTATTTGGGGACCAGATTTCCCAGATCCAATTTCATATTTAGATATGTTTGTTACGAATGGTTCTCAAAATAAAACAGGCTATTCTAATAAAAAATATGATGAGTTAATTTTAAAAGCTAAAACAGATACAAAAGATTTACAAGCACGCTGGGACAACCTTTTAGAAGTAGAGAAGATGTTAATTAAAGAGGATGCTGTTATCACTCCAATCTTCCAAAAAGGTTCAGCGTATGTAGTAAAAGGTGCCGTAAAAGATATTATCCCAATTAACTATGGTGGTAAATTAACTTACAAATGGGCATCTGTTGAACAAAAATAATCTTTTTTCCATCGTTTACTAGGGTATATGCCTATGATGGGCGTATGCTCTTATTTTAAAAAAATAAAAGTAAGAATATTTTAAACTATCTTATTGCTTTTGAGAAAAACGGGGAGGTGCTTGACTATGGGACGTTATGTATTAAAACGTTTCGTGTACATGGCTTTGACATTATTTTTAATTACTACACTGACTTTCTTTTTGATGAAATTACTTCCGGGTTCTCCGCTTAAAAACCAGGAGAAACTATCACCGGCACAAAAAGAAATCATTCTTGAAAAATATGGTTTAAATGATCCAGTACCAGTTCAATATGCACGTTACTTAGGTAACTTAGCAAAAGGTGATTTAGGGGTATCATTCCAATATGATAACCGTCCAGTAACAGATATGATTGTGGATCGCATTGGACCATCCGCACAACTTGGTTTACAAGCGATTATATTAGGAACATTTATCGGTTTACTTTTAGGAATCGTTGCGGCACTTCGTAACAATACGTGGGTCGATTATGGGGCGACAATTATTTCCGTACTCGGGATGTCGGTACCATCGTTCGTATTCGCCGCATTACTACAATATTTCGTAGGGGTAAAACTTGGTTGGTTCCCAGTAGCCTTCTGGAAAGGGCCAGAGTTTACAGTGATGCCTACGATCGCTTTATCGATGGCAGTTATAGCAACAATCGCACGTTTCTCTCGTGCAGAGTTAATTGAAGTTATGCAAGCTGACTACATTTTAACAGCGAAAGCAAAAGGGATTAGTCAAGGCGTTATCATTGTAAAACACGCACTTCGTAACGCGCTAATTCCAGTTGTAACAATTTTAGGACCAATGGTTGCGGCATTAATTACAGGAACACTCGTTATCGAGCAAATTTATGCAGTACCAGGACTAGGGGAACAGTTCGTTAAATCTATTACAGTGAATGACTATACAGTTATTATGGGAACTACAATTTTCTATAGTGCGATTTTCATCTTAGTTATTTTCATTGTTGATATTTTATACGGAATTATTGATCCTCGAATTCGTTTAGCGGGAGGGAAAAAATGATGAAAGATGTACAAAAATTATCTCCAGATTTATTTCAACAAGCCAATCAAAATAATGTGGATAATGAAGTCATTGCCCGTCCAAGCTTAACGTTTTGGCAAGATGTAAGAAGACGTTTGTTCCAACATAAAGGAGCAATGTTAGGTTTCGTTTTATTAGCGCTTATTGTATTACTAGCAATTTTTGGGCCGATGGTAAGTAAACACTCGTATAAAGAGCAAGACTTAGGTCGTGCGAAATTACCACCGAAAATTCCTGTTATTGAAAATGTTCATTGGCTACCATTTGACGGTACAGATCAATATGGTGTTGACCAATATGAAAAACGTGATATTAAAGAGTATTTCTGGTTTGGTACAGATGATCTTGGACGCGATTTATGGACAAGAACATGGGAAGGTACGCGCGTATCGTTATATATCGCTCTTTTAGCAGCGGCGATTGACTTAGTAATTGGGGTTGCATACGGAGGTATTTCAGCGTTCTATGGCGGTAGAGTAGATAATATTATGCAACGTGTTATGGAGATTATTAACGGTATTCCATACTTAATCATCGTTATTTTAATGGTAATCATTATGGGATCTGGTATATGGTCAATTACACTCGCAATGGCGATTACAGGCTGGATAGGGATGTCGCGGATTGTTCGTGGACAAATCTTAAAGTTAAAAAACCAAGAATATGTATTAGCATCTCGTACATTAGGTGCAACAAATACACAATTAATTGTGAAACATTTAATTCCAAACGTAATGGGACCTATCATCGTAATGACAATGTTTACAATTCCATCAGCGGTGTTTGGTGAAGCGTTCTTAAGTTTCATCGGTTTAGGAATTCAGCCACCATTTGCGTCACTTGGTTCTCTTGTAAATGATGGTTATAAATCAATTCAAACGTATCCACATATGATGTTCATCCCTGCGGTTGTCATCAGTATGTTAATCTTAGCATTCAACTTAATGGCAGACGGATTACGCGACGCGTTAGATCCAAAAATGCGTAAGTAAAAGAGGGGAGAAGTAAAAATGAAAACATTGCTAGAGGTAAAAGATTTGCAAGTCTCCTTTGATACACATGCAGGTGAAGTACAAGCTGTACGCGGTGTTACTTTTGATTTGAAAAAAGGAGAAACATTAGCGATTGTAGGAGAATCTGGTTCTGGTAAATCAGTTACTTCTAAAGCGTTAATGGGATTAATTCCGAATCCTCCAGGACGTATTAAAAACGGTGAAATCGTATTTGAAGGTCGTGACTTAACGAAATTAACAGAAAAAGAAATGCAGCAAGTTCGTGGTAAAGATATCGCAATGATTTTCCAAGATCCTATGACATCATTAAATCCAACGATGACAATTGGGAATCAAATTATGGAAGGCCTTATTAAACACCAAGGGATGAGTAAAGCAGATGCACGTAAAGTTGCATTAGAATTAATCGACCTTGTAGGTATTCCAAATCCAGAAGCACGTTTAAAACAATATCCTCACCAATTCTCAGGTGGTATGAGACAGCGTGTAGTTATTGCGATGGCGTTAGCTTGTAACCCCAAATTATTAATTGCCGATGAGCCGACAACAGCGCTAGACGTTACAATTCAGGCGCAAATTTTAGAACTTATGAAGGACATTCAGCAAAAAACAGAAGCAGCAATCATTTTCATTACGCATGATTTAGGTGTAGTGGCAAACGTTGCGGACCGCGTAGCAGTTATGTACGCTGGTAAAGTTGTTGAAATTGGAACGGTTGATGAAATTTTCTACAATCCGAAACATCCGTACACTTGGGGCTTAATCGCATCTATGCCAAGTTTAGATGGTTCAGAAGAAGAGTTATATGCAATCCCTGGAACGCCTCCAGATTTATTAAAGCCGCCAAAGGGAGATGCTTTTGCACCACGTAACCCACAGGCATTGAAAATTGATTTTGAAATGGACCCACCTTTATTTAAAGTAAGTGATACACACTATGCGGCAACTTGGTTGCTTCACGAGCAAGCTCCAGAAGTAAGACCGCCGGCAGTTGTTGAAAAACGCATTCTTCAAATGAAAGCAGGTGAACAACATGACTAAACAACGTGAGAAATTAATTGAAGTAAAAAATGTAAAGCAGCACTTCGACGTGAGTGGTGGTGTTGTCAAAGCGGTTAATGATATTTCATTTGATATTTACCGCGGAGAGACATTTGGTCTTGTAGGAGAATCAGGTTGTGGTAAATCTACAACTGGAAGAACGATTATTCGTTTATATGATGCAACTGCTGGTGAAGTATTGTTCGATGGTGAAAATGTACATGGTAAAAAATCACGCGCACAACTGAAGAAGTTCAACCGTAAAATGCAAATGATTTTCCAAGATCCATATGCATCATTAAACCCTCGTATGACAGTAGGGGATATTATTGCAGAAGGTATTGATATTCACGGACTAGCAAAAGGCAAAAAAGAGCGTATGGACCGTGTTCATGAATTATTAATCACAGTTGGTTTAAATAAAGAGCACGCAAACCGTTTCCCTCATGAATTCTCGGGTGGACAACGTCAACGTATCGGTATCGCTCGCGCACTTGCTGTAGAACCGGAATTTATCATTGCCGATGAGCCAATCTCAGCACTTGATGTTTCAATCCAGGCGCAAGTTGTAAACTTACTGAAAAAGTTACAAAAAGAAAAAGGTTTAACATACTTATTCATTGCCCATGATTTATCAATGGTAAAATATATTAGTGACCGAATCGGCGTAATGTACCGTGGTCAAATCGTTGAGCTAACAACAAGTGAAGAGTTATATGCGAATCCAATTCATCCATATACGAAATCACTATTATCAGCAATTCCGCTTCCAGATCCAGATTATGAGCGCAATCGTAAACGTATCGTATACGATCCATCTCAGCATGATTATGCTAGTGAAGCACCAACAATGCGTGAAATTCGCCCAGGACATTTCGTATTATGTTCTGAAGCAGAGTATAAGAAATATAAAGAGATTTATCAATAAGAAAAAAGAGCCATTCTTCCGCTACAGAAGGATGGCTCTTTTTCTATTCTATAAACAGTTGTATTGTTAACATTTGTCGGTAAGTGAATATAAATGTTATTTTCCAATGAATGCATTTTAATTAAACGAGTATTACTGTGCCTGAACAGAAATACTCTCCTCTTGTTCTTCTGGTTTAACGAGTGCATAACGTTCCCACGCTCTACTTTTCCAACGGAAGAACATAATGATGGCACGTGTCCATTCATCAATAGCAATCGCTAACCAAATACCAACGAGCCCCATATCTAAATGGAAGGCGAAAAAGTAACCGAGTGGTAAACTCATTAACACCATAGAGAATGCGCCGATTAAAACGGGGTACTTTGCATCACCAGCTGCGCGAAGTGAATTGATAATGACGATGTTCATCGTACGTCCCGTTTCAAGTAGTACACTTAGTAAAAGAACTGATGCACCTAACGTAATAATGTGCGGATTATCTGTAAATAGTCCCATTAATTGTGTACGGAATGTAATGACGAGAGCGACCATACATAAAGTGACTCCAATTGCCCACTTTACACTTTTCCATACGCGTTCATACGCTTCGTCTTTTTCCCCACCGCCAACGAGGCGTCCGATAATAATGGCTGTTCCCATACCGATCGCAATCGCGAATAAATAAGTGAACATAGAAATGTTCGTAGCGTATTGTCTCGCCGCTAATGATTCCGTTCCTAAGTATGTTGCATAGTATAAGAAGACAATTTGGCAAGCTTGATACATAACCTGCTCAAATGCAGATGGAATCCCGATTTTTAAAATTTTTCCGATGTATTCCTTTGATAAGGTAAAGTAATATTGTAATTTCACACGGTATTCCATAACGCGGTACAGTAACCAGAAGAAAACGATAAGTGCGATTAATCTGCTGACAGCAGACGAAATGGCAGCCCCTTGTACACCGAGCTCTGGGAAACCAAATTTTCCGAAAATGAGTACGTAGTTTCCAGCGATATGAATAATATTCATTCCAAGTGAAATAAACATCGCTTGCTTTGTGAAGCCATGTACGCGGATAATTGCGGCTAATGAATTAATAATAGCTTGAAGGAAAATAGCGCCTCCGACGATAGATAAATAGTTTTGCGCATACATGAGTACATCGCCTTGTAAGTTCATTGCCATCATCATATGTTTTGAAAATAAAAGAAAACCAGCGCTTATAATGAGTCCGACCACTAAATTTAATGTGACGGCTAAAGCTGATATTTTAGATGCTTCCATAAAACGTTTGGAACCGAGGTATTGAGATACGACGATAGCTGCGCCGTTCCCGATGACTTCTAGTACCAAAATAGCGATATGGAGATATTGATTCGCTGCACCAACCCCAGATACAGCATCATCTGATAATGCACTTAACATGAAAGTATCAGCGATCCCCATTAACATAAATAGAAAAACTTCTAGAAAAATAGGCCATGTTAATAAGAATAAACTTAATTTCTCTGTCGGCCCGTTTTTTGCCTGAATTGCTGTCATGTCCGTCCCCTCTTTACCGATATCTATTTTTAGCAAAATGTATCGTAACATACTTTCTTATCCTTTGCACTCATTTTAACCTACATATCTTTATTATGAAGAGAGTGCTATTTTATGATAAAAAGAGAAGGATAATTATGCGCAAAGTATTATGAGATATAAAATTTGTTTTTCTCTGATAATTTAGAAATATATAAAAATGGTTATTTTCAACACTTTAGTAAGGATAATCAACAATATGAAACGTTTACAAAGGTTTATTTTTTAACGGAAAATTTTAATAAAATAGAAATATAAATATACAAAAAATATATTTGTGTGTATAATATGAATTGTTAGAACATATATATATTTCTATTTGTTTGAAAATGAAAGGGCTAACATTTTTTTGGAGGGTGGAAGTATGAAAAAAAAGATACCAGTTTTTGTAGCGTCAACAGTAGCGATGAGCATGATGTTAGGGGCATGTAGCTACCAAAAAGATGAACCGCAAGCGAACGCAAAAGGGGATAGCGGGAAAAGCGGTGCGAAGCAAGTTATTAACTTAATTGAAACACAAGAAATTCCAACGATGGATCCAGCGTTATCAGCTGATGCAGTTTCTTCAAGAGTAATGACTAATACGATGGAAGGCTTATACAGTTTAGGGAAAGATGATAAGCTAGTTCCTGGTGTAGCGAAGGAATTCCAAAAGTCAGAAGACGGTAAAAAATATACATTTAAATTACGTGAAGACGCAAAATGGTCAAATGGTGAGCCTGTGACGGCGAAGGATTTCGTATACGCATGGCAAAGAGCGATTAACCCAGATACAGCTGCGAAATCAGCGTACATTATGTATGATATAAAAAATGCAGAGAAAATTAATAAAAAAGAGATGAGTCCAGATCAATTAGGCGTGAAAGCGATTGATGATCATACATTAGAAGTGGAATTAGACAATTCAATTCCATACCTTGTAGATTTAATGGTATATCCAATCTTCTATCCTGTGAATGAAAAGTTTGTGAAAGAGCAAGGTACGAAGTTTGGTTTGGAAGCGAATACAACACTTTATAATGGACCATTTACATTAAGTGATTGGCAACATGAACGTAGCTTTAAAATGACAAAGAGCGCGTCATATTGGGACAATAAAGAAGTGAAGATTGAGGAAGTAAACTTTAATATTGTAAAAGATACGTCTACGCCAATTAATTTATATGAAACAAACGCAGTCGATCGAGCGACGTTATTAGCAGAGTTCATCGATAAATATAAAGGAAAACCGGATTTCCAAACAGTAGAAGATACATCTGTATTCTTCCTTCGTTTAAATCAAAAAGACCCAGCTTTAGCAAATAAAAATATTCGTAAAGCAATTTCACTTGCTTTTGAACGTAAGCCGTTCGTTGATACATTATTAAATAACGGTTCTAAGCCAGCAACAGGATTAATTCCTGATAACTTCATTAAAGGGCCAGATAAGAAAGACTTCCGTGCTGTAAATGGAGATATTGTAAAACCAAACGTGAAAGAAGCGAAGAAGTATTGGGAAGCTGGTAAAAAAGAACTTGGTAAAAATGAAATCGAATTAGAGTTATTAAATGAAGATGTTGAATTATCGAAGAAAACAGGTGAATATTTAAAAGGTGAGTTAGAAAAGAATTTACCAGGTTTAACAGTGAAAATTAAACAACAACCATTCGCGCAAAAATTAAAACTAGAAGATGCGGGCGATTATGTGATGTCATTCTCTGGATGGAGTGCAGACTTCCCAGATCCAGTTACATACCTTGATATGTTTGTGACGGACGGATCGCAAAATAAAATGAAATACTCTAATCCGAAATATGATGAAATTATCATGAAAGCGAAGAAAGATGGAAGCGATGTAAATGCCCGTTGGAAAAACTTACTAGAAGCAGAGAAAATGTTACTTGATGACGCTGCGATTGTTCCAGTATATCAACGTGGTAGAGCATATATACAAAGAGAATCAATTAAAAATATGTACAACCATAAATATGGCGGTGATTTAAGCTTTAAATGGGCGTCAGTAGAGAAATAAGAAAAAAGCAGGTGATTGCCTGCTTTTTTTTAATACGTACGTTTCTTATAAATACCTTTCCCGCCAACTTGATTCCAGCCGGATTGCACATCCAAACTTTTATTAACAAACTTCATCTTTTCTTTTCCGCCAAAGAGTTTTTCACCAATGCTATTTGTAATGACACCAATCAATGCTGTTATTCCGATGATGAGGGCAGCAACCGTGACAAAATCAATAAAAAAAGCAATCATTTGCAAATTCCCCCTTTGCCTGTCTGTATGTTTATTGTATGAGATAAAAGACAAAAAAGAAAGAAATGTCAGAAAAATAATGGATTTATTTTAGAAATCGTATAGACACGAATGAGAATGTTTGTTAAAATAAGAACAAATGTTCCTTTTCATTCTCACTTGTATAGTCTTACATTTCTTAATTGATTTATCAAGAAAAGGTAAGAAAACGTTCTCTTTTTTATAGGAAAGATTCTGGAACAATAACTATATATCATATGAATAATCTATGAAAAGCAAGCGTTAAGAGGGTTGGAGGTATTGTTAAAGTACAGATAAAGCGAGTGTGATCATGTTACATAGCAGTGGAATACACGGAAGAGTTTTCTCAATTAGAAGGAAATTTACTGTATATTTCTTGCAAAATCTATTGTATAATGATTATAGAAGTTACTTATTAAAAGTAATTGTTGTTTGCTAAAAGTTGTTGCTTACATGAAATGCGATTTTTGCACTTTGTTTTAAGACAAGGTATCGCAAAAAATAGCTGAATTTAGAAATTTAAACTGTAATTAGTACAGAATTTGTACTCTTTAAGGAGAGTGAGCTTTGTATGGTAACATTATATAGTTCTCCAAGCTGTACGTCTTGTAGAAAGGCGAAATTATGGCTAGAGGAAAATCATATTCCTTATACAGAACGTAATATTTTCTCAGATCCATTAACGATTGAGGAAATTAAAGAGATTTTACGTATGACAGAAAGCGGAACGGATGAGATTATTTCTACTCGTTCGAAAGTTTTCCAAGAATTAAATGTAAACTTAGAGTCTTTACCACTTCAAGATTTATATAAGATGATTCGTGACTATCCAGGGATTTTACGTCGTCCAATTATGATTGACGAGAAACGCCTTCAAGTAGGTTACAATGAAGACGAAATCCGCCGTTTCTTACCACGTACTGTAAGAACGTTCCAATTACGTGAAGCACAGCGTCTTGTAAATTAATTATAATAATATGAAAACCTTCTACTTATTATATAGTAGAAGGTTTTTTTTAATGTTTCACATTTCGTAATCGAACTTGTTGCACGATAATACCGATGCATAAAATGGTGAAAATAAATAAGTAAGGAATGCTTGCAGTGAAACTTGGGTTGTTATGAAAAAAGGTTGCAAGTCGGTCTTCATGTGTGACCATTTTTCCTGCTGTATAGGCGAGAATCGCTGCCCCGCAATAAATGAGGAATGGAAAGCGTTCCATAAGTATTAAAATAAGTTTGCTGCCCCAAATAATAATCGGGATAGAGATGAGTAAGCCGATTATTACGAGTAATAATCTTCCATGAGCTGCCCCTGCAATGGCAATAACGTTGTCAAATCCCATAACAAGGTCCGCGAATACAATTGTACGCACAGCTTGAAATAAAGTTGTTTTTCCTTGAATAGAAGAAAGATCGTTGCTATTATCGGTTAGTAAATTTACTGCAATTAATGTAAGTAAAACGCCGCCGATAAGTTGCAGAAATGGAATGTCGAGTAAATAGACAGCTAGTATAGTAAGAAGAATTCTTAGTACGATTGCTAAAAGAGTACCAATCAAAATGGCTTTATTTCGTTTCGATTCAGGTAAATTTCGGCTAGCTAGTGCGATAACGATTGCGTTGTCACCACCTAGTACAACATCGATACCGACAATCATTAGTACAGATGTTAAAAACTCTAAGTCCATTCGTCTGCCTCCATTTATGATGTTTTAATAAGCGAACTATATGTATGTGGTGAAGAGAGAGTAAATCATCTTCTCTAATAAAAGTTTCACTTTATTACAGTGTACGGTGGAAGGTGGAAATGTATGTCCAAATTTTTTGTGAGTAAGAAATCGCTATAATGATATATTTGTGTAGACAATCGAATAAAGATAGGCATATAACTATTTTTGTAAAATAAATCGATTTTATTTCCATTCTGGAGAATCTTATCATAAAATGAGAGTACAAGAATCTATTGATTTGTCATATGAGTGGGGAATCCCTTCATAACAATTCCAAACAGGAAGGGAGAGTTGTATTTTGGATATTGAAAGAATAAATGACCATACGATGAAATTTTTTATTACGTACATTGATATAGAGGACAGAGGCTTTAATCGTGAGGAAATTTGGTATGACCGCGAACGAAGCGAAGAGCTCTTTTGGGAAATGATGGACGAAGCTCGTGATCATGACGATTTCTTTATTGATGGGCCGTTATGGATTCAAGTGCAAGCAGTCGATAAAGGGATTGAAGTACTTGTTACGAAAGCAGAGCTTTCAAAGGATGGACAAAAGTTAGAACTACCAATAGGTGTAGATAAAATCATAGACATTCCTCTAGATGAAGGCATTGAATCATTATTCCAGCAAGAATTAGTGGAAGAGGTAGAAGAGCAAGCAGGAACAAACTTTAACGAAGATGGTACGTTTGGCTTTTTAATTAAGTTTAATGATTTTGAAGATGTCATTTCATTAAGCCACCGTCTTATCTTTGAAGATATAAAAGATGAGCTGTATTCATTTGAGAACCGCTATTATGTATATGTGGAATTCGATGAAGTGCTACATGATGAAGAAGAAATTGATCGTATTTTAAGTATTGTTTTAGAGTACGGAGAAGAATCAACATTAACAATTCATCGTGTAAGTGAGTATGGGAAACAAATTGTGAAAGAGCATGCGCTTGAAACAATTCGCAATAATTTTCCTGCTAAAACGTAGGCCGATTTCTGTAGTATGAAATCGGCTTTTTATATGAAGAATAGGAAAGCTTTCTTAGTAAGGAGGTAAGAGATGAAAAATACGTTAAAGTTGATTTTCTTTGTTTTACTATTGTTCGCATTATTTGTTTCGTTACGTATGTTTATTGATGTAGCATTTTATTCGGATGTGATTGGGATAAAAGATGTGTCGATCCTAGGTATTATTAGTATTTTATTTACAGTATCTGCATTTTTAATTGGCTGCGTGATTTTCTTAGAGAACCGTCATCCGTCAAAAACACTTACATGGCTCATTGTGTTAGGTATTTTTCCGGTATTTGGATTCTTCGCTTATTTATTATTCGGACAGAACTTTCGGAGGAAGAGAATGTTCCAAAAGAAGGCGTTGCTCGATGAACAAGCGTTTTTACAATATAAGGGACATGAAGATTATGAAGAACGGATTTTGCGCAATCATAAGCATCAAGAGCTGTTATTCCGTTTAGCGGACCGCTTAGGCGCTTTAAATATTTCATTTCAAACTGAAACGAGAACATTAACAAATGGAGATGAAACGTTTCAGGCCATTTTAGATGGATTAAAACGAGCGAAACATCACATTCATATGGAATATTACATTGTGCGTGATGATAAGCTTGGAACAGAAATTAAAGATATTTTAATACAAAAATCAAAAGAAGGCGTAGTTGTTCGTTTTTTATATGATGCGGTTGGAAGTTTTAGATTATCGAATTCATATATTGAAGAATTAAACGACGCAGGTGTTGAAATGATTCCGTTTTTCCCTGTGCGCTTTCCGATTTTAAACGATAAGATTAATTATCGAAACCACCGAAAAATCGTTATTATTGATGGGAATGAAGGATTTGTAGGTGGATTAAATATTGGTGATGAATATTTAGGGAAGGATAAGTACTTCGGTTTTTGGCGAGACACGCATTTATATTTGCGTGGTGAAGCTGTTCAAAGTTTACAACTTATTTTCCTTCAAGATTGGTTTTATATGACTGGTGAGGCTGTGCTAGCCCCTGAACATTTACAAGCGAAAGCAGTTGAGGGGGATGATTGGGGAGGCGTGCAGCTCGTTGCAGGTGGACCGGATAATAAATGGGAAACAATTAAACATTTATATTTTGCCATGATTTCTTCTGCGCGGAAATCCATTTGGATTGCGACGCCGTACTTCATTCCAGATGATGATATTTTATCCGCATTGAAGGTAGCTGCACTTGCTGGTATTGATGTTCGTTTATTAATGCCGAGTAAGCCTGATAAGCGTACCGTCTTTTACGCATCGAGATCGTACTTCCCAGAGCTTTTAGATGCAGGGGTAAAAATATATGAATATGAAAAAGGTTTTCTCCATAGTAAAGTTGTCATTGTCGATTCTGATTTAGCTTCAATTGGGACAGCTAATATGGATATGAGAAGTTTTCATTTGAACTTTGAAGTAAATGCCTTTTTATATGATACAGACAGCATTCGAAAACTCGTTCAAGATTTTAAAGAGGATATAGAAGAATCAAGTGAAATTCATGTCGATCGTTTTCATAAAAGGCGTCTTCATAGACGAATTGTTGAATCGACGTATCGATTATTATCACCTTTATTATAAAAAGAGATGTCCGAAATTGGGACATCTCTTTTTTAAAAGGAATTTGTAATAAATTGTAGAATATAAGGAGCTGAAAGGGTGTGATTCCGATGTTTATCGCTAAAAGAGAAAACGGAGAAAAAATTCATCTACTCTATCATCATGATGAAGAGCTTTTACATCGTATGCGTAAAAGGGAAAGCTTCTTTTGCATAGCTTGCGGGAAAGAAGTGCAAATGAAATTAGGGAAACAAAAAAGTTGGCATTTTGCTCATAGGAAAATGGACGCGTGTCTTGCCTTTTATGAAGCGGAATCTATGTATCATATGCACGGTAAAGAATTGTTATATAGGTGGTTCAAACGTCAAAACTTCCCTGTATATATAGAGCACTATCTTCCAGAGATTCAGCAACGACCAGATGTTTTTATAGAGAGAGCAGGGAGAACAATTGCGGTTGAATACCAATGTGCAAATCTTTCTATAGAGCAGCTGTACAAACGAACCTATTCGTATTGGCAAGCTGGTATACAGGTCATTTGGATCATTGGTGGAAATCAATTGAAAAAGCACTCTGCATATTGGATGAAATTCTCCTCACTTATGGCTTTCTCCTTACAGTCTTATCCTCAGCCATTTCTTATTTTTTTCTGTCCGAAACAAAAATTATTTATGAAATGCGCGTTTCTCACTTCATTTTCTACAAGCATCTCTTTCTCACATACTATATATTTACCAACTGAAACGACTACTTTTGAAATGCTCTTTGCTCCCGTCTCTTTCCGAAAAGAAACATTAGGTGAGGAATGGAAACAGCGAAAGAGCTACTTTCGGCAAAATGCTCTGCCGATTTGGAATTACAATCATAAGTCACTATTACGCCTCTTATATCAATGTAAATGTAGCCCAGCAAATTTCCCTTCTGAAATTGGTGTGCCGCTCCCGTCCTCATTTGCTTTTCAAACAAATCCATTTATATGGCAAGCTTTTCTATATATGAAGTGTATAGGCGAGCTTGCGGTAGGCGATTATATTTCCCTCGGGTATGCGTGTAGTTATGTGAAAAAGTATACGAAAAGGCGTATGCTCCCGTACTTTTCACAGCATATATGGAAAGTGGCAATTACTGAATATATGGTATTTCTGTGTTATGCAGGTGTATTGCAGAAAGTGGGGACTTATAAGTACCGGAAAAAAAGGGGTGTAGTCATACTGAAAACAGAGGAGGAAATTATGAAATATGATGAAATTTGCTTAGCGTATGCCTTATCTTTATTTGAGGAAAAGTACAACATGAGAGAAGGAAAAGGGGATATAATAAAGACTGATCGTGAAGGAATTACATAAGAAAAATCGAATTGTATGTAAGTAGAGATATTTAAAGGAGGGCTTAAAGGATGTCTGAACAAAACACAGCAAAAACATTACCAGATCGCAAAGAGATTGAAGAATCAAGTACGTGGCGATTAGAAGATATTTTCCAAACAGATGCAGAATGGGAAAAAGAATTCCAAGCCATTAAAGAGCTATTACCGAAGTTAACTGAATTTAAAGGGAAACTTGGTGACTCTGCGAACAATTTACTTGAAGCATTACAATATGAAGATGAAATTTCAATGCGATTAGGTAAGCTATATACATATGCACATATGCGTTACGATCAAGATACAACAAACTCTGTGTATCAAGCGTTAAATGACCGCGCGACAAATTTATATTCACAAGTATCTAGTAGCACAGCATATATTGTGCCTGAAATTTTATCGATTTCAGAAGATACACTGCAAACATTCTTGAAAGAAAATAGAGACCTAAGTGTATATGAACATGCTTTAGAAGAAATTACGCGTCAACGCCCGCACGTATTATCTGAAGCGGAAGAGGCTCTATTAGCAGAAGCATCTGAAGTAATGAGTGCATCAAGTAATACATTTGGTATGTTGAATAATGCGGATTTGAAATTCCCATCTATTAAAGGTGAGGATGGAGAAGAAGTAGAAATTACACATGGTCGTTACATTCAGTTTTTAGAAAGTGATGATCGTCGTGTGCGCGAAGATGCATTCAAAGCTGTATATGAAACGTACGGAAAATATAAGAATACATTTGCAAGTACGTTAAGCGGAGCTGTGAAACGTAATAATTTCAACGCCCGTGTTCGTAAATACGATTCTGCACGTCAAGCAGCATTAAGTAATAATAATATTCCTGAGGCTGTGTATGATCAACTTGTTGAATCTGTAAATGATAATTTACACCTGCTGCATCGTTACATTGATATTCGTAAGCGTGCACTAGGGCTTGATGAGCTTCATATGTATGATTTATATACACCACTTGTACCAGAAGTGAAAATGAACGTGAAGTATGAAGAAGCACAAGACATGTTATTAAAGTCTTTAAACGTGCTTGGTGATGAGTATGTTGACATTTTAAAAGAAGCATATGAAAATCGCTGGGTAGATGTGTATGAGAATAAAGGAAAACGAAGCGGAGCATATTCATCTGGTGCATACGGAACAAATCCGTATATTTTAATGAACTGGCATGATAATGTAAATAATTTATATACACTTGCTCATGAGTTCGGTCATTCTGTGCATAGTTACTACACAAGAAAAACGCAGCCGCACGTATACGGTGATTATTCAATCTTCGTTGCAGAAGTAGCATCAACTTGTAATGAAGCGCTTCTAAACGATTATTTATTAAAAACGACAGAAGATAAGAAAGAGCGTCTATACTTATTAAATCATTATTTAGAAGGATTCCGTGGTACTGTATTCCGTCAAACGATGTTCGCAGAGTTTGAGCATATTATTCATAAGAAAGTACAAGAGGGACATGCGGTTACGCCAGACATGTTAACGGAGATTTACTATGATTTAAATAAGAAATATTTCGGTGATTCTTTAGTAATCGATGAAGAGATTGGTTTAGAGTGGTCTCGTATTCCGCACTTCTACTACAATTATTACGTATATCAATACGCAACAGGATTTAGTGCAGCAACAGCTCTATCTAAACAAATTTTAGAAGAGGGGCAACCAGCAGTAGAACGTTACATTAATGAGTTCTTAAAAGCAGGAAGCTCAGATTATCCAATTGAAGTGCTGAAAAAAGCTGGAGTAGATATGGCATCTCCAGAACCGGTAAAAGAAGCATTGCAAGTATTTGAAGAGAAATTAAATGAATTAGAAGCATTATTATTTGAAGAGAAGTAAGAGAAAAGACGAGGAATTTACCTCGTCTTTTTTATTTTGAATATTTTTGTCGATATTTGTCGAAAAAATAAAGTGAATTTCCTTCTTTTTTCTAAATTAGAAGGCAGTTTTGCGATTTTTTTTTTAGTTAAAAACCTTTAAATCGTTTTTTATGGTTGAAATAAGAGAGAGCGATGACAATGACTCCAAATAAAAGAGGGAAGGCAATAATTTTTGGAAAAGCTTGTAGTAGAGAGAGGATGTACAAGAAAAAAGAAACGATGACAGCTAGAATGATAAGTAAAATATACGTTTTTTTCATACAGAACACCTCCAAAATAGCTTTTTTATAGCTTATTCAGAAATGAAAACGTTTAGAATGTGACAAAAGTGTGAAATTCGACAAAAGGGGTTGTCATCTGACGTCGAATCTTGTAATATAATAAGCGTGAACGAATTCACATACAAACATATACCCCTTTGTTTGAACGTGAAAATTTCTCCCATCCCCTTTAATATTTTTATAAGCCGTAAAGAAAAAGACCTGGTGTTTTACACCAGGTCTTTTTCTTTTGCTATCCATTTCCAATAACGCTCACATTTTACTTCAATCATTTGTACTTTTCGTTTCAGTTGTAATTTTTTCAGTTCGCGCTCGATCTCTTGTTGCGAGCTGTCATATATAAATGCTACTTCTTTTGAAGATATAAATTGTGTTGCTTCTAATAACACTTCTAAAGGTGGTAATGGTTCTGGCTCAATTTCACATTTTACAAGTTCTTTCAATAATTGTACGTATACGTCGTAGGAATAAGTTCCAGCGATTTTAATACCTTCTTCATCTGAATTCGCATGAAAAAATACGAGAGAAGGTATTTCTGTAATATGCATCTCATTTGTGAATTTCAAGTCACATTGGAAAGCTTTTTTTGCGCTAGTGGAATGTAGGTCTTTTTTAAATTCTGCTACATCAATACCGCTATCTCTTGCACATGCAAGTAATAATTCGCAGTCAGGGTTTGATACATTTTCAAGGAAAATGTATTCTTGGAGTTTTCGCAAAAACTTCGAACCTGCTTTTCGGCCCTGCAACTCCGCTGCCTTAATTGCCATCGAAACTAAATAGGGTGTTGACGATGCCTCTTGCATATGTACCTTTCCATCACATGAAAAACCTTGCAAACTTGTTGTCTTTTCCCACACAAATCGAATATTAGCAGGTTTATTCCATTTGTGTGAGGAAGCGTTCGTTCCGTCCACTTTTCCTGTTACGATATGACGAATAGAGAAGTATTTCCCGTATTCAAGCCATAGTTTAATAATAAAGGGCTCAATTTCCCAGCAATCTTTACAAAGTGGATCAATAAATAAATATGCTTCTACAGACTTATGCTCACATGCGGAAGGAGATGGCATATTGATATGCTTTGCTTCCTGCTTATCCATTACACTTCACCTGTTTCATTTGGAGTATTAACCATATGCTGAGCAGTTAATGCTAAACGTTCAAAAACAAACTCTCTTATATGACCGTGCACTCCTGTGTCATCCATTGCTTGCTCCATACATGATAGCCAAGCCTCTGCTCGTTTTGGAGTAATCTCAAACGGAAGATGGCGTGCTCTTAACATAGGATGACCATGTTCTTCAGTGTACAAATTAGGACCACCTAAATATTGCGTTAAAAATTGTTTCTGCTTCCTAGCGGTTTCTGTTAAATCATCCGGGAAGATGGGAGATAGGTCAGGGTGTTTGCTGACATAGGAATAAAATGTGTCTACTAATATTGCAATGCATTGTTCACCGCCAATTGCTTCAAATGGTGTCATCGGTTGCTTGCTCATCCTTTATAAACTCCTTTTTCCATGAAATGTATATCTATTGTAGCAATGGAATGTTCCAGAGGGCAAATAAATAGCCTTCATAACGTTCTTTGCTTATTCTACAGATGTAAAAGAATCTTTTCCTTTTAAAAAGTGAGATATATCCACTAGTGGAACGTATTCACTAGTGGAATTTTCACTTTAGCGTGCTTTGTTTTGTTTGGCAAGGAAAAAGCGTTTTACTTTATTATTTGTATGACGGATTGGTATGTCGTGCTGCTTTAATAAATGAATAAATGCAGCTTTGCCTGTTTCCTCATCTTGCACTTCAAATTCAATTTCATAATCATCGTGATTGTAATAGAAACTATGATCAAAGACAAGTGTTCCGCCTTCAAATAGCGTTTCGGCTCTTTCAGTTGTTAAACTACCCATATAAGTTAAAGCGGAAACAGGAATTTGTAATTTGTGCAGTTGATCCATTACAGCCCCTGGAACGATTACGTTTGTTTCCATCATCATTCTTGCTTCGTCTTCTGTTACGACTTGATGAGTTTCCAGTAAGCCGACTTCTGCAGGTTGTTTCAATGTTAATGTATAAGTTTCTCCTTTATGACGAATACGAAGTGCAGAGCCAGCTTCTTTTAATGAGAAGTCTGGTGTTTCAAAGTAGTGATTCACCTGTTTCGTAAATACCTCAATAGAGAATGATTTACATAATGTATCGAATTCTGCTTCTGTAACAATATTTTTAAATTCAATTTCAATTTCTTGTGTCATTGTATGCGCGCTCCTTTTAAAAAATAATTCTTTACACATTATCGCTTTTTCACAAATTTGGTTCAATGTTTTATTTGTTTGCGTCCATGTTATGATACAATAATACTGTTAAGTAAGACAGGAAGTTGAGATGGAGGAGTTAGAGCATGCAAAATAAAATTCAAGTTAAGAGCGTAGAAAAGAGAGAGAATGCGCTTATTTTTTGTGCGGAAAATAATGAAATAGAGGTAAAGGAGTTAAGTGCGCGTAATCACGTACTTGTAGACTCAGACAATTTATCATTTTTATATATTTTAGAAAACGAATCATCTTTCATTTATGTAAGTATTCCGCACACATGCTGGGAAGCAATGCATGAAGCGATGAATAACGATATAGTCATGTTCGTTCGTGTGAATGACGTTGAAATGGAATTAGAAAGTTTAAAAGAAGAAGTAGAATATTTAGTTGAAAATATTGAAGGTAATGCAAATTACGGTGAAGAACTAGTAACTGCTGTAGAAAAAGTATTTCTATAAGCAAATGGATTGATTTTGGTGGTGGTTGAAATGAATCGAAATTGGGAAGAATTTTTAGCACCTTACCATCAAGCGGTGGCAGAGCTGAAAGTGAAACTAAAAGGAATGCGTACTCAATTTGCAATGTTAACAGAGCATTCTCCAATTGAGTTTGTAACAGGAAGGGTAAAGTCGGTTGCAAGTATTATTGATAAAGCGGAGAAGAGAAATGTACCGCTAGATCGGCTAAGAGAAGATATGCAAGACATCGCGGGCCTTCGTATGATGTGTCAATTTGTTGATGAAATTAAGCCTGTTGTAGAATATCTTCGAAAACGAAATGACTTTGAAATCGTGGAAGAACGTGATTATGTCACGCAAAAGAAAGATAGCGGTTATCGTTCTTATCACGTTGTCATTAGTTACCCAGTTCAAACGATTCAGGGAGAAAAAAAAGTATTGGTAGAAATCCAAATACGCACGTTAGCAATGAATTTTTGGGCAACAATTGAGCATTCTTTAAATTATAAATATAGTGGACGTTTTCCTGAAGATATTAAAATACGCTTGCAACGCGCAGCGGAAGCCGCGTTTTTATTAGATGAAGAAATGTCTTCTATTCGTCTTGAGATTCAAGAAGCGCAGAAAGCTTTTTCAAGAAAACAAGAAACGAAAGATTCCGAATCATAAACTAAAGGGTGTTGGGCGATGAAATTTACAATTATGTCAAAGGGAGATCAATCATCAGATACATTGGCAGGCACGATGAAAGAGTACTTGCTAGATTTTGGATTTATAATGGATGAAAAGGAACCCGATATTGTAATTTCTGTTGGGGGAGATGGAACGCTTTTATATGCGTTTCATCGTTATTATAATCGATTGGATGAAACAGCATTTGTTGGTGTACATACAGGGCATTTAGGTTTCTATGCAGATTGGTTACCGACAGAAGTAGAGAAATTAGTAATTGCAATTGCTAAAACACCATTCCAAGTGGTGGAATATCCACTTTTAGAAGTGATTATTCGCTATGTGAATGGGAGTAAAGAGTCACAGTATTTGGCGATGAATGAAGCAACTGTGAAAAGTGCGGAAGGTACATTAGTAACAGAAGTGGAAATACGCGGAGAGTACTTTGAAACGTTCCGCGGGGATGGCCTTTGTATTTCTACTCCTTCTGGAAGTACTGCGTATAATAAGGCGCTTGGCGGAGCGATTATTCACCCTTCTATTGAAGCGATTCAAATTGCAGAAATGGCATCTATTAATAACCGTGTGTTTCGTACTGTAGGATCGCCACTCGTACTGCCGAAGCATCATACATGTGTGTTGAAGCCGGCTGCAGGAATGAACTTACAAATTACGGTGGACCATTTAACGATGGTGCATCAAGATGTGAAATCAATCCAGTATCGCGTTGCAAACGAGAAAGTACGATTTGTTCGTTTCCGTCCATTCCCGTTCTGGAAACGAGTTCGTGACTCGTTTGTGGCAGATAAATAGAAAGGGTTTATATATTTGAACAGATTTACATTGAAATGGGATATAGAATCGGCTGAAGAGGGAACTTTAGTTAGAGAATTTTTAAAAACAAAAGGGATTTCTAAAGCCGCATTAACGGATATAAAATTTCACGGCGGAGCTATTGAAGTAAATGATCAACATGCGAGCGTTCGTCATCAGTTGCAAGCTGGTGAAGAATTACGTGTCTTTTTTCCAGTGGAGGAAAGAAGTGAAGGGATGATTGCGGAAGATATCCCTTTATGTATTGTATATGAAGATGATGCGGTTCTTGTCATAAACAAAGAGGCGAACATGTCAACGATTCCGTCTAGAGAACATCCGGCAGGGAGTGTTGCGAATGCGCTCTTATGTCATTATGATAAGCAGCATCTTGCAAGTACGGTGCACATCGTAACAAGATTGGATCGTGATACTTCAGGGCTTATGCTTATTGCAAAAAATCGTTTCGTGCATCATCTTTTATCGAAACAGCATCAACAAAAAGCTGTGAAAAGAACGTATGAAGCAATCGTTCATGGTGAGATGATTGAACGAGAAGGAACAATTGACGCACCGATTGGACGAAAATCGGATAGCATTATTGAGCGAATAGTTTGTGAAGATGGGCAAAGAGCAGTTACTCATTTTAGAGTGATGGATAGCGCCTATCATAAGACGCATGTATCGCTTGAGCTTGAAACAGGAAGAACGCATCAAATTCGTGTACATATGGCTCATATAGGACATCCGTTACTCGGAGATACTTTATATGGTGGGAAAAGGGATGAAATGAATCGACAAGCACTTCACAGTACATCTTTGACGTTTTATCATCCTATTTTAGAGAAGGAAATGTCTTTCACTACAACGATTCCAAGCGATATGGAAGAGGTATTAAGGCATACTTAAAAAGGGAACAAAATTCTTATGTAATGAAGAATTTTGTTCCCTTTTTTCTTAGCGGAATAATATTAAAATTTGATTTTTACCCGTGCGCTTTATAACGAAAAATCCACTTTCGGATTTTGTGGCAATACCATCGTTATTTGGACGACAATATCCATGCGTTTCGCAAGTGCCGTCATCACGTACTAACATTTGTCCAATTAATCCGACAGGAAGCCACTCGGCACGATCTTTTCTTGCTATATATTTGCAAGCTGGATCCCATTCTGTATTTAAAAGAGGTTGTATGTCTTGCGATTCCGTACGTGCATATTGACGTTTTCCAAAGCTATCTGTTTTGTAGCGTTTCTGCCAACTTAAAGCACCGCTATTTCCTATAAGGGCGGGGGTTGCGCTAGATATTCCTAAAATGAATGAATCGTTTGAAGTAGCGATCCGAATTTTTTCTTCGCTACTAAATGTAACGAAATAACCCACATCAATAAGATTATTGTCTGCTGTTTCAAACATTTGTGCAAAATCAGTTCCACTTGCATTGTAAGAAGCGCCATCAATATACATTTCCTCATTATGAGCAAGCCACTTTGCACCAATATGATGATCGGTTTCATTTGTACCGTTAGCAATAAACCAAGAATAAGATTCTTCTGCTGTGCCGAAGCGCCCCATAATGTGGCTACCTGCAAAATGAGCCGTTGATGTATGATTACCTTCCGCATGAGAAGAGAATCCGTTAGCGATAGTCGCAGTTCCTTCTGCATGTGCTGCTTCGCCTAAAGCGATTGTATGTTTACCTTCCGCATGAGAATAAGATCCGCCTGCTGTCGTTTCACTTCCTTCACTATGGGAACTATGTCCAGTTGCTTTCGTTTTTGATCCTTCTGCATGAGAGAAAGAAGCTTTTGCATGTGTAAGAAGCCCTTCTGCATGTGAAGCTGTCCCCTCTGCATGAGAGTGAAGCCCCTCTGCATATGCATACCGTCCACCTTTTTTTACTTTTGTATTTTCAGGTGTAGGGGTTTGAATTATGATCGTTTTTTCCGTTTGTATATCATTGGATGGTGCTAATGCTTCTTTTATTTTCTTCACTTGATTGATAATAGCAGCTGGAATTTCTACTTCTGTTTTTTTATTTATTGCTACAGGTATATTTTCTTCTATATTTTTCTCTGTTTGCTCAGAGGGTACAATCTGTTCATTATGAGTAGAGAGAGGTTTATTTTTTTGTTGCATCTTTGTTTTTCTATTATCAATTATGCGGCTCATTACAGCATTTTCTAAAGAGACAAATTTTGGTCTAGCTTTGTTTTTGGGGGATGCCTCTTGTCCTTCCAGTTCTTCTAAAGCTGCAGCTCGGATGCTGCACCAGTTGTTAATTCCGTACATGGGCAGATAAAAAGGCGGGCATTTTCTTTTTTGTTTAGAAGATTTTTTCTTCATTCTGTCACCTCCTGCGACAGTATATGCCGTGTAATTAAAAAAAGATGCACTTTATTGCATCTTTTTTTAATTACTTTACCTAGTTTTTATAGGAGAACGGCCTAAATAATATGGTAATCTCTCGTAAGTTATGAAATTGGGCGAAACTTCTCTGGGACAAAAGGGAGGGAGGAAGGGACGGAAACAGTCTCCATTTCAGGATAACGTAATCCAGTTAAACTCCCGCCAAATACAGCACCAGTGTCAATATTAATTGTATGCTTTACAAAGCGAGGTTCTTTTACAGGTGTATGTCCATATATAATCCAAGCTTTTCCTTTATATTCCTTTGCCCAGTCGCGACGGACAGGAGAGCCGTCAGCATGTTTTTCTCCTGTAATATCGCCATATAATACAAAGGTTTGTACTTTTTTATCTTGTCTTCCTATGTAATCTTGCCGAATTCCGGCGTGACATACAATTAACCTTTTTTCATCGAGTACGTGATATAAAGGGGATTGCTCATAAAGTGTGATGAATTTTTCCTTTGTAATATTCTGTTTATGAGAAGGCAGTGCTTCATATTCGGCAACTGTTGTTTCGAGCCCATGAGCGATTGATACGTTACGTCCGAGGAAAAAGCGGTATAGTTTATTACAGTGATTTCCCGGAGCATAATAAGCTACTTTTTTATTTATGACAAGTTCCCATACGATTTCAATCATACGTAATGAATGAGGACCGCGATCTGTAATATCACCAACAAATGCAAGTTTACGTTGATCAGGGTGAATCGGCAGGTCACTATTCCACTTATATCCGAGTTTCATTGTTAAATCTTGAAACTCTTGGAAGCATCCATGAATATCCCCTATAATGTCATATTTCATATTTAAACCTCCATCATATTTTCCATTAGTATATCTAAAAAAGGATAGAGATAAAGTGAAACTTTAATCAGTGGGGGTTTTCTTCATCCCCCCACTGATTATCAGCCCTCACCAATCGGACTTTTATGGGCAATTGATCCCCCACCTAACTTCTTTGCTTTCGCTGGATTTTAAGGTGGGGTCTTACTGCCCATTAAAGCGGGATAAAAATATACCGTTTTTGTACTTCATTTAAACATAAAGATTTTCGTCCTTGAGCGAACGTTTAAAACAAATCCAATCGCTATCATGTAAGTGAGTAAGGAACTTCCTCCGTAGCTCATAAGGGGTAGTGTGATTCCTGTAATAGGGAGTAACCCGATGGTCATCCCGATATTTTGAAATACTTGAAAAGTAAACATTCCGATTGTACCAGCGCAGATATAACTACCAAAAGGATCATTACTTTCTAGCGCGATATGAATCATGCGGAAAATAAGTAGGAAAAAAAGTGCAATAATAACACTTGCGCCTAAAAAGCCGAATTGTTCAGCGACATTAGTGAAAATAAAATCTGTATGTGGTTCTGGAAAGTATACTTGTCCATTTTCCCAACCTTTTCCTTGCATTTCTCCTGATCCAGTAGCTAAGAAAGCTTGTCTTAATTGATAGCCTTGCGCATCATATTTGTATGGAGCTAACCAGCCGTAAAAGCGATTTAGTTGATATTCTTGTAAAATGTGTTCTTTAAAGAATTTTGTATGAGTAAAAAAAATATAAGTTAATGTAACGCCAGCTGCAGAAATACCAGAAACTAATCCGAAAATAAAACGCCAACGTATACCAGAAACCAATATCATTGCTGCGAGCATAGCTGAAATTACCATCGTGTTTCCTAAATCAGGTTCCTTTGCAATAAGTAGCAGAGGTGGCAAACTTGTTGCACATATTTTTCCGAGTAATAAAAAATCGTCGTGTATTGTTCGGAAAAAATATTTCTCATTGTGATTTGCTATAATTCGTCCGGTGACGAGAATTAAAAACAATTTCATAATTTCAGAAGGCTGGAAATTTCCGATGCCTGGGAGCCTGTACCAAGCGGTCGCACCTTTAATTGTGACGGCACCTGGTACTTGAAGTTCTAGTCCAATGAGTAGTACCAATGCAAAGCTATATAAATACCAAGCAATTTTTTGATAACGATCGAAATCAATAATCATAATGACACCAATGGCTATAAATCCAATGAAGTACCATTGGATTTGCTTTAATACAAAATTTACGCTTTGCAAAAATGGTGGTAAAGAAGCTTGTGCACTTGCAATTGCAAAGCAACTAACAGTCCCAATGGCAAATAAGATGAATAGTAATACGTAGTCTATTTGATATTGAGAATTTGGATCTTTCAATGTATGTATTCCTTTCTATCGCCTAGTAAGTATATGGATCATGTCATGATAAAAATAATATACAAGCAGACTATGCATACATTTATTCCACTATTTGTGGGAAGTCATACATCACGAGGAAGGAATAGCACCTCCCTTGTGATAGACTATATTGCACGGAGCTCTTTTGTAATGATATGTAAACAATAAGAAAGACGTGCATGTGTATTTATATCTGGAATGAGGTTTGGAAATAGATTATAAAATTTGACCGCATTTTTATACCATCCGTAAGCTCGTATCAACCCCTTTTTATAATATTTGGCGTCTTGTAAGAAACCATACTTTTTCGAGGTTAAAACGAGCTGAGAAAAATCTTCGCAGCCTTCAAGGAATTTATGATGTACTTGCTGTCCAGTATGAAGGCGGAATGAACTTAAGGGCTCAGTGATATACATTGCATCACCTTTTGAAAGTAAACTGATCCAAGAAGCCATATCAACACTACAGCCATATTTTCTGCCATGTAAGGTGCCGAAAGGTTCTGTTAATAGGCTTTTTCTAAAAAGTACGATTGTAGGTTCACCGATAATATTTTGTCCTGCTATAAGCATACGGTTTCCAAAATCTTTCCCATTTAGTAGCGTATCTTCATCATATAATTTTTTCATGGAGGGATGTTGTTCAATTGTATCTCCATTATCATTAATCCAAGTGCGATAGGATGTGATAAGTGCGAGATTTTTATTTAAGTCTTGTTGGAAATGAAACATCATTTTTTCGATTTTATTATTATAAAATATATCATCGTCCATTAAGAAATTTATGTACTCTCCATTTGACCGTTCTAAGAGCATAAGGGCGTTATGAAATTGTCCAAGAGTAGAGCTATTTCGAATGTACGTTATATGTTTATACTTATGTAAATAATATCGGTATATTAGCTTTTCTGTTTCATTATTTGTACTATCGTCTCCTACAATAATTTCGATATTTGAATACGTTTGTGCTAATGCGCTTTCTAGAGCAATTTTAAAATAATGTGGTCGATTATAGGTGGGAATCAGGATGGAAACGAGAGGCGAATTTTTTGTATTATTCATATACAACTACCTTTCAGAAATTTTTTGTGTAAGAATAATATCTTGATAACTTGTATGTTCAGTTCTGCTACACCATGAACCATAATGGGGGGGAGTCTGTACTTCTAGTCCATACTTATTTAATAGGGTATGAATATTTTCCTCAGGATAGGCAACTGCGAAATTCGGGATGTCTTTATTAAGAACATAGCAATTGTCCATTTGATGATAAAAACCTAACGTACTTAATCCTGCATTTAAGTAATAGGAAGAGTCAGAATTAATTAAAAAGAAAGTAATAAAACATCTCCCATCTTTTTTCAAAACTCGTGAAATCTCACATACGTAATGTTCTAATTCTTTCGGAAGGAGATGGGTAAATACAGACGTTAAAAAAATAAAATCGAATGAATCATCTTCATAGGGAAACTTGTATTGGGAAGCATCTTCTTTTCCTTCGGGGTTATAGAATTGATTATATATATCGACATGTTCAAAATGAAAATTGTTGCGGCGTGTTGAAATGTTATTTTTGCACCATGTAATTCCCTCATTGAATAAATCAAATCCATAATAAGCACCATCATCACTTAAATAATTCATTAATGGAACTGCCATTCGGCCGATACCGCATCCTATATCTAACACTGTTTCATTTGAGTTTAAGTTGCCAATTTCAATAAAATACTGCATAAACTCTTTTCCAACTTCTTCAAAGTTACCACCTACATATTGAACGAGTTCTGGGGGTGGAATTAATGTGATTTTTTTCTCATTTTCGTTCATACATTCACTCCGTCCTTGTAGTAAAGTAGGGGATTTATAAATCAATCTATAGTGAGGGGAACTTTACACAATTAGCTCTTATGAATAAGTAGTGTGATAGAACCCCTCAAAAAATAAAATTCTATTCTTTTCGCCAATAAATACCGAAATCATCAATTTTCGTAATAGGAGCTTTTAAGTTTCTTTCATTTCTGAAATCTGTTACAGCCTCTGCACATGTTACCAATCCGTAATCATCAATAATAATATAGCCACCTGTTGAAACTTTATCGTATAAGTTTACAAGACTATCCATCGTTGATTCATACATATCACCATCAAGGCGAGCAATTGCAATTTTTTCTACCGGCGCTGAAGGTAAGGTATCTTTAAACCAACCCTTTAAAAATTTCACCTGATCATTTAATAAATCGTATTTTCTAAAGTTTTCTTGCACTGTTTCTAAAGAAACTCGTAAGTAATCGAATGTGTGCAAATAATCACCGTAATCTTTCGGATATTGTTCTAGGTTCGGTGCTGGCAGACCTTCAAAAGAATCGGCAACCCACACAGTACGATCCGTAATGTTGTTTGCCTGTAAAAAACCATTCATAAAAATGCATGATCCTCCGCGCCATACACCAGTTTCAATAAAATCACCTTCTATATTTTCCCTAACAACAGTTTCCATAGCCTCATGTAATTGATTCATACGTTTTCGACCAACCATACTGTGTGCTGCTCTTGGCCAATCATTGCCGCCTTGTCGTTCACTTTTTGAAACGCTTGGATCAACGATTTTTAAATTGTGATTTTCTACGTACTGCTTAAGAAATAAAGGAAGTGGAACTGTAACTGGTTCATATGATAGCTCTTTAGATATATGTAGAGAAGCAGGTAAGTATGGTTCGTATTCTAACCATATTTCAAATAAAATTGTTTTCTTTAATAACTCAAGATAAAGCTGGACAGCAGATTTATTTTCCATATAAGTGCCTCCTGCGGAATGTCATACAACATTATGATTATGTAGAAAAGAAAGATTTCATGATTGAATTTAACAATGAAAAAGCAGTAAAACTGATATCAGTTTTACTGCTAAGTACAAAATTAAGCGATTTTCTCAATAATAATGGATGCACTTGTACCAAGAGCTAGTGATAATCCAATTCCAGTAACAATTGCTTCAACGAGTGATGGTGTTGTAGTAATTTGTGTAATGGCTTGGATAACGATAGGAGCTCCAAGTGAAATTAAGCTTGTGCCCGCACCTGGTACTGGAATTCCATTAACTTGAATCCCAAGACTTCCTAATAAACTTACTGCCGCTGTATAAGCAATAACAGTAATTTTATAGAAACCAGTTTCACTAATTACGAAAGTATCGGCATCCATTTGAGAAATTGCCGTACCAAACTGAGATCCAACGGTATTAAATGGTACTGGATCATTAATCCCAAGAGCTAAAGAAACTGTAGCTGAGTTAAAGGCATACAACCCTGCTGGAAGTCCTAATCCAGAAGGTCCAGTAGGCCCAGTAGGCCCAGTCGATCCGGTAGCACCAGTAGGCCCAGTAGCGCCGGTTGATCCAGTAGCGCCGGTTGATCCAGTAGCACCAGTGTCTCCAGTAGGCCCAGTAGCGCCGGTTGATCCAGTAGCACCAGTGTCTCCAGTAGGCCCAGTAGCGCCGGTTGATCCAGTAGCACCAGTGTCTCCAGTAGCACCAGTAGGCCCAGTCGGTCCAGTAGGCCCAGTAGGTCCAGTAGGCCCAGTAGGCCCAGTCGGTCCAGTAGACCCAGTTGATCCAGTAGCTCCAGTTGGTACAGTTGGTCCAGTAGGCCCAGTCGGTCCAGTCGGTCCAGTAGGCCCGGTAGGAAGAGTAAACGGCGGTATTGGTGGTAATGTTGGTCCTACAAGATTAGGGTCAAATGCACTAGCTGATAAAGATTCATCGGGATTTAATCCATCTGAATAATTATTATTTGACATAAATTCACCTCCATAAAGCGTTCATTATATAGTAGATGCAAAACCGGAAGAAAATGACACGGACATTTGAATTATTGAAAAGAAATCTTAAACTACTTGTGAAAGTTAAAAAAATGGAAAGTTTATTGTATGTATAACATATGATTGATTTGGAAGAGGGTGATTATGTTGAACAAGCAAGGAATTACAATTAGTCTATGTATGATTGTTCGAGATGAGGAAAATACAATAGGTCGATGTTTAGACGCAGTAGAAAAAATTGTTGATGAAATTATTGTAGTTGATACAGGTTCTATTGATCGAACGAAAGAAATTGTAGCTCAATATACCTCTAACATATATGACTTTTCATGGATTAATGATTTTGCGGCAGCTAGAAATTTTTCTTTTTCGAAAGCAACGCAAGAATATATATTATGGCTAGATGCTGATGATGTGTTATTAGAAGATGCTCAAGAGGCATTGAACCTATTAAAAAGAGAATTAGATTCTAATGTGGATGCGGTTTCGATGCCCTATCATCTTGTAATGGATTCTAACGGAAAACCTTTATATTGTACAAAAAGATATCGACTTGTAAAGCGTGAAAAACAATTTCAATGGTTTGGAAAGGTGCATGAGTATTTAGCAGTTTTTGGTGAGACTTTTAATAGTGATGTTGCGATTACACATAAAAAAGAAAAGAAAGTAACGAACCGTAATTTGAAAATTTTTCAAGATACTGTAGCAGCTGGAGAAGAATTGAGTCCGAGAGATTTGTTTTATTACGCGAATGAATCTATGGATAATCAAAAATATGATGATGCAGTTCTACTATATGAAACCTTTCTTAATCAAGACGAAGGTTGGTATGAAGAGAAAATTTATGCCTGTGGTAAATTAGGAGATTGCTATGCAAAGCTTGGAATATGGGAGAAGGCCGTTGAATCTTGTGTAAAGTCATTTCGGTATGATGTCCCTAGAGGAGAGAATTGTACAAGAATAGGATATGTATATATGGAACAAGAAAAATACAATGAAGCAATTTTTTGGTTTAAACTTGCAACAGAAGTGCCAATGGCAACAGAGAGTCCTTTTCACAGTCCAGCTAGCTACACATGGATCCCTTATTTACAAATGTGTATTTGTTATAGCAAGTTAGGAGAGCAAGATAAAGCTTATTATTACAATGAATTAGCAGCTTCTTATGTTCCGAATAATGCTGCAATTGAATATAACCGCAAATATTTTCGGAGTGTTTTTGATAAACAATATAAATCGTTATAGGTTGCTTTTTTTAGAAATGGCTTATCACGATTCTAACTATAATAGATTGGTTATATAGTAAAGTATCGGTACATGTATAGATTTCATATGAGGTTTATATATCAAATTCAATTTGCATAAGGAGTGTGTGAAATGAATTCCCCAAAAAATTCTTTATATGAAGAAAAGTCTGGGCATTATTATAATGCAGTGAATCCGAATTTATTAAAGCATATAAAAAAGGAATGGAAAGAAGTTCTTGATATTGGTTGTTCGAGTGGTGCATTGGGAGCGGTCATAAAAGAAAACGGTACACGTGTATCAGGAATTGAGGCATTCCCAGAGGCGGCGGAACAAGCGAAAGAAAAACTAGATCATGTTGTTTTAGGCGATATAGAAACAATGGATATGCCGTATGAGGAAGAGCAATTTGATTGCGTTATATTTGGAGATGTATTAGAGCATTTATTTGATCCGTGGGCTGTAATAGAAAAAGTAAAACCATATATAAAGCAAAATGGTGTAATTTTGGCTAGTATACCGAACGTTTCTCACATCTCAGTATTAGCTCCCTTACTCGCTGGAAATTGGACGTATACAGAATATGGTTTATTAGATAAAACACATATTCGTTTCTTTACTTTTAATGAAATGCTACGAATGTTTTTAAAAGCAGGTTATTCGATTAGTAAAGTAGATCGTGTATATATTGATCATAAAATATATGAACCGCTTATTGAAGAACTATATGGAATTTGTAAAAAATATCGTCTGGGAAGTGGCTTCATGGCTGAGACGGTTGTATTTCAATATATTATTGAAGCAGAAAAATCGCAATTATGAGTGCGGCAGAGAAAACGATATTATTTGTTACGTGTATAAATGATCGGAAACTGTATGCACAATGTGCGCGACATATATTACAATTGGCAGTTCCTCCAGGATATACGATACAATTTATGCCGATTCGAAACGCAGAAAGTATGACGAGTGGATATAATAAAGCAATTTCGCATCCAGCGAAATATAAAATATATATACATCAAGATGTTTTTATTGTAAATGTAGGTTTTTTATACGGATTACTTCAATTGTTTCAGGAACATGAACATCTTGGAATGATTGGTATGGTTGGAGCACAATATGTTCCTCCAAATGGAACGTGGAATATAGGCAGGGGAATTGTTGGGAAAGTAATTGGTTATATGAATGATTTATTTTATATGGCAAGTCAAGAAAAGCCGTACCATGAGTCAAAAACATTTATGCCAGTTGAATGTATTGACGGTTTATTAATGGCAACGCAATACGATATTCCGTGGCGAGAAGACTTGTTTGATGGGTTTGACTTTTATGATGTATCTCAATCATTTGAATTTAGAAAAGCTGGCTATACAGTTGGGGTTCCTGTACAGCGTGATGCGTGGTGTATTCATTATCATTTTGATGTGAATATGACCAACTATGAAAAGTATAGAAAGATATTTGTGGAGCACTATATGTCAGATGTAAATCAAGACGAATAGAGGGGCTACAAGATGAAGGATCATACAATATTAGTCGTTGTTTGTATAAATAATGAAGATTTATTTGAACAATGCGAGAAACAAATAAGAAATCTTTTTGTTCCCCCTGGTTATGTCGTACAAATTTTTCCGATACGAGATGCGAAAAGTATGGCAAGTGCATATAACCGGGCACTTTCATATCCCGCGAAGTATAAGGTTTATATACATCAAGATACTTACCTTATTAATCGAGAGATGTTTTATACACTCATTTCTCTTTTTAAAGATAACGAAAAACTTGGTTTAATTGGCGTAGCTGGTGCTCAGTTTTTACCGAGCAACGGGATATGGTGGGAAGGGAAAAATTTAGTGGGGAAAGTGATTGAGTACAGAAGACAAAATTATCAATTGTTAAATTTAGATCAGCTGTTTTATGGGAATCAATCATTTATGTCAGTTCAGGCAATTGATGGATTATTAATGGCCACACAATATGATATTCCGTGGCGAGAAGACTTGTTTCAAGGATTCCACTTTTATGATGTGTCGCAGTCTTTAGAATTTCAAAAGGCGGGTTATTTAATTGGTATCCCTAATCAAGCAAATTTATGGTGTATTCACTACAACGGGGATGAGTTTGATGCGGATACATATGAGAAATATCGGAAAGTGTTTGTAGAACAGTACAAAGATATACTATCTCCATCATAAGGGAGAGATGTAGGATGAAAGGAATTATTTTAGCAGGTGGAACTGGATCGAGATTATATCCAATAACGAAAGTAACGAATAAACATTTGCTTCCTGTTGGACGTTATCCAATGATTTATCATGCGGTATATAAGCTGAAACAATGCGATATTACAGATATTATGATTATCACAGGGAAAGAGCATATGGGAGATGTTGTTAGTTTCTTAGGAAGCGGTCAAGAGTTTGGCGTGTCTTTTACGTATCGTGTGCAAGATAAGGCTGGGGGAATTGCACAAGCATTAGGACTTTGTGAAGATTTTGTCGGGAAAGATCGTATGGTAGTTATATTAGGAGATAATATTTTTTCAGATGACATTCGTCCGTACGTTGAAGAGTTTGCAAATCAAAAAGAAGGTGCGAAAGTACTGCTGCAATCTGTAGATGATCCGGAGAGATTTGGCGTAGCGCACATTCAAGACAGAAAAATAGTTGAAATTGAAGAAAAACCGAAAGAGCCGAAAAGTTCCTATGCAGTTACAGGAATTTATTTGTACGATTCGAAAGTCTTTTCTTATATAAAAGAATTAAAACCTTCCGCAAGGGGAGAACTTGAAATTACAGATATCAATAATTGGTATTTAAAACGAGAGGTACTTACTTATAATGAAATGGGCGGTTGGTGGACTGATGCGGGAACTCATGTTTCTCTTCAAAGGGCGAATACGTTAGCACGGGATATAAACTTTGGTAAACAGTTTAACGGAGAATAGGTGAGAATATGAAAGTTGTAGAAACAAACTTTATCGACGCAAAATTGTTAGAACCGAGGTTATTTGGAGATGAGCGTGGCTTTTTTACAGAAAGTTATAATAAGAAGGTACTAGAAACATTAGGAGTTACGTATTCATTTGTACAGGATAATGTTTCTTATTCGGCAGAAGCGGGAACGATTCGGGGATTACACTTTCAAAAAAATCCGAAAGCACAAACGAAACTTATTCAAGTTATGCAAGGAGCAATCTATGACGTTATCGTTGATTTGCGAAAAGATTCACCAACTTTTAAACAGTGGAGAGGATATATTTTAAGCGCCGATAATCACCGGCAATTATTAGTGCCAAAAGGATTTGCACACGGCTTTTGTACACTTGTCCCGCATACGATTGTTATGTATAAAGTAGATGAGTATTATAGCGCTGAGCATGACTCAGGGTTACTTTGGGAAGATAAAGAATTAGCAATTCCATGGCCGGTAACAAGTCCTATCTTGTCTGATAAAGATCGAATATTACCGTTACTCCAGGAATGTGAAGATAGCTTTTGAGTAGGAGAGTTGTTATATGAATATATTAGTAACAGGTGGGGCCGGATTTATTGGAAGTAATTTTGTTCATTACATGTTACAAAGCTATGAAACATATAAAATTATTAATTTCGATGCATTAACATATAGCGGGAATTTAAATAACGTGAAGTCTCTTCAAAATCATCCGAATTACTCTTTTGTAAAAGGGGAAATTCAAAACGGAGAGCTGCTGGAGCATGTTATTAAGGAGCGTGACGTACAAGTAATTGTCAATTTCGCCGCTGAATCACATGTGGACCGTAGCATTGAAAATCCGATTCCTTTTTATGATACAAATGTAATTGGGACAGTCACCTTATTAGAATTAGTAAAAAAATATCCACATATTAAACTCGTGCAAGTATCAACAGATGAGGTGTACGGCTCTTTAGGGAAAACAGGGCGATTTACCGAGGAAACCTCGTTAGCTCCAAATAGTCCATATTCTTCAAGTAAGGCGAGCGCCGACATGATAGCTTTATCTTATTATAAAACATATCAATTACCAGTTATAGTAACGCGTTGCTCCAATAACTATGGACCGTATCAATATCCTGAAAAGTTAATTCCGTTAATGGTTACGAATGCGTTGGAAGATAAAAAATTACCGTTATATGGCGATGGATTAAATGTAAGAGATTGGTTACATGTAACGGATCATTGTAGTGCGATTGACGTCGTTCTGCATAAGGGACGTATAGGGGAAGTATATAACATAGGTGGAAATAATGAAAAAACAAATATAGATGTTGTGGAACAAATCATGACTCTCTTAGGAAAAACGAAAAAAGACATTGCGTATGTTACAGACCGTTTAGGACATGATCGTCGTTATGCGATTGATGCACAAAAGATGAAGAATGAGCTCGGGTGGGAACCGCAGTATACGTTTGAACAGGGGTTGAAAGAAACGGTGGAATGGTATGAACATCATATAGAATGGTGGAAACCACTAAAAGAAAAGTAAGGGGCATATAAATGAAAGAACGGATTATCATAACAGGAGCAAACGGTCAATTGGGAAAGCAACTACAAGAAGAGTTAAATCCTGAAGAATATGACATATATCCATTTGATAAAAAGTTATTAGATATAACAAATATATCCCGAATGCAGCAAGTGGTACAAGAAATAAAGCCACATATCATTATTCATTGTGCAGCGTATACGAAGGTTGATCATGCAGAGAAAGAACAAGATATTGCTTATGTAATAAATGCAATAGGAGCTCGAAATGTAGCGGTTGCTTCCCAATTAGTAGGGGCGAAGTTAGTTTATATTAGCACTGATTATGTATTTCAGGGCGACAGACCGGAGGGATACGATGAATTTCATAATCCGGCGCCGATAAATATATACGGAGCTTCTAAGTATGCGGGAGAGCAGTTCGTTAAAGAGCTACATAATAAATACTTTATCGTTCGTACATCGTGGTTATATGGTAAGTATGGAAATAATTTTGTGAAAACGATGATGCGATTAGGTAAAGAAAGAGAAGAAGTATCTGTTGTAGCAGATCAAATCGGTTCTCCTACTTATGTGGCGGATTTAAATGTAATGATTAATAAGCTCATTCGTACTTCTTTATACGGTACGTATCATGTGTCAAATAGAGGTTCATGTTCTTGGTTTGAATTTGCAAAAAAAATATTTTTGGATGCAAATATGAAAGTGAATGTATTACCTGTTTCAACCGAAGAATTTGGATCAGCGGCAGCGAGACCGAAATATTCTATTTTCCAACATAACATGCTACGATTAAATGGTTTTTCACAAATGCCCTCTTGGGAAGAAGGATTAGAGCGTTTTTTTATAGAAACAAAAAGTCATTAACAAAATTTAAGTTAATGACTTTTTTGTTTGCCTTTAAGAGGTTTTATGGTACTATAATTATAGTATCAGGTACTAATAACAAGTATAAGCAATTCTGGGAGGATATATCATGGAACTATTACAAGGGAAAACATTTGTTGTTATGGGCGTTGCGAACCAAAGAAGTATTGCGTGGGGAATTGCTCGCTCTTTGCATAATGCAGGTGCAAAATTAATATTCACATTTGCAGGAGAACGTTTAGAGAGAAACGTTCGTGAATTAGCGGACACATTAGAAGGACAAGAATCACTTGTATTACCTTGTGATGTAACAAATGATGAAGAACTTACAGCTTGCTTTGAAACAATCAAGCAAGAGGTTGGTACAATTCACGGTGTTGCACACTGTATTGCTTTTGCAAATCGTGATGATTTAAAAGGTGAATTTGTAGATACTTCTCGCGATGGATTTTTACTTGCACAAAATATTAGCGCATTCTCTTTAACAGCTGTAGCAAGAGAAGCGAAGAAAGTAATGACAGAAGGCGGAAATATTTTAACGTTAACATACCTTGGCGGCGAGCGCGTTGTGAAAAACTATAACGTTATGGGTGTTGCGAAAGCTTCATTAGAAGCAAGCGTGAAATATTTAGCTAACGATTTAGGCCAACATGGCATTCGCGTTAACGCTATTTCTGCAGGACCAATTCGTACGTTATCTGCAAAAGGTGTAGGCGACTTTAACTCAATCTTAAGAGAAATTGAGGAGCGCGCACCACTTCGTCGTACAACAACTCCAGAGGAAGTTGGGGATACAGCAGTATTCTTATTCAGTGATTTAGCACGCGGCGTAACAGGAGAAAACATTCACGTTGATTCAGGGTATCATATCCTAGGATAAATATAATAGTAATTTTTAAAGGACAATCTCTACATGTTGAGATTGTCCTTTTTATTTGTTCTTAGAAAGAACGATTTTTAACGAAAGTTCTTACCACGTTATGAATATAACTATAATAGTACACAATTTATTCAGCTACGTATGGAAGTGGGAGGGACGAGTGTGAAGAATAAAAATAAAAGTTCAACAGTTGGAAAACCGTTGTTATATATTGCGCAAGTCAGTTTGGAACTTGCTGCACCGAAAATAAAAAGGATTATCTTAACAAACTTTGAAAATGAGGATCGAAGAGAAGAAAGTAATAGAAATGAAAATGCTGTAAGTAGTGCTGTGGAAGAGGTAATAGAACAACAAGAGCAACAAGTAGAAGAAATAGAAGAAATAGAAGAAGAGGAACAAGTACAAGAGCAGCAAGAACAGCAAGAGCCAGTGAGAACAGTCCCGTATAATAAATCATTTAAGGATATGAATAATGAAGAGAAAATTCATTTTTTATTAAACCGCCCTCATTATATTCCAAAAGTAAGGTGCAGAATAAAAACGGCTACCGTTTCTTATATTGGATCGATCATCTCGTATCGTAATGGAATTGTAGCTATTATGCCACCAAATAGTATGAGAGATATTAGGTTAGCTATAGAAGACATCAAATCGATTGATATGGCCGGCTTTTAAATATGTAAAGGTGGTAGAAAGCTTCTACCACCCCAATAGTTTTTTAGTTCACTTTATTTATTAGATAGAAACGTCGCGTAAGCACTGGATCGCACAGAAACAGCTTAAATCAACAGTGATGCAAGTAGATGTTGATACTAGTCGTGCATTTGGTACAGCTAAAAACGTACAAATTGGGTCGTCGCCAGGTGGTACAGTAGATCCATCACCTAATACAACAGTTAACACACGTAGTACAGCACAGCTATCATCGTCTACACTTTCCACACGGAAAATTGGGGATTGGCAGCTAGTAAGGCTTGCAGATGGTGCAAATGCTTCAAATGGTGTTCCAGCTTTTGTGTATAAAATAAAAGGGCGTGTATTCGCTACTGATGCCGTGTTGTGTGCGCCTAAAAATGGAATTTCACAACCAGATCCACATGTTGTCGTAGAACAATCTTGTAATTCATTGATGAATTTTACAACGTCAACTACACAATGAGAAGAGCTATGGTGTTTATTTTCGTTACAACTCATTAATGTCACTCCTTATCTTCTTGTTTGTATTTACATTAATAAGATATTGGAGTCGAGGAGATTTGGTCACAATCTCAAGACCTTTTTTTTTAAATAGGCGAAAGAAGATAAGGGAAGGTGGAATCATGCTGTTTACAAGTTGGCTTTTATTTTTTATTTTCGCGTTAGCTGCTTTTAGGCTCACTCGTTTAATTGTTTATGATAAAATTACAGCCTTTTTGCGGCGACCGTTTATTGATGAATTAGAGATTACAGAGCCGGATGGAAGTGTATCAACTTTTACAAAAGTAAAAGGTAAAGGATTAAGGAAGTGGATTGGCGAATTATTAAGCTGTTATTGGTGTACAGGTGTATGGGTTAGTGCTTTTTTATTAGTTTTATATAATTGGATCCCTATCGTTGCAGAGCCGTTACTTGCATTATTAGCTATTGCAGGTGCAGCAGCAATTATTGAAACGATCACAGGATATTTTATGGGAGAATAATATATTTTTATAATATGAGAGAAAGCGGAGTTTAAAAGAATGAGGGAACGGAAATAAAGAGTTGTTCATATAGTAAATAGACAGAATTGACAGTAGAGGAGATGTTTGCTGTGAGCAATAATCCAAGGCAAAATTCATATGACCTGCAGCAATGGTATCATATACAGCAACAACACCAAGCGCAACAACAGGCATATCAAGAACAATTACAGCAACAAGGATTTGTGAAGAAAAAGGGATGTAATTGTGGGAAAAAGAAGAATGTAATAAAACACTATGAAGAATGAAACACTCATGTTACTGTGAGTGTTTTTTATTATATATAAAAAGCGGTATTTCAAAGGAGAAATACCGCTTTTTACTAGCTAATTTGTGCAACTGTTAATGCTGCAGCACGGATGTCCACAGTTCCAAGCAGTTCAACTGGTACAATTTGAATTAAGTCACCAGGGTTTAAGTTAATAAGAATAACACCACTGGATACATCTACTTCACCAGTACCAATAACGTTAGAACGAACAGCTGTACCTGATCCAGGAATAATGTTAGCCGGCGTACCTAATGATAAGAAGAAACGACCAGCTTCTGGTGCTGTAGGAACGTTATCAAGACTAATTGTTAATGTATAACTGATTTGATAAATACCAGCTACTTGAATTCGAATGCCATCTCCGACACTTACTGTATTGTTTATTACAGGAACAGTAATGTTTGGGTTTGGACTTACGCTAGGTAATAGTAATGGTGTGAATAATGAAGCGAACTGAGGGCCGGAAGCGTTGAAAGCAAAACCGAAGGCAGGTAGTGTACTAGCTGGTTTCGCCTCACAATCAATGTTAGGAAATTCGCAATCAGAAGAGAACATGTTTTTCACTCCTTTATCTGTTTCTACTTTCAGTTAATGAAAAGGACAGGTTCTATGTTCTAGACAAGTTCCCAATTTTATGAAAAATACATAATAATACCTTTTAAGCATGGATTGGGTGGCAGAAAACTCTGCCACCCAATCCATGCTTAAATTAGTATTCAGTTTTATATAGAAACATCGCGTAAGCATTGAATAGCGCAGAAGCAACTTAAATCAACAGTAAGACAAGTGGAGCTTGATACGAGTCTTGCATTTGGTACAGCTAAAAACGTACAAATTGGGTCATCACCAGGTGGTACAGAGGTACCATCACCTAAAACTACAGTCAATACACGCAATACAGCACAGTCATCATCATCTATACTTTCTACGCGGAAAATTGGAGATTGGCAGCTAGTAAGGCTTGCAGATGGTGCAAAGGCTTCAAAAGGTGTTCCAGCTTTTGTGTATAAAATAAAAGGACGTGTATTTGCTACTGATGCATTGTTATGTGCACCTAAAAATGGAACTTCGCAACCAGATCCACATGTTGTCGTGGCACATTCTTGTAATTCATGTATAAAACGAACGACATTTGATACACAATTGAAATCAAAATCATGTTGATTATCTTCGTTACAATTGCAGCTCATTATGTTCACTCCTTATCGTGAGTTCTGACATACACTATTACAATATGAATGGGATATGGTTGATATTACGTTAATTCTTATGATGAAAACAGGGAATTTATATAGTAGGGATGTACATAATGCAATATGAAAAAAAGACATCCTTATTTAGTGGATGTCTTTTCAGGTAAATCTTTTCGCGCAGTATATAAAAAACGAGAGATATCTAATTTTTTTCCTCTGAAAAATTGCGGAGAGGAAATGTAAAGTTCTTCTTTCGCACGTGTAATTGCGACATAAAGTAATCGACGTTCTTCTTCTAAAGCTTCAGAAGTCTCTGTAACACGATCATTGGCATCTTTTAAAGAAGAAGTATGGGGGAGAATACCATCGCTCGCTCCAAGTAAAAAGACGCATGGAAATTCAAGACCTTTTGCGTTATGAATAGACATAAGCGAAACAGCATTTTTTTCCGGCATTGTTTTTAATGCTTCCATTTCTTTTTGACCTTGAATTGCTTCATCAATAAATTGTAAGTATGCTGGAATATCGGTGAAACGAGTTGCAGACTCCATTAATTCTTCTAACATTTCTTCTTGTATATCTTTATGCATCGTAAAGGAAGAGCGATCATTACTTTGTAAGTACTCTAAATACTTTCCTTTACCATGAATAATTTCTTTTAATGCTTTTTTCGGTTCTAATTCTTTTATAAATTTAATAAAATCGATACGCTCATTTACCTTTTTCACTTGAAAAGGTTTTAAGCTCGGATTTAATAATAAGAAATGAAGAAGAGAAGGGAAACGGCCCTCACCATATTTCCATTGTTCACGCTCAATAAATGAAATACAATCATCACGCCCAATATACATCGTTGGTAATATATTGGAAAGTGATTCTAATCGAAACGGTTCAATCACGAGTCTTAAATGATCTAATACAGGCTTAATTAAAGAATGTTCATAAAATGATTGACTCGCCCCGTGCTTAATAAACGGGATTTTGTGAATGGTAAGCTGATCAAGTAACGAACGGCTTACAGAATGTGTGCGGTACAGTAAACAAAAATCTTTAAAGTTACGTTCGCCGCTATCTACTTTTTCTTGAATGAGCTGCAAAATTTGATTTGCTTCATCAAGAGTCGTAGCAGGTCTTGCGTAAAAAGGTTGTACACCTTCTTCGCGCACAGAATATAGCTCTTTATCAAAACGTTCTTGATTTAGTTTGATAACTTCATTTCCAAGTCCGACGATAAAAGGATTGGATCGATAATTTGTATTCAGTGCGATAATCGTAGTGTTATCAAATTCTTTTGGAAAAGATAAAATAATTTGGTGACTTGCTCCTCGCCAACCGTATATCGCCTGGTCGTCATCACCTGCGATAAATAAATTATTTCTTGGCGTGGCTAACAATTTTACAATTTCATATTGTGCATACGATGTATCTTGGAACTCATCTACTTCAATATAGTGGAAACGTTGTTGTAATTGGGTAAGTAAAGGAGCGTTACTTTCTAACATATAATACGTTTCTAATAAGATGTCATCGAAATCAATATAATTATATCGTTGTTTCACTTCTTCAAAACGCTCGTATACTTCTTTAAATTCTTGTTCAACGGGTGTTTTTGCTTTTACATCTTTCGGACGATTCAATTTGTTTTTCTCAAGTGAAATCATAGCGAGCATCGTTTCAGCATCATAATCGTCTTTTAAGCGTAACTCTTTTAAAATTTTCTTTATCATAATTTGCTTATGTTTTTCATTTGCTAAAATTTGCTGATTATATCCTTGACTACGAAGCAATTTTAAAAAGACAGAGTGGAATGTACCAGCAACAACGTAGCTACTTGCAGCACGATTCATACCTGGTAAATTCGCTACACGATTTCGGATTTCTTCAGCTGCTTTTTGTGTAAATGTAAGCAATAAAATATTGCGCGGATGAACTTGTTTTACATTTACTAAATAACCTACGCGAGTTGTTAAAACAGACGTTTTCCCGCTTCCAGCACCAGCTAATGTAAGGACAGGGCCTTCTGTCGTTCGCACGGCTTCTAATTGTTTTTCATTTAAAAATACATTTTGTTGCTCGAGAGCGCGGAAATACGCTGCATCCGCATCTTCTTCCATAATTAAATGGGTAGATGTTTTCGGAATATGATATGTTGCACGCGGAATATCAGCGTGCGTTAATGATTTTTGTGAAAATTTTTCTTGTGTCATATATTCACCTTCAAAACTATAGCATCAACATTTAACTTTAGCGGAAGAAAAAGAAAATAGCAATGTAAAAAACAGGAGGGGATACCTCCTGTTTTCAAATTACAATTCTTTTATCATAACGATGTGAGGAATATTTGCTTCCATGAATACATCAGAATTTGTTACATATCCAAGTTTCTTATAGAAATCTTCAGCATGTGTTTGGGCGTGCAGCTTTAATTTTGGTAGCGAGTTTTCCTTCGCATACGCTTCAAGTGCATCCATAACAATTTTTCCAATGCCTTTTTTACGATGGGAAGCCAGTACGCAAATGCGTTCCATTTTTCCTATTCCATCCAGTATGCGAAAACGACCAGCACCAACTGGAACATCATTATCATATATAACAACGTGTGTTGAAGCTTCTTCAAACTCATCATACTCTTCTGCAGCAGAAACTTGTTGTTCATTCACAAATACTTGCTTACGTACAGAGAATGCGTCTCTTAGTTGTTCGTCCGTTTGTACGATCTGTGCGTGCAAATTAGTTGTGCCCCTTTCCAAGGTGGAATGTTTCGTGTACAGTCCATGTTCCATTTTCTAATTGATATAGAAGATGGAAGCGATCAATTGGTTGTTCATAATAGAAATCTTTCATACGTAATCGACCTAATACATCAGCATGCTCTGCATCTGATAAGCCTTGTCCGATTGTTAAATGAGGTACGAAAGCATATTCGCGTTCTTGTGTAAAGAATTCACTATGCATTTCTTCATTTAAGAAAGTAAGTTCAGGTGTTTTTTCTACTTTAAAATAAAGAACATTATTAACAGGTGCGAATGAACCAACTTTTCCGACGTGAAGGGTGAAAGGGTTCGTTTTACTTGCGATTGTATGTAACTCATTTACAATCGATTCTAAGTGTTCATCTTGCGTCTCAAAGGGTGTTTTCAATGTAATGTGTGGCGGAACTAATGCGTAGTGCGGATCATAACGTTTACGCAATCCGTTCGCTTTATCTTGAATCATTTTAGATGGAAAAATTACAATGCCTAATTTCATGTTCCAATTCCTCCCTTTGTAAGTCTAGTTAGATTTTGAGAAAAACAAATCTCTCTATCTATTATATCAAATTATTCTGAATACTGCTCTCTATTATTTCATTGATAGAATATGAGAGAAAGCTTTCGGTAAATCAGTTTGCCAATATTTCCACGTGTGGTTACCTTCAAACTCCTCGTAATGCGTGATGAAATTTCTATCTGTCAGAAGCGTATTAAGCTCACGGTTCGGCCCTACGAAATCAGATACTTGTCCATCCGTGCGCTTTACAGCTGTTTCTTCTGTCCCAATAACGTGATAAAGGTCTAGCGCCTCCGGATTTTTGAAGTCTTTTGCTAAGTTCATCACTGTTTCATCCACAAATGGTGATTGCATAACGACTTTACCGAATGTATGCGGATACATAAGTGCGGTCATGAAGGAAACTGTTCCGCCAAGAGAATCACCAATTAACACACGACCTTTTCCCATTTGGTACGTTGGATAATTTTCATCGATATATGGTGCAAGTTCATGAGCAAGGAAACGAATATACGCAGCGTTTTTTACTTCATTTGGGAAATATTTTTCTTTACGATCGTGTACATTTTTATATGGAATACCGACAATAATTGTACGGTCAATTTCTTCAGTTTCACGAAGGCGCTCAATTACACGGTGCGCTTTACCAAGCTGAAAATAATCTCTACCATCTTGTGCAATTACAACTGTATGTTTGTGCAGTGGTGTGTAATTTACCGGTAAGTAAACGAGAAGTGTAACATCTTCTTGAAGTGATGCACTATAAAATGAAATTTCTTCAATTCTCCCGATTGTTTGATTCATGTAGATCCCCCTAAATAAAAATTTACTGTAATGATTGTAAGAGCGACGCTTGTAGTGAAAAAGCAAGAAATATTCACTAATAGGTGCTTTCGTTTCTATTTTACCATAATGGTACGAAGAATCTAAAAAATTAGTATTTAAGTTATGAAAGAAAACGGATATAATGAAGTGGGATTTTTGACAGGTGAGAGGGGAGACGGAATTTGAAACAAGAAAGATCAATCGCACTACCGTTAGCCATTTCCATTATAGCCATTTCATTCGCAGCAGTTTTTGTAAAGATGTCCTCAGCACCATCTTCCATATTAAGTATGTACCGATTATGGATTATCGTACTTATTATGCTGCCTATCGTTTGGAAAAAGCGGGAAGAATTTAGTAAGATTCAACTAAAAGATTGGGGGTTTTTAATTGGATCTGGTTTCTTTTTAGCACTTCATTTTCTATTATGGTTTGAATCTTTAAAGCATACGACAGTTGCTAGTTCGACGATTATTTTAGCGCTTCAACCAATCGTATCTTTAGTTGGAGGTTTTTTCTTATTTAAAGAAAGAACAACATACTCAGCTATTGCAACAATGGGAATTGCGATATTAGGCGTAATGTGTATTGGTTGGGGAGATTTAGGGCTAAGTGAACAAGCAATTTATGGAGATATATTATCCTTTTTAAGTGTAATAGCGGTTGTCGGTTATTTATTTATCGGGCAAACGACAGTAAAGAAAGTATCACACTGGATTTACAGCTTTACAGTTTTTGCATTCGCAGGTATTTTTATGGGGATTTATAATATAGTGTTGCAAGTGCCTTTTACAGGTTATACGAAGTGGGATTGGACCGTTTTTCTTTTACTTGCGGTTGTTCCGACAGTGTCACACGTCATTAATAATTGGTTATTAAACTACGTAAATGCAACAACAATTTCAATGAGTATTTTAGGAGAACCCGTTGGAGCATCTATACTAGCGTTCTTCTTACTCGGTGAAAGACTAAATGTAATGCAAATTATCGGTAGCATGCTCGTATTGTTTGGTGTATCTGTTTTCTTACTACAGCAACAAAAACGAACAGCAAAAAATGTAGTAAACGAGCCGGCGTATACACAGGAATTATAATGTTAGAGGAGAAAAGAGAAGTTGTGATACTTCTCTTTTTGTTTTATAGAAATACGGGTGTGGAAGGGGGAAGTTTAATGGAATTTCCATCAAAAAAAGATGTATGGTTATATCCGATTTTTTTCGTTGTCATTGGAGCGTGTTTTGCTCCCTTATTTGCAGGGAGAGAGTATTTTCTTTTATTTTTTACAATTCCATTAGCAATATTATTTATTTGGAGTTGGTTTTCGACAAGATATATCGTCGGAGAAGAAACAATTACGATTAAATCCGGTTTCGTTAAAAAGCGCATATTTATACGAGATATAAAACAAATTTCAAATACGAAAAATCCAGTAGCAGCTCATGCCTTATCATTTGATCGACTTGAAATTATTTATGGATCACATCAAACAGAAATTATTTCTCCTAAAGATAAAGAGCAATTCATCAATCTCGTTACAAGTAAAAATTCATACATTGAAACAAAGTAAAAGAGTGGCTACGTAGCCACTCTTTTACTTTGGATTTGTCATATAAGGTTGTACATGAATCATGCATAGGTCACGGAACTTTCCTTCAGCAGTTGTGACAATTACGACTGCTCTTCCGGCACTTTTTCCAGTAATTGTTACCGTATCACCTTTTGGATACATTGTGATAACATCAGCATTCATATTTGTCCAAACAAGTTCTGTATTCGTTGCTTGCACTGGCAAAACAGAAGCTGATAACTCAGTGCTTTGTCCAGTTCTTACTTTCAACTTATTTTTTTCCATATGAACACCAATGACTGAAATAACAGAAGGAGCAATTGTAATTTTGGGTGGATTAGGTTGTATGTTTAAACAAGACGCAGAAGTATTTGTGATAGGTGAAAATTTTCGTGTTTGTTGTTGCTGGAAAGCTGCTAACATGTTGGAGTCCCCTTTCTGTATAAGTGCTGATAGTACTACTATAAAGGAGTAGTGTTATGTTTAATTTAACGAAACATAAAGAAATTGTTAAATTCGAGCAGAAGATTGTCGAACTTTGATATAAAGAAAGCTCTGCTGTTACGATAGCAGAGCTGTTCCTTTATAGATTATGACTATGTTGTTTTTCGAAATCCTCAAATTGCTCTTCAACTTCTTTTGAAGGTTGTGTTAGTAAACTAACAATTACGATTACTAGTAAACTAATAGTGAAACCAGGAATCATTTCATATAAGAATTCTTTTAAGAATTCGAATTGAGTCCAAATAATTACTGTAGCGGCACCAGAAATCATACCAGCAAGTGCGCCCCACTTCGTCATACGTTTCCAATATAAGCTTAATAAAATAGCAGGTCCGAATGAAGAACCAAATCCAGCCCAAGCGTATCCAACAAGAGCTAAAATCGTATCATTTTGTTTAAACGCTAAAGCGCACCCAACTAATGCAATAACAAGTACAGCCATACGACCGACGAATACAAGTTCTTTATCAGAAGCAGAACGTTTAAAGAATGTACGATATAAATCTTCTGTTATAGCACTAGAAGTAACAAGTAATTGAGATGAAATTGTACTCATAATAGCTGCTAAAATAGCTGCTAATAAAAATCCAGTAATAAGTGGATGGAATAAAATCTTTCCAAGCTCAAGGAAAATTGTTTCTGGGTTAGATAATGTTAACTCTTGTTGTGAGTAGTAAGCAATACCGATCAGGCCAGTAAACATAGCTCCGACAACAGAGAAAATCATCCAGCTCATACCAATTCTTCGTGCGCTTTTAATCTCTTTTACAGAAGAAATCGCCATAAAGCGTACGATAATATGAGGTTGTCCAACATAACCAAGGCCCCATGCAAATAAAGAAATAATCCCTAAGGTAGAGGCACCTTTAAAAATATCTAAACGTGTTGGATCTACAGATCGAATTGTATCAAATGCAGGTCCAAGTCCGTTCGAATTCATAATTGTTACGATAGGAACAAGAATAAGAGCAACTACCATAATGATTCCTTGCACGAAGTCTGTCCAACTTACTGCTAAGAAACCACCAAATAATGTGTAAGCGACAACAACGCCTGCAACAATGAATAATCCAACGTGGTAGTTCATACCAAATGAATTTTCAAATAATACAGCGCCTGAAACTAATCCTGAAGCTACATAAAAAGTAAAGAAAATCATAATAACAAGTCCGGATACTAAGCGTAGCATGTGAGATTTGTCTTGGAAGCGGTGTTCCAAAAATTCTGGGATAGTAATAGAGTTGTTTGCAATTTCAGAGTAGGTACGTAAGCGAGGAGCGACATAAAGCCAGTTTGCGTATGCGCCTAGTGTTAGGCCGATCGCAATCCAACTACTACTTAATCCAACGCTAAACATTGCACCGGGTAATCCCATTAAAAGCCAACCACTCATATCGGATGCTCCAGCACTTAATGCTGTTACTGCGGGGCCTAGTGTACGCCCGCCAAGCATATAATCTGTTAAGTTGGACGTTCGTTTATAGGCGAAATAGCCAATTACTAACATCCCGAGCATGTAAATAGAGATAGAAGTTAAAGTTAACATCTGCGTACTCATGAAGTTCCCCTTCCTTTTGTCATGTCTATTGATGCGTTATGCATATTTATAATCTATCATGATTATTCTGAAAAATCCATACAGAAATACGAATTTTCAGAAATGTAAGCGTTTTTTGACATCATTTTACTTTTTTAATATATAATATTCATGCAAAAAACCTTATTTTTAATAGAGTATTTATTATATTTACATAAAAAGAGGTTGTTTTGTCAATATAATATTGAAAGAAGAGAAAAATAAAATTCTTTTAAAAGTATTGACTTATGAAAAAAGTTAGGTCTATAATGAGTGCAACTTAAAAAAATGCAAGCGTTGATGAAGAAGAGTACACATGATGAACATGTCAGAGAGCTGATGGTTGGTGCGAATCAGTATGGGATTGATGTGGAATGGGCTTCGGAGCTTCCAAACCGAAACGAAAGAAGTAGGCTTTGGCGACATGATCTCATCGATACAAGAGACACGTATTGTTTTTGATACGGTAAAGTGCGTTACATTTGTAACGAATTAAGGTGGCACCACGGGAGTACCCGTCCTTTCTATAGGATGAGTACTCCCTTTTTGTGTACAAAAAATTAAATAAATGAAATCGTTGAAGTAAGAAGAGTACGTATATCGGAGACGTTACAGAGAGCCGGGGATAGGTGGGAGCCCGGTGCGGTGCCATATACGGAATGGGCTTACGAGAGGTATGCTGAACAATTATTTTCAGTAGGCAACCCGGGTTCCGCCGTTACAAGGATAAGGTATATATTTTGTACCTGAACAAAGCGGGATGCTTTTGTGTCCAACATGAGGTGGTACCACGGTAAATTTATCGTCCTCTACATATTTTCGATATGTAGAGGACTTTTTTATTTTTCAGGGTGAGGTGAAGGACATGATGACGAAAGAAGAATTTATGAAACGAAAAAGAGAAGAAAAAACATTTTTAGTAATTACCGAAGAAGAAGGAGATAGCATTACGCCAATTTCTTTATATAGACGTATGAAGGGAAAGAAAAAGTTTTTATTAGAAAGCTCCCAGCTTCATCAAGATAAAGGACGCTATTCTTACTTAGGTTGTAATCCATATGGCGAAGTGAAAAGTGTTGGTACGGAAGTAGAACGAACGATTTACGGCCGGGCAGAAAAGCTGCAAGGTAACGTACTACAAGTTTTAGAAAAAGAAACCCGGTCAGCTCAAGTAGACAGTCCATTCCCGTTTTGCGGAGGAGCAGTTGGTTATATTGGCTATGACGTCATTCGGCAGTATGAAAACATTGGCGCAGATTTACACGATCCATTAAATATTCCAGAGGTACACCTTTTACTGTACCGTGAGTTTATCGTGTATGATCACTTACGCCAAAAATTATCCTTTGTATATGTATGCAGGGAAGACGATTCTCCTTCTTATGAAGAAGTATATGAAAGATTGCAAGTATACAAAGAGGAAGTGCTGAGGGGAGAAGAAGCGGAAGTAACTGAAATAAGATCAACATTATCATTCACTTCTTCTATAACAGAAAAAGAATTTTGCGCGATGGTAGAAACGGCGAAAGAATACATTCGAGCCGGAGACATATTCCAAGTCGTATTATCTCAGCGTTTGCAAAGTGAATGTATTGGTGATCCTTTCGCCTTATACCGAAAACTTCGAATTGCAAATCCGTCACCATATATGTTCTATATCGATTTTCAAGATTATGTTGTACTCGGTTCTTCGCCGGAAAGTTTGTTATCGGTAAGAGAGGATAAAGTGATGACGAACCCAATTGCGGGTACGAGGCCGAGAGGGAAAACGAAGCAGGAAGATGCGGAAATTGAAAAAGAACTGTTAGAAAATGAGAAAGAACGAGCGGAGCATATGATGCTTGTGGATCTTGGAAGAAATGATATAGGAAGAGTGAGTGAAATTGGCTCAGTTACGATAGATAAATATATGAAAGTAGAGAAATACTCCCACGTCATGCACATTGTATCTGAAGTTTACGGAACATTGCGAAAACGGATGAGTGGATTTGATGCATTAGCGTATTGTCTACCAGCAGGAACAGTGTCAGGCGCTCCGAAAATTAGAGCGATGGAAATTATAAATGGGCTAGAGAATGAAAAAAGAAATGTGTACGCGGGTGCAGTTGGATACGTTAGTTTTTCAGGGAATCTTGATATGGCGCTTGCGATTCGAACGATGGTCGTCAAGGATGAGAAAGCATACGTTCAGGCAGGAGCGGGAATTGTTTATGATTCAGACCCAGTAGCTGAATATGAAGAAACGTTAAATAAAGCGAGAGCACTATTGGAGGTAATGAAATGATTGTACTAATTGATAATTATGATTCATTCACATATAACTTGTATCAACTGTTAGGTGAATATGAAGAAGATATTGTTGTCGTAAGGAATGATCAAATAACGATAGAACAGTTAGAAGGGATGAATCCAACAGGAATTGTGCTTTCACCAGGACCAGGAAAACCAGAGGATGCTGGTATTTGTATCGAAGTGATTCGTCATTTTTATAAGAACGTTCCCATATTAGGTATTTGCCTTGGCCATCAGGCGATTATATCAGCATTTGGAGGAGACATTGTTCGAGCGGATCGCATTAAACACGGAAAAACCTCTCGTGTGAAACATAACGGAACGTCAATTTTTTCATACGTTACCCAGCCGTTAACAGCGATGCGCTACCATTCCCTTGTTGCAGCGCAAACGAATTTGCCACAGTGTTTTGACATACTAGCGACAGCGATGGATGACGGAGAAATTATGGCAGTTCGTCACAATTATTATCCGCTATTTGGATTACAGTTTCATCCGGAATCAATCGCAACAGAAGAAGGCGGAAAGTTAATACGTGCCTTTTTAGGCGAAGTGAAAGAGGAGGAAAGAGTATGAATAACTATCTTCGTAAATTAGTGGAGGGACAACATTTAACAGAAGAGGAAATGTATAGAGCAGGGCTTCTTTTATTAAATGAAAACATATTGGAAAGTGAAATTGCAGCGTTCTTAGTCTTACTGAAAGCGAAAGGCGAAACGGCAGGAGAAATATACGGCCTCGTTCGAGCTCTTCGTGAAAAGGCATTACCGTTTTCGAACCATATACAAGGAGCGATGGACAATTGCGGGACAGGTGGTGACGGTGCCCAAACATTTAATATTAGTACAACATCGGCATTTGTACTAGCAGGAGCTGGCGTAAAAGTTGCAAAACACGGTAACCGAGCTGTTTCTAGTAAAACAGGAAGTGCAGATTTATTAGAAGAACTCGGTGTAAATATTAGCAGTACGCCAAACGAAATTGATTATTTATTAGAGCATGTCGGGATCGCATTTTTATTCGCACCAGCGATGCATCCAGCATTAAGGCGCATTATGAAAATAAGAAAAGAATTAAATGTGCCGACGATTTTTAACTTAATTGGTCCTTTAACAAATCCGGTGAATTTAGAAACACAATTTGTCGGCATTTATAAACGAGATATGTTACTACCAGTTGCGCAAGTATTACAGAAACTAGGAAGAAAACAAGCACTTGTCGTAAATGGAAGTGGATTTTTAGATGAAGCATCATTGCAAGGAGAAAATCATGTTGTCATTTTAAAAGATAATGAAATAGTAGAAACGAGTATTGAACCTGAGAAATATGGTTTCCGGGTAGTGAAAAACGAAGAGATTAGAGGCGGAGATTCGAAAGAAAATGCAAAGATTACGCTCGGGGTGTTAAGCGGAGAAAAGAGTGTTTACCGCGATACTGTTTTATTCAATACAGGTCTAGCTCTTTTCGCAAATGGAAAAGCAGAAACGATTGAAGAAGGAATTACACTAGCGGCACATAGTATTGACTCAGGAAAAGCATTAGCCAAACTAAACTTATTAATTGCAGCAAGTCATGAAAAATTAGAAAGGGTGAATTAAAGTGGGGACGATTTTAGACAAAATTGTAGACCAAAAGAAAAAGGAAGTTGCGACATTATATGAAACATATACACCATTAAAAGAAAGTAGAAAGACACATTCACTTGTAGAAGCATTACAGCAGTTTACTGTCATTGCAGAAGTAAAGCGAGCATCACCATCAAAAGGAGATATCAATTTACACGTTGATGTACGAAAACAAGTAAAAACATATGATGACTGCGGCGCAGGAGCAGTTTCTGTTTTAACAGACGGTCAATTTTTTAAAGGGTCGTTTCATGATTTACAAACGGCAAGAGCAGAAAGTAACATTCCGCTTTTATGCAAAGATTTCATAATCGATACGATTCAAATTGATAGAGCGTATGAAGCTGGCGCAGATATTATTTTACTAATCGTAGCGGCGTTAACGAAAGAGAAGTTAAAAGAGTTATACAGCTACGTACTAGAAAAAGGATTAGAAGCAATTGTTGAAGTTCATGATGAACAGGAATTAGAAATTGCAATTCAATTAAATCCGCACGTTATCGGTATTAACAACCGTAATTTAAAAACATTTGAAGTCGATTTAAGCCAAACAGAAAAGCTTGGAAAACGATTAAACGAGGAGAGATTACTTTGGATTAGTGAAAGCGGGATTCATTCAAAAGAAGATATTATTCGCGTCAAACGAGCTGGAGCGAAAGGTGTATTAGTTGGAGAAGCACTTATGACATCATCTTCTATTCGTACCTTTTTTGAAGATTGTAAGGTGAATATATGAAAGTGAAAATTTGCGGCATCACTGATGTTGAAACAGCAAAACGTGCTTGTGAATACGGAGCTGATGCACTCGGATTTGTTTTTGCAGAAAGTAAGCGGAAAATTACCCCGGGGCTAGCGAAAGAAATCATTCAGGAGATTCCGGCGGACATATTAAAAATCGGTGTTTTCGTAAATGAATCAGTAGAAGAGATTCAGAAAATTGCAGATGAATGCGGGTTAACGCATGTGCAATTACATGGGGATGAAGATAATCATCAAATTAGAAGATTGAATATTCCGTCTATAAAATCACTCGGAGTAACTTCAGAAGACGATATGAAAAACGCTCAAGCATATGAAACGGATTATATATTGTTTGATAGCCCGAAAGAAAAGTTTCACGGAGGAAATGGAAAGAAATTTTCATGGGTACTACTTGCGCATATGCCAAAAGAGTTGCGAGAGAAAACAATATTAGCTGGTGGATTAAACGCTCTTAATATAGAAGAAGCGATTCGAACTATTCAGCCGTACATGGTCGATGTAAGTAGCGGAGTAGAGACAGAAGGAAAGAAAGATCTAAAGAAAATAAAACAATTTATCATAAAAGCGAAGGAGTGTTCCAAATGAACTACGCATATCCAGATGAAAAAGGTCACTACGGTATATACGGAGGACGATACGTTCCAGAAACGTTAATGCAATCTGTATTAGAACTAGAAGAAGCATATAAAGAAGCGGTGCAAGATGAAGCGTTTCAAAAGGAATTAAATCATTATTTAACAACGTACGTCGGAAGAGAAACACCGCTTTATTTCGCTGAAAATATGACGAAGTATTGCGGCGGTGCAAAGATTTATTTAAAACGTGAAGATTTGAACCATACAGGAGCTCATAAAATTAACAATACAATCGGTCAGGCACTACTTGCAGTACGAATGGGCAAGAAAAAAGTTGTCGCTGAAACAGGGGCTGGACAACACGGAGTGGCGACCGCTACTGTATGTGCCCTACTCGGATTAGAATGCATCATCTTTATGGGAGAAGAAGATGTGAGACGTCAAAAATTAAATGTGTTCCGAATGGAATTACTCGGAGCGAAAGTAGAAAGTGTAGCGGCAGGTAGCGGCACATTAAAAGATGCGGTGAACGAGGCACTTCGTTACTGGGTTTCACACGTGCACGATACGCACTACATTATGGGATCTGTTCTCGGACCGCATCCATTCCCGCAAATTGTTCGTGATTTCCAAAGTGTAATTGGGAAAGAAACGAAAAAACAATATGAGGCGTTAGAAGGAAAGTTACCGGAAGCAGTCGTTGCTTGTATTGGCGGTGGTAGTAATGCGATGGGAATGTTTTATCCGTTCGTACACGATGAAGAAGTCGCTCTTTACGGCGTAGAAGCAGCAGGGAAAGGCGTTCATACAGAACAGCACGCAGCGACTTTAACGAAAGGAAGCGTTGGTGTTTTACACGGATCGATGATGTACCTTCTGCAAAATGAAGAAGGACAAATTCAAGAAGCGCATTCTATTTCAGCAGGGCTTGATTATCCAGGTGTTGGGCCAGAACATAGCTTGCTAAAAGATATTGGCCGCGTTTCTTATCATTCCATTACAGATGATGAGGCGTTAGAAGCGTTTCAATTGTTAACGAAAAAAGAAGGGATTATCCCGGCATTAGAAAGCTCGCATGCTGTCGCATATGCGTTAAAATTAGCGCCGCAAATGAAGAAAGACGAAGGACTTGTCATTTGCTTATCTGGCCGCGGCGATAAAGATGTAGAGAGTATAAAACGTTATATGGAAGAGGTGTAAAAAATGGGAGTAGAAAAAATTACAGCAGCGTTTGAAAATGGTAAGAAAGCATTTATTCCGTACGTAATGGGCGGAGATGGTGGCCTTGAAAAATTAAAAGAAAGAATTCGTTTTTTAGACGAAGCAGGAGCAAGCATCGTTGAAATCGGCATTCCGTTTTCAGATCCAGTCGCAGACGGTCCAACAATTCAAAGAGCAGGGAAACGAGCGCTAGATAGCGGTGTAACAGTAAAGGGCATTTTTCAAGCATTAATAGAGGTAAGGAAAGAAGTACAAATTCCATTTGTACTCATGACATATTTAAATCCAGTACTCGCATTCGGAAAAGAACGATTCATCGAAAACTGTATAGAAGCAGGGGTAGACGGTATGATCGTTCCGGATTTACCGTATGAAGAACAAAATATTATTGTCCCGTTACTTAGAGAGGCAAACATTGCGCTAATTCCACTCGTTACAGTAACGAGCCCAATTGAGCGAATCGAAAAAATTACGAGTGAATCAGAAGGATTCGTCTACGCCGTTACAGTAGCGGGCGTAACAGGAGTACGTCAAAACTTTAAAGGTGAGATTCATAGTTACTTAGAAAAAGTAAAATCCCATACACATTTACCGGTCGTGGCAGGGTTCGGTATTTCAACAAAGGAACATGTAGAAGAAATGATTACAATATGTGATGGAGTTGTCGTTGGAAGTAAAGTCATTGAGCTGTTAGAAAATGAAAAGCGAGAAGAAATATGTGAATTCATACAGGCAACAAAACAAAAAGAAGAGGCATAAGTCTCTTCTTTTTGTTTTGCGTAAAAAAATGTTAAAATATACAGAAAATACATATAATTTAGAGGGTGAGAAAGCATGCTAAGACGAAAACTACTATATCTTCTTTTAACTGTACCACTATACGCTTGGCTCATTAGCATGACAAAAATAGAGTTGATGGCTCTATTTTTAGGATATGTATTCATCTTTTCCAGCTTAAATCGCATTCAAGAGCAATCTATTTTAGAAATATGTATATTTTCGATTAGTATAGAACTATTTAGTATCGTTTCGATTGTATTATTAAATGAATTATTTCTCTGGATCCATTCATTTGAATTAATGAAATTTGGAAATGTTGTATTGCAAGTAATATGTGTTTATATTGTGTTTGTTGTGTTAGACAAAATAGTCGGACAGCAGAGCGTTTTTCAGGATAAAAGAAAATGGGAGTGAAAGGAGTCATTTGGCTCCTTTTTTAAATCTGTTGTAAAAACAATTGAAAATTATGACATCTGTTATATAATAGTTAAAAATTGTATTTTTAATGAAAAGAGATGATAACATGGCCATATTGTTGGCACTTATCCCAATTATGATGATTTTCATTTGTTTATTTTTATTTAAACAAACGTCATTACGGTCCTCTTTAATTGCTTACGTTGTGTCTGTTGGAATCGTTTTACTCTCACCAACGTTTCAACTAGGGATAAGTGAAACTGTGCACGCAACGATTAAAGGTTGGTTAATTTGTTTTATTGTCGGGTACGTGTTGTTTTTCGGTATTTTTTTATTTCACCTCATGAACAAAATGGGGTACATCGATCAAGTAGCGCGTTTTTTAGAAGAAGTGACGCGCGATCGTTTATTACAAATGCTTCTTATGTGTTTTGGTATTTGTCCGCTAATCGAATCAGTAAGTGGATTCGGAATTGGTTTCATGGTTGCAGCACCTATCTTTCTATCATTAGGCTATAAACCGTTTCAAGCTGTACTACTTTCATTTATTGGTTTACTAGCTAGTTCATGGGGCGCGATGGCGACTGGTACGATTATCGGTTCGCAGCTTATAAATATGCCGCTTACAACACTTGGCACAAATACGGCACTAATAAGCATCCCGATGTTTGCTTATTTCGTCATTCTTTCTTTACATGTTGTTGGTGGCTGGCAGGCCGTTATGGAAAAGTGGAAAGAAGGATTCGGTTTCTTTCTATTATTCTCTCTCGGAATCTATCTTTCTAACGCATACGTAAGTGTTGAACTAGCAGGTATATTAAGTTCTATCGTTACAATTACATTTGGCTTTCTTATCATTAAATTAAAAGGAAAAAGTGAGCAAAATGTAATGACAGAACATGCTGCGGCAACGGAGAGAGAAGTATCTATTATAAAAATAATTAGCCCTTATATATTCTTAACTGTTTGTATTTTACTTTCTCGCCTCGTACCAGCATTACATGATGTATTCAGATCATATGCAGTCCTTGATTTAAAATCATACTCTTATAAATTAGAAATGCTATATTCACCAGGATTTTGGCTCGGTATGACTTGCTTATTTACTATTATTTTCTTCCGCATTCCATCTCATATTATTAAACAATCACTCTCGCAAACGATAAAGCAATGGATTCCATTTGCAATTACAACGACAATGTTTATCGCCATTTCAGAACTAATGGGTGCATCTGGCATGCATTCATTACTGGCAAAAACAGCTGGTGAAACATTCGGTACATTTTTCGTTTTCGTTGCTCCGTTTATCGGTGGAATCGGTGGCTTTTTAACAGGTAGTAACGCCGGATCAAATGCGATGTTTATAAAACTACAAATGCAAACGGCGCAGAACGTAGCACTCCCGTGGCAATACGTCACAACACTGCAAAACACTGCATCATCAGTAGCGACAATCGCTTGCCCGTCACGTATTACATTAGGTGCTTATTTATGTAACATCCCTTATCGTGAAAATGAATTATTAAAGAAAACAACGTTAATGATTTTTGGTGCGATTTTGCTCGTAGTAGTAGAGGTTATTGTTTGGTATATGTTGAGAAATTAAAAATCCTCCTAACATAGGAGGATTTTTTTTATGGTTGAATAATGTTTTAAATATGAAAAGCTTCTACTAAATGAATAGGAGATGAAATGTATGCCCCTAAAAAACTACGGTGTATTAAAAGGTACAGTTATACAATCTAAGATTGGAAAAGGGAAAACGCCTCATTATCAAGTTCATTTACAAGGTGAAGCAGAAGTAGATTATCGTATTGCAATTAACGTGAAATCGCAAAGTTATCCGTCAGAAGTTTTATATTTTGCGAGTACCGATATTCGGTCAGAGGCGATTCACATTTTATCGACATTACCATTCGGTTTTACAGAAGTTAAAAATAATGAGCCGAAAGTAGCTTTAGACTACGTAAGAGGTAATGTATTTGATTCGAAGCAAATGATTCCTTTACCTGCCGAAAAAGCAGGAGTTGATAATGATTTAAATGAAAAGATAGAACGGTATATAAAACGAGCAATAGAAGAAAAAGCGATTATTTACGCGTTCGGTGAAAGATGGGGACCAGAAGAAAATACACCCGATTCTTATTTTCACTTCAAACCAGGGAACGGTATACACGATATTCATATGAATCAAGGGAACGTAGAGAAATGGAAAGGTGATAATGGTATATGGCAAGACGGAGGAATACTCATCCACTTCGAAAAGGAAGAAGAATGGATCGGTATCTTTCTTGCCTTCCAGTCGCAGTCATGGTGTACGGATGACGAGGGACATGCTCGTGTTCCGGTTGAGCATTGTGATTATAAGGGGAATAATTGAGGAGAAGAGCTAGTTCTAAATGAACTAGCTCTTCTAGTGGGAATACAGTCTGTGTAAAGAACAATTTGTTGTTAATTTGCAGTATTAAATAATATGGGGGAGGAATTGAAAATATTATCGTTATATATTAATGTAATGTTGTAAAGTGTTCAAAAATAAAATGGTAGGAGGCGATTTTTAGTTGGAGCAAAATGGGTATATAGAAATACTGCAAAAGGCAAAAGAATTTTTACAAAAGAATTTCTCTTTTATAAAAGTGGGATTTATTAGTAAGCGGATTATCTCAATTATAATCATTTTAATATCATCGACAGTTGCATATTTTTCCGGATATCTGTTTTTATGGGGATACTATTTTGGAGGTGAAAAGGACGAATCACTGTTATCCGTTGCGGTTAATTTAGTTCCAATTGAGCGTGTGGTAGCCTTTTCGGTAGGATTCTTTTATATTATCTTAATTGGAATTATTGTGTTGTTTTTTATAGCTATATTAAAAAATAAAGCAAGTTTTGACTCAGCTTTTTTAATAGTATTAGCATTAGGTTTTACAAACTTAGCGATTGTATATTTTTTAGCAGCAGAAGTAACGTTGATGGTATATATTCAGACATTATTACTTTGGTTGTTGCCTTTATTTATTATACTTATATGTACAAATTTTTATTTTCTTTTTAAAGCTTCTTATGCTTTTATTAGTTATCAGATATATTGTTGTAGTACGTATATTAGTTTGATAATAATATCTAAATATTTTGATTTACCTTCTCTAGGGGCTTTATTATCCAGACCTGAATTTTTGATGGTACTTTCTATTATTGGTGCACCAACGATATTTCTAATAAATAGGATAAGAAATCAAATGATTTTATTTGCGGTGAAAATAATATTGAAGTCTGTTGGGATAATTCCGATATTTTTAATGATAGGATGGCATATTTATATAGACTTATTGGCTAAAATTATTTTTACCTTATTTGTTATTAATACTATGATTTATATGAGAGTACGTGGGGGGAAAGAGAAAACGGAAAAAATATTAGCCGATGAAGGGCGTAAGAAAACTATGAAACCATTATATATTACAAAACCGTTTACGGTAATATTATATATGTTAGTGGTGTTTTTTATTATGAGTAATTTAACTCTATATTCATTGGTTCAAGGAGGGAAATATATGTATTTAATTCTCCAACCAAATAATTATCAGGAAATAGAGTATATATGGGATGGGAAGTTGAAACAAATACAAGGGAATATTATTTCTAGCCGGAATGATACATATTACATATCAACAACGGATAGGAAATTAATGATTTTAAAAACAAAGGATATTATTATAGGTTCAAATTAATAAGAAGAGGGCGTTCAAAACGAACGCCCTCCTCTTATTTTATAAAACCCAAAACTAACAAGTGTAGAAAGGCAAGAGAAAAGCAGTGCCACACTAGAAAATGCAATGAGGTACATATTATACTTCATCACTTTGCCAATGAGCTGATTACTGTCGTATTGAAATAGTCCTGCGATTATGTTGAATAAAAATAATACGATAAACATGACGATCACACCGTCTATTGATCCTTTAATATCTGGTTTACTTAAAGCGATATGTGCAGAAATACAAATGGCGATAAATAAAAATAGCCAAAAGGAAGGATTCAATAAATTACTTATTGTAAATAGGCTTTTCAATAATACAAACGTCGACAAGAGCATGTTTTGAACCATTTCTATATTAATAGAAGTAGAAGCAATTGTTTTTTCGAGAGTTGTATTAAATAAGAAATATGAATTCGGTACGAAATAGCGCATTAAAAGGATTAACGCAGTGATACCGGAAATAATAGGACCGATTCCAATGAAGAAGTTCCCAATTCGTTGATATACACTTTTTTGATTGTATTGATGTTGTACGTAGCCTAAAGCACCTTGACTTGTATCTGTTGGGAAAAACTGCGTTGCTACAATTTTATGACGAAATAGTACACACATAATGGCATGTCCAAGTTCGTGAATCGGAACACCAATCCACGCAGTTAAAAGGAATCCTTTTCTTCCGAAAGCTCTCGACCAATACATGCGTGTGAGAGATTCCAAATAGCCTAATAGAAATCCAATTACAATGATAACGCCAATTAAAGAAAATAATTGGATTACGCTTGTAAGGAGTATTTGAAAAATTGAGTTTACCAATTCCATTTCCAGTCATCCAATCTGTTAAGAATGTTATTTGTTCTGTTTCATAATAGCATTATTTTTCAAGATTGCTAGCATATATATTTTCTTTTGAAAGAAGGATTTCATAATCTTTTTCTTGTAGTCATGTTTTATGTCCAAAGTCATATATTGAATTTGTAACACCCTATATGGTATATGCTCAAGGAGGGATGAGAGAATGAAATGTCCGGCGTGTCAGACGGAAAATGCAGCAGAGGCAAAGTTTTGCGGGAATTGTGGACATTCGTTGACGGAGGAAGTAGTAGCGAGTGGTGCACGGGAAGAAGATGAGCAACAAGCACGCGTAGCACCAGCAAAGGAAACTCGACCAAATGAAACGGTAGAGCAAGCGAAGCGGTTTGCAATTGGCTATTTTCAGTTCTTTAAACATGCTTTCAAAGCACCGACAGCGATTATGAAAAGCGGCAAGGTTGAAGTACGAAATGGAATTGTAAGTCTTGTTCTTATTTGTCTTTTAGGTGCATGTATTTTTTATAGAATGATGAGTGCTGCAGCAACCGTTACGAAAACATTTGCACCAGATATACCTACTCCTACATTCTTTTTGGACTCTGTAACGGTCTTTTTATTTTTATTAATTTTAACTTTATTTGTCGGATTTATTATTTTTGTCAGTGGTAAGATGATGAAATCTTCTTTTTCATTTCTTGAAGTATTCGGCGTATGGGGAACGATAGCAACGCCGGCTATCGCTATATTAGTTCTTACATTTCTTTTTAGTTTTCTATTAATCTTTTTCTTACCGATATTACTATCTGTAGCTACAACTTATATAGGGATTAGTATAACGGTTGCTATATTAAAATTAGACAATGGCGGATTAGATCTTGTGTACACACTTATTATCGCAAATGTTTTAATTGGAATCGCAACATTCATTGTACTTTGGTCTTACATTAGCACGATAATTCAAACCATTACTCAGGGATTAACTGGCCTCTAAAGAAAAGGTGGTTGAATGGATGAATGTATGTACAAAGTGTGGGACTCAGTTTGAAGACGGTGTGCAATTTTGTCAAAACTGTGGTAGGAAGAGGGAGAACCCTGTAATAGAGAAGAAAATGAGCAGCGGTACAAAAGTCGGCATTACGCTTTTAGTACTACTTGTTATAGTGATTGTCGGTTTGTATGTATATGGATCGTCGTATTATACGCAGGTTGCGCAAGTAGACCGGATGATTACTATTGTACAAGAGCGGGACGGGAAGAAGTTAGCTGAAATCGTCACGGCAGATGATCCATCAGTTATTGTAACGAGAGAGAGTTTAATGCCACTATTTTCGTATATAAAAGAAAACCCATCTTACGTGAATGAATTGAAAGACTATTTGAGGCAAGGTGAAAAACGAGGGGACGGAACCGAAAGAGCAGATTTTTCGTTAACGAAAGACGGGAAGTATTTCTTTTTATTTGATCGGTATAAATTGAAAGCGAAGACGTATTATACGACTTTACTTACAAATGAAAAAGGTACATCTTTAAAAATGAACGGAAAAGAAATTGATAAAACAGATGACAAAAAGTTTGAGAAGCAATATGGACCGTTTCTTCCAGGGACTCAAGTATTTCAATCAGAATATAAAAATGACTATGTAAAACTATCACGTGAAGAAAAGGTTGTACTTATGAAACAAGGTCAAAATAACGTAACGATAGATTTAACGTTGCAAGGGCAATATATTACAGTGCAAACGAATGCACCTGGTGCAACTTTGTACGTGAATCAAAAACCAGTCACAGCGCTGACCGGAGAAGAAATTACGTGGGGACCGGTAGCAACTGATGGAAGTGCGACGATTTATTTAGAACGAAATGGAGAAAATGGAAGGGAAACGACGAAGGTAGAAACGGTAACGGCACTTCCTTCTTATAATCTTCCATTCCAAAAGAAAAGTACAGAAAAAACAGTTGTTTATAATGTTACTCCTCCGCCCACGACTCGGTATGTATATAATGGTTTCATCTTCCCGGATAGTGATATTCGAAAACTAACGAGTGCAGACTTAACATATTTATCGAAAGAACAGTTGAAAATTGCTAGAAACGAAATATACGCAAGGCATGGACATATGTTTCAAACGAAAGATATGCAAGCGTACTTTTCAAAACAGTCTTGGTATAGAGAAAATCCGTATTTTACAGGAAAGCTAACGGATATTGAATCTTATAATGCTGAACTCATCAAATCAAGAGAATAAAACACGTGAAAAAGGTACAGTGCATAACTGTACCTTTTCTATGGTTTTTTAGCTGGACCAGGATCCCTTGAGAAAAAGATATGAAAGAGGAATGTGACTTTACTTGCTCCTCCTGATGTACTTGCTTGCACATCAGATAATGCACTAGATGTTAAAACACCTTCAGAATGAGGCGGTACGACTATTTTGAGGGCATCATCTGATTCTGATGATGCAGTAACTGTTATTGTATCATCAGATAAGTTCAAAATTTTTACAGTACCGATTGGTAAGATGGACTTGCCAGCGTGTGATGCTGAAGCGAAGTGAGAGCCTTTCCAAATCGTTTGTGCGAAAGTCTCATCATTAGATAACCAAGCGCGAGCGCTGTATAATGTTGCGTTAATGGAAAATTCTTGATCAAGCGACACGGCGGGTTTCGGTTCTTGCGGTTCCTCCGGAGTTTGAGCGAGAAGGCCGGCACACATATATGTTTCACCTCTACTTTCGATTATTACTGTTATAGCATATTAAACATGTTGTTTATAAGACACGACGGTTACCTATTCAGGCATAGGTTTGTGCACCAAATTTGAACATGAAATTCTCTTTCTTTACAATGGAAATAGGTGTTATTTCTGAAAAATATGGAAAACGTAAAGAGTATGTAGAAAAGAAGGAGTGGTAAAGTGAACTATGTCATTATTGGCGGAGATGCAGCTGGTATGAGTGCAGCTATGCAAATTGTTAGAAACGATGAAAATGCAAATGTTGTAACGTTAGAAAAAGGTGAAATTTATTCGTACGCGCAGTGTGGTTTACCGTATGTCATTAGTGGTGCTATCGCTTCAACGGAAAAATTAGTCGCGCGTAATGTAAAGACGTTTCGTGATAAATACGGAATTGATGCGAAAGTACGACATGAAGTAACGAAAGTAGATACAGAAAAGAAAATGGTATACGCAGAGCATACGAAGACAAAAGATGTTTTTGAATTTCCGTACGATCGATTATTAATTGCGACTGGAGTGCGTCCTGTTATGCCAGAATGGGAAGGTCGAGATATGCAAGGCATTCATCTTTTAAAAACAATTCCGGATGCTGAGCGCATATTAAAAACGTTAGAAACGAATAAAGTTGAGGATGTGACCATTATTGGCGGCGGTGCGATAGGACTGGAGATGGCAGAAACATTCGTCGAACTTGGTAAGAAAGTAAGAATGATTGAGAGAAATGATCATATCGGTACGATTTATGATGCAGATATGGCTGAGTATATACATAAAGAAGCGGATAAACATCATATTGAAATTTTAACGAATGAAAATGTAAAAGCATTTAAAGGAAATGAAAGAGTGGAACAAATTGAAACGGACAAAGGAACGTATAAAGCAGATCTTGTTTTAGTGTCAGTTGGAGTGAAGCCAAATACTCATTTTCTTGAAGGAACAAATATACGTACAAATCATAAAGGGGCAATTGAAGTAAATGCATATATGCAAACGAATGTGCAGGACGTATATGCAGCTGGTGATTGCGCTACACATTACCACGTTATAAAGGAAATCGATGATCATATCCCGCTCGGAACGACTGCGAATAAACAAGGACGACTTGCTGGACTAAATATGCTGGATAAACGAAGAGCCTTTAAAGGTACGTTAGGTACAGGGATTATTAAATTTATGGATTTGACGCTCGCAAGAACAGGATTAAATGAAAAAGAAGCGAAAGGGCTAAACATCCCGTATAAGACGGTTAATATAGATTCAACAAATATGGCGGGTTATTATCCAAATGCGAAACCACTTTATTTGAAATTACTATATCGCTCTGACACGAAACAATTATTAGGCGGACAAGTAATTGGAGAAGAAGGTGTAGATAAACGAATTGATGTAATCGCAATGGCACTTTTCAATAACATGAACATTCACGATTTAGAAGATGTCGACTTAAGTTACGCACCACCATATAACAGCGTTTGGGATCCAATTCAGCAAGCGGCAAGGAGAGCGGAATAGCACTTTTTAAGTGCTATTTTTTTTGCAAAGGTAGGTAAACTTTTTTAGCGAATAATAAAGAGGGAGAAACAGTTACATATAGGGAAGGGGATCATTAAAAATGTTTGTAACACTTCAAACAGTTCAAGAATCAGAAAAAGAAATATTACGTAATTTGTACGCACTATATCTTCATGACCTCTCTACATTCACTCCTAATATAACGATTGGGACAAATGGATTTTTTGAATACGAAGATTTGCATATGTCTTGGGAAAATGACGGAATCACTCCGTATTTTATTAAAAGTGACAATGATATTGTAGGATTTTTATTACTACTGGAACGCCCGTTTTTGAAGAAGGAAAACGACTTTGGCATAAATGACATTTTCATATTGAATCAGTACAAGGGAAAAGGAATCGGTAAACAAGTTATTGAGAATGTATTAAAAGAGAAAAGAGGACAATATTTCGTTATCGAACTTGTGAAAAATGTACCAGCAGTTTCTTTTTGGAAGAAAGTATATAGGGAGCTAAACATCGAATTTGATGAGGAAAAACAGTTAATTGATGATGAAGAATGTCTCGTTCAAACGTTTAAAATATAATGAAATCGATGCTCCTAGTATATTACTTTGAAATTTAACTTTATCCCGCTTAACGGACAGTAAAACTCCCACCTCAAAATTCAGTTGGAGCAAAGAAGTTAGGTGGGAGTCGGGCTGTCCGCTACCGTCCGATTGGTGAAGGCTAATAATCAGTGGGGGATGAACAAAACCCCCACTGATTAAAGTTTCACTTTATTGCGAATATACCGTTCACCCTTGAAAACATAGTACGTATCGCTTATATTTTCATATAGTATTTATTTTTAATAAAGCAATGAACGAACCAGGGGGCACAGTATGGCAATTAACATGAAAACAATCGAAGAATGGATTGCTGAATCAAACGCAAGACAAGAAGAAGACTTTGGACATGTTGTGGAAGAGATGAAAGAAGTATGCATCGGACTTGATAATGCGACATTAATTTATACGAAAAACGTATTTTGTTTCGGTAAGAAAGTAGAAGTATTGTTCTTCTTCCAAGACCATGTCGTAATCGGACAAGAAAAAGATGAGTATGTTGAAATTGAAAAATTAAAGTATGATGCAATTACAAATAGCAACTTAAAAACAAATGACAAAAATACAACGTTACAATTAAAGTTTGCTAACGGACAATCTATCAATTTAGATAGTTTAAATGATAACTACGGTACGAAAAATTGGTTATTTGCGCGACAAATTAAGAGTATTTTTAAATTAATCTAGTAAAAAAGCAGACCTCAAAGGGTCTGCTTTTTACTTGTTTCCTATTACACAAAGGCATCCTCTTTCTTCGAAACATTTTACGCTTGTAAATCCTGTTTTATAAAATAGGTTTATTAATTCTTCAGTCGTATTACATTTCTCCATATGATATTGAATTTTGAAAGTTTCAGCCACTAATAAAAAGGATCCGTTCGGTTGTAAGACGCGAAATACTTCGTTTATATCTTGTTCCACATCAGGCCAAAAGTAGTGTGTTTGAAAAGCGGTTATGAGATTGAAGAAGTTCGTATGATAGGGAATAGAAGAAACGCTTGCTTGTTGAACAATGACTTTTTGGTTTTGAACATCTTTTATATTCGTCTGTATAGAATTTTTTACAGCTTGATCGGAGTAATCAATTCCGTATATTTTCCCAAACGGAATTCGTTTTGAAAGAGTATGTATTGTTTTACCTCCGCCACAGCCGATATCTAATACGACTGCATCTGTCTGTATATGTATTTTTTGTAAAGCCCAATTTGTTAGCCTCGTATGTGCACTGTTCATAATACAAAGCATGGAAGAACCAATTGTTCCGCGAGGATTTTTTGCTTGCTGGATTAATCGTTGTAAAATACTCAAGTTAAGCTCTCCTTTTATGTAAGAATATATACTCATTTCGCTTTTTATAAATTAAGTCCTTTAAAAAAGCACGCCGTTCACCGGCATGCTTCTAATTACGTAAATCCCCTTTTAACCAATTCCGCGCTCGATACGCCCCGACAGGAATTTGAATGAGAGACGTTTCATTTCCCACATCTATCCCGTATAACTGATCACATGAATTTGTATCAAAACTTAGTAATGGATGCCCGCCCATCCCCATCGCGGTCGCTGTAAAAACGAGTTTATGAACGAGTATACCAGCTTCCATTTGGTGAATGCGATATCCTCTATAGCCTAATGCATTTGTATAGTAATCTTTCTTTCCGACCACATGTAGGCAAAGCGGTACTTGAAAAAGATTTACGTTATCCATCGTCATACTGGATTGAAGGGGATAACGAAGGTCTCCATATCGAAGTGGCTGTATGGAATGCGATTTACTGTTATAAGAATAAGCGCCGTTTTCTATATCTTTTACGTTATAAAAACATCCATATAAGGAGACTCGTGCATTTTCATTTACATACTGACCGTCAAGGTCGTTGTAATAAGGGAAGGAGAGGCTCGCTTCTTGTAGTAAAGTAGCGAGCCCTGCTGCATCCCATTTCGTTAAAGTAAAGTCAGCATCAGGGGAATATCGTTCTTTACAAAGTTGTAAGAAATCATACGATAATCGATCTACTTTCGGCAACTGTACAGTGTGCGCATGATGTTGATAGTGCTCTTCATGATGTAGTGTTTGGAAGTGTGCTGTCGATTCAATCATAGAAGCTTCATTTATTTTTGTTATCATAGGATGTTTATCTACTTGCTTTGATCGAACGAAATGTTCGTATGCTAACGGCGGAATTTGCTGCAGTAATTCATGAGAAGTAATCGTGTTATTATGATGATCACCATTGTGAAACCAATCATTTTGCGGTTCTGTACTTAAAGGAACAACAGCATACACGCTTTCTTCGCCTTCTGACAGTCCGAGTAAATGATTGATTGCACGGTCTAGAAACTGAAAATATACGCCATTTGTGTAACCAAATTGTTTGGCACATGCAAGTAATTGTCCGATGAGAACACCACTATCTAATCCTTGAAGTCGATATGAAAAGTTATTGTATTTAAAGTAGTTTTTCCAAAACATAGTGGATACGAATGCAGCGCCAAAACAAGACTGTATGTTACAACGATTGCCAAGTGCTTCTGTAATGTAAGAATCAAAATTTCCTTCACGAAGTAAAACAAGTCGGTGGTGCGCAGCGTCGTAATGGTAAATACCGTCTGGATAATCGTCAATCTTTAAATATATATACAATTCATTCGGATATAAAGCGCCGCCTGAAGGGATAGATCTTCGGAATAAAATTTTTTCGCTATTTAGCTGACATAACTGTGTTAAACCAAATGAGTACCAAAGGTAATGACCAATCTCCTTCAAAGTAGGTGTAGTAGAAGAGTTAGGTAAAGATAATGGGATTTCTAAAGAGAGAGGGATGACAGGTACATTTCGATATAATTTATAAGGAAGTGGTGCATCTTCCCAGTCCACTTCATGGTTCGGCATAATTTCGTCTATAGCAAAATGGAGATGATGTAAAAAAGTATCCAGCTGCATAGAATCCCCTCCTTTACTATGGAAACGGGTGCGGATGTGGATTTAATTGTTCATTCGTTAAAGGCTCAGCGCTATATCCAAGTGTCATCGGTACTGTATATACTCTATCTAGTCCTGTAACACGAGTGAGATGGTGACCGAACGTCATCGGTAGCATGCCTGGAACAATGACTTTTACACAATGTAATCCGTTTTTTTCTATAAGAGGTACTGTTTGATCTACAACGATTACTTCAAGTCCAGCTTGTTCTAGACGGTTTAAAAGTTGATGAAGATCGGATGTTAAATCTAGATCAAATGATTGTAACCCGTTCATTTCTTGGAACGTTTGCACCGGTGCATCGTCACGTAAAAGGAAGTGAAGACGTTCTTCCGCTTTTTTCAATCCGTACAGCATACTATGGTCTTCCATTTTATTTACTAGATAAGGATCTTGTAAGCAGTTTTCGTAGTGCTCTCTTTTTTGTTCGAGTTCATCGTCTGTAATTAGTAACATGCCTGCTATTTCATGGATGGCACTCTTTAAAGCGCGGACAGGGTCTAAATGAGAGCCTCCCGCACAAACAACGTTCATTCCATTTTCACGCGTATTTTTCGCAATTACCCATAAGCTTGGGATACCGTGTTCCATCGTTGCGTTAAAAGCATGTAGCTCATATCCAGTAATCGTGTACAGCCTTTGAATCATTAATTGTAATTCCGTATCATTTGCTGAACTAAGATCAAGGCGGGGGAGAGGTAATTCCGCATACCAAGTGAGCAAAAAGGCGTCACGCTCTACAATTTCTAAAATGCCGTGAAAAATTGCTTCTTCTAAACTACCACCAATAGCACATCCATTTGATGTTTCATATACGTAAGCATCTCGATGACCGAGGCTATAATAAGCGATTGATTCAGGAATTAAAATCGGCCGGTTTTGTAATAAAGAGTAGCCCCATACCCAGTTTTGTTCGTAGTCAGGGTCAAACGGTTTAAACGGAAAACTATCGCGATTGTAATGTTCATTGGTATGTACACCGAGTGTGAGGGGATTCAGTGCATGTTCCTCTAAATCATGAAAACTACCATGTACATTTGTCTTTTTCCCACGAGGCGACATACCGCAATATCGTTCTAAACCTTCTAAAATAGCAGTTGCTTCACTAACTGCAAATGAATGAGTTCGGCCTGCAACACCTTCATTTCCAAACATTAATGGCATGTTTATAATAACGTCAGCAAATGGTAATAAAGAATGCTGCATTTTTCCGTTTAACATACCGACCCGGTAATCTAAATAATCTCTCGTTAAAAATGTGTTTAGTTCATGAATGGAACGACAGCGATACGTTGCTTCGCTTGTTTTTAAACTCGGTTGTAACGAAATCTCTGCTGCATCTGCCGTATCATCAGGCAAATTGCTACATACAGGGCAGAGCGGATCGGGAAGAAAAGAATGCCGCGTACATTGCAGTGTTTGTAAGTTTAGTAAAATGAGTTCATTTTCTAAAGAAGAATGGTGATGAGTTAATATTTTCTCTGTTTCTGCACGAATAAGATGGCACATTTGTAACATACCATTTTGTGTGGCGCGTACATCACGCCTTGTGACATTATCTGCCTTTAACGCATATTTACGCTGTAGTTCCCACATTTCTTGTTGATCAAAGCCAGCGATAAATCGGCGTCCATCAGAGCAGTTGGAACAGCCAGTTGCAAGAGGATGAATGTAAGGGCCGATAATACCTTCACCAAATGAAGTGAATGCACGTAGCCATGGAATATGATTCGACCGAAACATTAACTCGGCATCATGATGAATAGAAGAAGGAGAGCCATCATGTAGTACGAGAGCGAGATGAATATTTTCAGGGAGTTCTTCTGTAAGGCTATGTTGACGAATGATAGAATATTGTTTGCATAGTTGATCATGTACATAGTTTGCAAGTAAGCCATCTCCTATAAGCAATATATTTTGAGTCATAGACTGTCCTCCTTTGCAATTAATACCCCGTACACACCATCTAAGTTTTCTTTCAAAAATGGTTCAATAGCTAAATCAAACACAAATGGATAAAAATTATGTTCTTCTAAATGTTGCAAGGCAAGCTGTACAGATTGCGTGCTTGGAATTTCTTCTTCTGCTTGTATTTCTAACCTAAAAGAATCCGTGTCATATAAAATAATAGAAGATTCCGGTAAGATATTAGCTCTGTATGGAGTCTCTTCATTTTGGATATGAAGAAGGGATAGTTGTAGTGCGTTTCGTAACGCTAACGTTGTATTAATATTAGATGCGCCGTACCATCGATCATTTATACCGACCCAAACGACTGGAAAGCTCAGAATCTCTTCACTTACTGCTATTTTAGGTGTTTCATGAATTGTAGCGAGAGCATCGTAATAAAATCTACAATGTGTATCATGAATTTTGGTTAAATCGACCGTCGTAATTTCTTCTAGCATATGTGACTGTCGCTCATACAATTTATTATTTAAATGTTGTTGTAGCGCCCGGTATACACCTTCTGTCATCGTTTCTCCAGCGCCAATACCGATATCATTATGTTCAGGAATAAGGCGGTGCATAATTTCCGCGACATAAGTTTCAATTCCTGCTAAACCAGCTTCTCGGCGTGCTTCATTATGAGTCAAACCTCCGCAAGTCATAAGAGGCAGGAGGGAAGCAGGACCATCTGATAGTGGCGTAGCTACTTGAATATTGCATTGTGATAACGGTAATTGATATAAATCTTGTTCATCCCATACATGGAATAAACCAGCTTCTTTAGAAGTTAATGAGTCGAAAAAACGGAATAAATCAGTTGAGGTATGTTGGCTGGACCGATGCTCAAGTTGTTCAGAAAGATTTTCTATCGTATCAATTGTAAAACTTTCATCAGTTGCGAGAGGATGTTTTATAAAAGGATGCCATGCTCCTTCGAGTGTTTCGTAATTTAATAAAAAGAATTGTGGTTCTTTTTCTCGGTAAGAATCATCAGCGACATGCTTAAGTAATTCAAATACGATTACATTTGCTAACATTGCAGATGGAAGTGGTGAAAATGATGCTGATGAATGTTCATTTTGTAAAGTCGTTTCATGTAGCCGGTGCCATGCGGACTCCCAGCATTCTTCATGATTAGCTGTTACGATAGGACCAGCTATACCCAGTGCTGATAAACAGACGGCTGGTATGAAGTTCTTTCCTATTTCTCTACAAATCGTGTGAACTGCTCTTAAACCTTCAATATCTCCATTTTGAGAAACGTACAAAATCCAGTCGAAAGGCTCGAACACTTCATGCAGGGGACGATCAATTGTCGTATCGATTTCTTGAACAAGTACAGTATCATCAACTTCATATGCAAGTTCTACTAGCTCATGAATGCGGTCGTAATTTGTTTCCTCATAATCTGTAACAAGGTAATGAAAGGTAGGTAATCCTGATTCTAATAAAGAAGAAACTAAGGAAGTAAGCATATCTCCAGAACCAATTATAAGGACGTTTGCCCCGCGGTACGTTTCGAATTTTAGAGCACCTGAATGAGAATCGGCTTCTAAAAATTCAATTTGTGAAGCGTATCTATCAAGTAATGCGCTATTTAATTCATGAGGTGCATCTTGACTGACATCCCGAACGAAACCATTTTCATATAAAATCTCTCCGATTTCAAATACACGATTTTGATAGGGGAGAGGGAGACCATCGGTTATTTCTGCTAAAGAGTAATTACCGTCAAACATTGGCATTAATTTTTCAATCCAGTTGTAAATTCCATCACCGTCCATACGAAATGAACTGGCGTTATTTCGAAAATAGACACCCCCGTTTGAGTCGGGGAGGAAGAAAGTATCCTTATTAGCTTTAAGCTTTGCATCAATTGGAAGGTTACTCATTTTAATCCTCCTTACGTTTTAAGCATACATTATTAGCTTATGTTATGAAATTTGTCCCGTATGAACGCAATAAAGTGAAACTTTAATCAGTGGGGGGTCTTCATCCCCCACTGATTATTAGTTGAACCAATCGGACTTTTATGGGCAGTTGACCCACACCTAACTTCGTTGCTTTCGCTGAATTTTGAGGTGGGGGTCTTACTGCCCATTAAAGCGGGATAAAAAAAGGCTGTAGAATGATTCATTCTACAGCCTGTAATAGATTATTAATCTATCAACCTTCTAATAATAATGATTTTGGATCTTCAAGCATATCTTTAACAGCAACAAGGAAGCTAACTGCTTCTTTACCATCAACAATACGGTGATCGTAAGATAAAGCGATGTACATCATTGGACGGTTTTCCATACGTTCTGCATCAATTGCAACTGGACGTACTTGGATTTTGTGCATTCCTAAAATACCAACTTGTGGGCTGTTTAGGATCGGTGTTGACATTAGAGAACCGAACACACCACCGTTTGTAATTGTAAATGTACCACCTTGTAGTTCTTTTAACGAAAGTTTGTTGTCACGTGCTTTCATACCTAAATTACGAATTTCGCTTTCGATTTCAGCGAAGTTTAATTGGTTAGCATCACGTACAACTGGAACAACTAATCCATCTGGAGCTGCTACTGCAATACCGATATCATAGAATTTTTTAATGATAAGCTCGTCGCCTTGAATTTCAGCATTTAATAATGGGAATTGTTTTAATGCTGCAACAACAGCTTTTGTGAAGAATGACATGAAACCAAGACGTACATCATGTTTTTTCTCGAAAGCGTCTTTACGCTCTTTACGTAATTCCATGATTGCAGTCATATCAACTTCGTTAAATGTTGTTAACATTGCAGATGTTTGTTGAACTTCTACAAGGCGTTTTGCAATTGTTTGACGGCGGCGGGACATTTTCACGCGCTCAACTGGTTTTTCAAATTCCGTTTTTGCAACTGGAGCAGGAGCTGGACTTTTTGGAGCAGCTGGTGCTTCTTTTGGTGCTGCAGCATGAGCTTGTACATCGTGTGGTCTCACACGTCCAAGTGGATCTGTGCTACGTACGTCATTTAAGTCGATTCCTAATTCACGAGCCATTTTTCTAGCAGCTGGTGATGCGATAGGACGGTTCGTATTTGGTAAACCTTGTAAAGTTGCAGCTTGCTCAGCATTTGGAGCCGCAGCTTTCGGTGCTTCAGTTGTTTCTTGTTTTGGTTGCTCAGCCACTGGTGCAGGTGTACTTACTGCAACTGGTGCTCCGTTTGCATCTAAAATTGCGATAGTTGCGCCAACTTCAACTGTATCCCCAGGTTCGCCTAGTAACTTCGATACAATACCTGAATCTTCTGCAATGATTTCTACATTGACTTTATCAGTTTCAAGCTCAACAACGCTGCCACCTTTCTCAACTTTGTCGCCTACGTTGATAAGCCATTGTGAGATAGTTCCTTCAGTAATAGATTCTGCAAGCTCAGGTACTTTAATTTCGATCATTTTAAATGTCCTCCCCTTATTTGCCTAACGGTGTGTTTTTTCTTCTTTTGTTTTCGGTAATCTCCATTTGTTAGCCTGCCCCTGGGCAGATATTCTGCCCGGGGACAAACTAGAAACCTTCGTTGTTACTGTTTAGTTGCTGTAAACTTCAATTTCTTGTTTATCTTGACGGAAGTTATACTTCGCGTCTAAAGCGTGTGCAACAATTAGTTCTTGCTCAGCTTTGTGAGCGAATGGATCGCCACCAGATGGGCTAGAGCGATCTGGACGTCCAATGTAACCTGTTTTCACTTTATCTCCAGCAAGTTCGAACAGAATCGGAGCCATGTAATGCCATGCGCCCATATTACGAGGCTCTTCTTGAACCCAAATAATTTCTTCTAAGTTTTTAAAGCGTTTAATAATAGATTGAACTTTCTCAGCAGGGAATGGGTACAGCTGTTCAATACGAACGACATGAACTTCATCTAAGTTGTATTCATGTTTACCAGACTCAATTTCTGCAGCTAAGTCAATCGCCATTTTACCTGTGCTTAAAACAAGACGTTTTACTTTGTTTGGTTTCGTACCAAGGTTTTCTTGTTCTAGAGCAGGTTGGAAACGTCCTTCGCTTAACTGACTAGCAGTTGAAAGCGTAAGTGGGTGACGTAATAAACTCTTCGGCGTCATCAATACTAATGGTCGAACAGCTTCTGTTCCTAAGATAGATGCTTGACGACGTAAAATATGGAAGTATTGTGCCGCGCTCGTTAAGTTTGCAACTGTCCAGTTATTCTCAGCAGCTAACTGTAAGAATCGCTCTGGACGTGCACTAGAGTGCTCTGGTCCTTGACCTTCATAACCGTGTGGTAATAGAAGAACTAAACCAGATTTTTGACCCCATTTTGCTCTTCCAGCTGAAACATATTGATCAAATAATGCTTGCGCAGTATTTGAGAAGTCACCATATTGCGCTTCCCACATAACAAGAGTTTCTGGAGCGAATACGTTATAACCATACTCGTAACCAACAACAGCAGCTTCTGATAACGGACTGTTATGAACAGAGAAGGATGCATTAATGTTTGGTAAGCGATGCAATGGTGAATATGTTTCATTTGTATCAGTATCGTGTAATACGATATGACGGTGTGCGAATGTACCGCGCTGTGAATCTTGACCAGTTAAACGAATTGGCGTACCTTCTTGTAAAATAGAAGCGAATGCTAATGACTCAGCAAGTGCCCATTCAATTTTACCGTTCTCTTCAAGAGCATCTTTACGACGTTCAAGAATTTTCTTCACCTTCGGATATACGTTAAATCCTTCAGGCCAAGATAATAATCCTTCATTAATTGCACGAAGTGAGTCGAGCTCAATACCAGTATCAATTGGCTGAATGCCTTTTGCAACAACATCTGGCACTTTAACATGAATTGTTGCAGCGCTCGTGTCAGCTGGTGGTACTTGTGCATAGTCAGATTTTAATTGCTCTTGTATAAACTGTGTAATTGTTTCAACCTCATCTGCATTTAGAACACCAGCAGCTTGTAATTGATCTGCATAAATCGCTCTTACAGTTGGGTGGTTTTTAATCTTTTTGTATACTTGTGGCTGCGTAACTGCTGGATCATCCATTTCGTTATGACCGTAGCGGCGGTAACCAATTAAATCGATTAAGAAATCTTTTTTGAACAATGTACGATATTGAATTGCAAGGTTAGCAGCAGCAAGACAAGCTTCTGGATCATCAGCGTTCACGTGAACAATCGGAATATCGAAACCTTTTGCAAGGTCACTTGAATATTTCGTAGAACGAGAATCATAGCTATCAGTTGTAAAACCAACTGCATTGTTTGCGATAACATGGATTGTTCCGCCTGTTTGATACGCGTTCAATCTGCTTAAGTTCAATGTTTCAGATACAATACCTTGACCAGGGAATGCAGCATCACCATGAACTAAAATTACGAATGATTTTGAAGTGTCTTGTTCTGGAAGACCAGATTTTTTACGATTCTCTTGAGCCGCACGTGCGAAACCTTCCACAACAGGGTTAACGAACTCAAGGTGACTCGGGTTATTTGCTAATGTAACGCGAGTGCTAACTTCTTCGTTACTAACGACTTGTTCTCTACCTAAATGGTATTTCACGTCGCCAGTCCAGCCAGAGTTAGCCACTGCGCCTTCTATTTTTGCATGTTTGAACTCAGCAAACATGTGACTATATGGTTTTTCTAATACGTGTGCAAGTACGCTTAGACGACCGCGGTGAGCCATACCAATCATGACATCTTCTACGCCGCTTTTAGCACCTTCTAGCACAATTTCATCTAGAACAGGTACAAGCATATCAACGCCCTCGATAGAGAAACGCTTTTGCCCAACGAATGTTTTATGCAAGAATTGCTCGAAACCTTCAACAGCTGTTAAACGTTTTAAAAGAGCAGTTCGTTTTTTATTTGATAGTGGTTGACGCAATGAATTTGATTCCACCATTTGATGCAACCACGCGCGTTCTTCACTATCTTGTATATGAGAAAATTCATAAGCTAAAGATTTTGTATAAACGTCTTTTAATCTATGAATTACATCAAGTGCAGTGTGAATACCTTCTGGTGCATCTTGCCATACTGTCTTTGCTGGAATCGCTTTCAAGTCAGCATCGCTCAGTTCGTTCATTGCTTTCTCAAGAAGAGATTGTCCATTTGCAGCATCTTCCATCGGATTGATGTGAGCCAACGTATGCCCGAAAGAACGAATCTGTTCAACAAGCTGAACGACTTTAAGAATTTTTTCAATGTTCCCTGTGTTTTGAGGAGAAAAATGTGTTGCTGTGTTGTCCCCTGTTACGACATCATCTTGAAACGAAGGAGCTCCAAAAATTTCAAAAAGCTCTTGTAATTCCGGATCAACAGAACCTGCTCCAGTTACGTAAAGATCATACTGCTCAATCACATAACCAAGGTTCGGACCGTGGAACTTGGCCCAAGGGTTTGTCGTTGTATTCTTCCTCGTCATTTGTTTAAACCTCCCAATGCATATAATCCTTTTTCCATACAAAAAGGTGCATTTTGCTCTTTTCAATAATTGATGAACCAATAATCAATGTAAATGTTTTCTTTACTCTTATGTTATTACAATAATTTACATAATACCAAACACTATTACTTATCTGTTTTGTAAAAAAACATTCACAATAACTTATCACCCAAGTTAATCTTTCATGTTATAAAGTAATTTTACAGAAAAATGGGGTGGATATATTTGGTATACCTATACAAATAACTAAAATTGTTGCATGTAAATATAAGTATAATAGTTAGAATGTTTTGATAAAAATGAGTTCGAATTATGTATATTGAAATAATAAGCGCTTTCATTGATATTATACAACAATATAACGGAATATAGTATAAAAAATAAAAAATTATGAATTTATCGTAAACTTTATTTAGATAGTGTTAAATATCGAAAGGAAAGTGAAGGATTTCTACAAAAAAAGTTGCTAAACATAAAAAATGCTTCATAAACAGTTAGTTTCTATAAATATGACGAAAAACACCGTAAAACGGGTAACGCATTTCGTGGAATAAAGAGATAAATGAAATATTTTGAAAGGATAAAACAAATAGGGAGATATTAAATTTTAAAAAAAGAGAGGAGGAGATATAGTAACGGTTATTTACAGTGTTCCGCGTTTCATTTCAAAATAGACGTGCTGAAACTGAAAAAGTTTCTTCTATATAAATAGAACGAAAAATGAACAAAACAAATGTAAAGGAAACTTGACGTAAAGCTTGCTTTACATATATACTCGCTATAAGGGAGGAGGGAGAAATTTCCTTGGAAAATAAAATGGTCGAATACCGCAAGAAATTTGGATTATCTCAAGAAAAATTGGCTGAGAAACTTGGAGTTTCCAGACAAACCATCATTTCAATTGAAAAGGGAAAATATGATCCATCACTTCCGTTAGCATTTGAAATAGCGAAAACATTTCAGACAACGATAGAACATGTATTTATTTATGAAGGAAAAGAAGAGGGGGAATCGGAATGAATTATTCACAAAAGTACTTTTTAATTATGGGAATTATTTTCTTTATTATGAGTGGAACTATGGTATTAGCAGGCATAATGACGCATTCCGCACCACCGGCTCCAACCTATACAGTACTTGCGATGATGATTATGTGTTTCTGTTTAAGTTACTTACACCCGCAATTTAAAGAAAAAGATGAACGGATGAAACTCATTCGTTATAAAGGAATGTTCTTCAGCTTTTTTGCGCTAACGGCATATTACCTTCTTTTCTCTATCGGTTTAAATCTACATGTAATTACACTATCTGCGGTTGAACTATTAAACATACTTATGGCACTTACGATGAGTACAGTTTTCATCTCATTTGTTGTTTTAGCGAAAAGATATTAAGATGGAAGAGAGAAAGGAAGATTAACATATGCAAATGATGTATGCTTTTGGCATTGGGCTTGTATTATTTTTAGCCGTATTCTTATTTATTCGTAAAGACGTTCAAGGTGGGACGTTAACGAAACGAGGCTTTTATAAAATGATCGGCTGTTTAGTTGTTATGTTTATAGCGATCATCGTAATGATCGTTTTAATAAATCAGTCATTATAGAATGAACCTTACTGTAGTAAGGTTTTTCTTTTTTATATAAAATCCGAAAATTCCCACGATATCCATTTACTACATATAATGGATATTATATAATTTAATAAAATGATAGATAGGGAGCATATTATATGAACAAAAAAACTATCTTCTTTTTATTAACATGCCTACTACTTATAGCTAGTATTACTTATATAATATGTAACAAACGAGAACCAGTGCCACCTATGTTAGTATGGGAGGGGCAGGAATACTACGTTACGAATGAACCTGCCGAAGCTGAAAAAGTTGGGCAAAGGCTCGGAGAAGTAAAAAAGAAAATCGAAACAAGTAAAAAACCTACTAAAAACAGTGAATCCAACATATTGCAAGAAAAAACAGAAGTATTCACAATGGTAGAAGAAGAAAAAGATCCTCACTCACCTTTAATCATAAAGGAACCTTATAGTGACGAATATAGAGTAGCAAGGCCGATGTTACAAGTACTATAAAGTGAAAAGGAGACTCGTATGCAACCAGTGACCTCATATCCATGGTCGTTAAGAAAAATGTTTGTTTTTTTCCTTTGCTTCATCCTTCCGCCAATTGGTGCGATTTACATTTTGATGAATCGAGAGGCGCTACAAAAGAGAGACTTTATTTTATATGTATTATTTGCTGCTATTAATCTATCACTTTGGTTATCGCTTATGATTTTTGATCGGAGTATGTGGATGGTATCGGGGCATTATGTGCTTGGAGCAGTTGTTATTGTTTTATCGAATATGAATAAGAGATAGGCCAGCAATCTTAAAGTTGCTGGTTTTTGTTTTGCTATTTATAATGAAGAAACAAATTTTGAATAGGGAGTAGTGGGCGTTATGAGATGGAAAGAGGGAACGTTTGAAAAAATAGACACGAATGACTCATCTATTGAGCAACTTATAAACACGTTTAAGGAACAAAACGTAATTGGTGGCGCAATAATAAGCTGTTTTAAAGTGCATAACGAAAATTTTTTCAAAGAAATACCACATTCGAAAGAGGGACACGAGCACTTCTTTAGAAGAATATTCAACTCTTTAGATATAATGCATAACTTAGAAGAGTTAAAAATACATACATCAGACAAATATAAGTTTCGTTTTAAAGAGCAGCTGGCAGTCATGCTTGATGGTAGCATTGCCGCTCAAATTTTGTGGGGCGGAGCATATGAAGGATTTAAGGAACGACCAGTTATCGCAAAGCAACTAGCAGTCAATGTATGTCAATATATGTTCCAAGATCGATACGAAGATATTAAAGTGTTCGAAAGCTATCGCCCTTGGTCAGATTGGTTTTACGATGTTGCGTGGGATGTTACCTGGATGGTGTTAGATAGTAAGGAGCAGAAAATGTGGTTCATTTGTGCTACGGATACGGATTGATAGAAAGGGGCCTTGTAGGAATGCTGCAAGGCTCTTTATCTTTTGGGAATGAATAGAAAATGAATCATATAAATGATATACTAAAAAATGTTTGTAATGTCAGTTTCATACTATTGTATAATGCTGACTTACTAGAAAAGATAAGAGGAGAATGAACGTGAAAAAGATACAGAAATTATTGCTGTTAATGATGGTAGTAGGATTAACAGTAGGTGTTTTAGCAGGATGTGCAAATCCGAAAGATACGACAGAAGAATTTTTAACTGCGATACAAAAAGGTGATGTAGAAAAGGCTCGTACATTTGTTGAAAGTGACAAAGAATTTAATAAACTAAATGAAAAAACAGATGATGCTGAGGCAAAAGCAATGCTGAGTGCAATTACGAAAAACTTTAAATTTGAAAAGCTAGAAGAAGTGTCGAAAAAAGATGACAAAGCAGAAGTGAAAGTGAAAATTACATCTGCTGATCTATCCGTTGCTGTAACAAAAGCAGTGGGAGAAGTTATGCCAATGGCCTTCGCTAGCGCTTTTAGCGAAGACAAAGAGCAATCTGAAAAAGCAATCGAAAAAACGATGACATCAGCAATCGTCAAACACTTATCAGATAAAGATGCAATCATGGCAACTCGCGAAGTTACATTGAACTTAAAGAAAGACAAAGATGGCGACTATAAAATCGTTGCAGATGATAACTTGAAAGAAGTATTGTTTGCCAATGCGAAGTCTTTGGAGAAGATGTTTGGTGGGAAGTGATTAGCTTAGATAAAAAAGAGAAACCATATCACGTAGAAGGTTGATATGGTTTCTCTTTTTTTATGACCCCGGAGAGGCTCGAACTCACGACCTCCACCCTGTCAAGGTGGCGCTCTCCCTGCTGAGCTACGGGATCTTCAAAAATGCGTATGTAACAGCACCTTTAATCTGTATGCTAAAGCAATTATATATAATTAACTGAAATTTTACAATATTTTATATTAAATTTGAAGGGAAAGTAGTTGGAATGGCGCTAGTCGTGTATTAAGGAATATATAAGTAGAGAATGTAATGAAAAGTGAGTTCGAATAAAGTGGTTATATTATTTTTTTCGATACCAATCTAAAGGACCCTCATCACTTAAATCGACAAGAAAAGGGAATAAGAAGTGTAAAGGTAAGCTTATAAGTTCTGGCATAGCGTTCAATGTTTTCTTGGACAGATACTGTCTCCCAAAACAATACGGACAGTCTTTTTCAAATGTCACGAGTATCGACCATACATCTTTTATTGTCCACTTCGTTTTACAATACGTACAACGCGCCATAGAGTTCCTCCTCATGTTAAGTTTTCTTCTAGTATATTCTATTGTAAGAAAGTCATTTGTATTTGGTGTGATAAAATGTAAGTTGTTTTGTTTTTATATGGATCTATTCAGTCATTTATGATTAATTACATATCGTTTTCTATTTTTGCAGGATGATAGATTTGCAGCTTCAATATGCAAACTGGCCAATATATCCTTTTTACAATTTACTTAAAATCATGTATAACAGAGATACAAGATTATTTTATAAATATTCAGGAGTAGAGGGAGAATTATTGTAATGGTAAGGAAAACGTTCAAGATGCGTGTATCTAGAAATAGAACGATTTCGATTAATGGCTCGATTCTTGATGTGGATGTTACACATGATGAGTTTTTACAAGAGTTTGTTGAGTGGGTCGATTCTAAAGGTTGGTCATTTATGGGGATGACAGATGAGATTACACCTGAGGAAGCTAGTCAAAATTTAATAGATTCATTGATTGATGAGAAGGATAAGAAAGAATAATTCCTTCTTATTTTTTGTTGTATATTTATGTTCTTTATCGTAAAAGTATGATATAGTAAAAAACAGTGAATATTCTTCCAATTTAATACAAATTACATATAGATTGGTAGATTCAGTTTTTAAGCTATGAGAGTATAGTGAAAAGGGAGAGTCATATGGTAAATTTTAAGAAAATTTTGGCTTTTATTACCGTTATTTGTTTATTTTTTTTGACACCTATGACGTTACGTGCTGAGACGAATGTTGGAGTGAATCCAGAACAAGTGGCACCACCACCTGCGGAAGGACCGAATGTTTTTAGTCAGTTTGCAACTACGATTGATGCGAAAACAGGAGATGTTTTGTATGACAAAAATGCACATCATCGCGCATTTCCAGCGAGTATGACGAAAGTGTTAACAGCGATTTTACTTATGGAGCATACGAAGCCAGAGGATCAATTTACGTTTTCACAATTAGCATTAGATCAAGAGAAGAGTAATTATCAAATTGAGTTTCAACCTGGTGAGACGATTAATCGTAATACTGCGCTTATGATTTTAATGGTACTGAGTGCGAATGATGTGTCGTATGCGATTGCAGAGCGGATTGGCGGAAGTGTTGAAAATTTCGCTCATATGATGAATGAGAAAGCGAAGCAATTAGGGGCTACAGATAGTCACTTTGTCACACCAAATGGATTGCATGATCCGAATCATTATACAACACCATTTGATATGGCTATGATTACGAGAGGTGTGCAAAAGTATCCTGAAATTTTGCAAGCGATGAATACGAAAAGAACGACAGTTACGACATCTAGGCAGACGGTGTCTATTTTTAACAAGTCTACTTATTTTGAAAATCCATATAGCATTGGCGGGAAGACGGGTTTTACAAATGAAGCGCGCAATACGCTCGTTTTATTAAATGAGAAGGATGGAAATCGTATTATAAATGTAGTAATGGCTTCTCAAAGACCTGAAATTTATGAAGATTTGAAGCAGATGGCGGACTATTCTTTCGGTCAATTTGTGAAGCAAACTGTACTAGATAAACATAGTTGGCATCAAAAGACAACGTATTTAAATAAAGATATTGATAGCGAACTTGAACAAAGTGCAGAACTTATGCTTAAGAAAGATGAAGGGAAAAATGTAAGGACGGTTTTCCGTGCGGCTTCTTTAGATAAAGATTCTTTATATCATAAAGGAATTCATCGTGGTGAGGTAGTTGGTGCAGTTGATATTACGAAAAATAATCAAACAATTGCGACGGTAAATGTTCTTTCGAAAGAAGATGTTACTTTTGCGATGCCTAAAAAGGATACGGCTACGCCTGAAGTAAAGGAATCAAATGTGAAAATAATAAGCATTGGGATAGGTGCCGCTGTATTATTTGGAGCCATTTTATTTGTCGTGCTGCGCCGAAATACAGCAGGAATGAAATCAGAAGAAAAATAAATTACTAGTAAAAAGACTGTGAAGAGACTTTGTCACAGTCTTTTTTGTATATAAAAAAATAACTAATAATTGTAAATTTTCTTATTGCATTTATTTGCTGTTCGTTATATTATTTAGTTGTGTTCTTGTTAGAGAACGATATAGATATTATATACTTCGAATAATATAAAACAACGGAGAGGGAGAGAGAGGATGAAATTCGTTTGGAAGATTATTAGCAACGTTATCTCATTTGTTTTATTTGCATTAATGGTTTTTTTAGCTTTTGTAGTTATTTCGTCAAAAGCGAGTGGTGGAGATCCAACGGTGATGGGATATCAATTTAAATCAGTGTTATCAGGATCGATGGAACCGACATTTTTAACAGGATCAATCATTGCGATAGAGCCAACGAAAGATGGTTCTAAATATCAAAAAGGTGATGTTATTACCTTTAAAGAGAAAGATGAAAAAATTATCACTCACCGTATTATCGGTGTGAAAGATACAAATGGAAAAGTAATGTATGAAACAAAAGGGGATAACAATAATGGCCCTGATTTAGCACCAGTACTTGCGGAGAATGTCATTGGGAAATATGCAGATATTACAGTTCCTTATGCAGGATATGCATTAAATTATGCTAGTTCGAAGGCTGGAGCTGCATTGCTTCTTATTATTCCAGGGGTCTTTTTACTAGGCTATTCCGCGATTTCTATTTTTGGCGCAATTCGTAGCATTGACGGGGAAAAGAAAGAGAAAAAAGTAGAGCACTCCGTCTAGTTCGTTTGGTTATACTTTCCATTTTGGAAGTTAACAAATATATATTAAGGGGATATGGACATGACTTTAAAGAAAAAATTAGGAATGGGTATCGCATCAGCTGTATTAGGAGCTGCATTAGTTGGCGGAGGAACATTTGCATTTTTCAGCGATAAAGAAGTGTCAAACAATACATTTGCGGCTGGTACACTGGATTTGGCATTAAATCCAACAACAGTTGTTGATGTATCAAATTTAAAACCTGGGGATACGATTAAAAGAGATTTTAAACTAGAAAATAAAGGATCTTTAGATATTAAAAAGGTTCTATTAAAAACAGATTATAAAGTAGAAGATGTGAAGAAAGATAATAAAGATGATTTTGGTAAACATATTAAAGTAACATTCTTAAAAAATGTAGACAAGCATGAAACAATCGTAAAAGAAACAACGCTAGATAAATTGAAAGGTGATACACTTACAGCAGTAGATAATGATTTAGCTGCTTGGTTCTGGGATGAAAAAGGTATTTCAGCAGGTAAATCTGATAAATTCACAGTGAAATTCGAATTTGTTAATGATACAAAGAAAGACCAAAATGAATTCCAAGGCGATAAGTTACAATTAAATTGGACGTTTGAGGCACAGCAAACAGAAGGTGAAGCAAAATAATATGAAAAAGGACTATTAAATAGATAGTCCTTTTTCTATTTTTCTAGTATATAGCTATCATTTTATATCGTTCTTTATTATAATAAAAATAACGTTCTGTATAAAGAACATCTTGTTCGATGGGAGAGATTAAGATGCTGAAAACACCTCGCAAATTAAAAAAGATGCTTATATTGCCTTGTATGTGCTCCATTACGTTTTATTTAGGCTCTCAAATAATGACGTATACAGAAGCTGCATTTATTCATGAAACGAAAGTGGAAGCGGCTCTTTCTACAGCGATTATATTTCCAAAAACAGTTGATACGTTAAAAGAGGAAGCTGAGAAACATAAACAGTCTATTGAGCATGAGTATGGAGAAATGAAGGGGAAGCTGACAATAACTTCTATAGAAGAAATAGAACAGGCAATTGTAGTATGGCAACAAGGACGTGAGAAAATTGCTTCTGATGAGGAAGCGCTACAAAATGTATATACTGCAATAGAAGCTCCTTATAATCAAATACAAGAAGAATTAAAAGTGAATAAAAGTGAATCGATTCAACAAGTGGCCGTATATGTGAATGAAGGTTTTCAAAGTATAAAAGAGAAGCGCGATTATATTGTGAAAGAAGTTAGTTTGCAAGTGATTGATGAACAAATTCAGATTCTACACCAACAATTAAATGATGCGATAGAGGCGGAAGCTCAAATGAAAGTAGAAGAAGAGAAGAAAGTAGAAGAAGAGAAAAAAGCAGAAGAACAGAAGAAGGTAGAAGAGAAGAAAGTAGAAGAAGAGAAAAAAGCAGAAGAACAGAAGA
>NZ_VLTE01000171.1:0-1868 GCF_007558965.1 Bacillus sp. HY001 | reverse complement strand
TGAAAAGTATTTCCATGCGATCACCTCCTTTCTCCATAAAATGAAAGAGAAAGGATAGCAACCAACCACCCTGAAATATTCAGTTACGTTATATTAATTATACCATATTTACGGGTGGGTTAATAGCTTAAAAACCTTGATATGACAATGTTTTTAAGGGTTTTTGAGTTTTGAAATCAGAGGTTTGAAATGGTAAAAATAATATTTTTTTTAGAAATGATTGACATATAACTCTATATATCATAATATTGAAATTGTAATATTAAAGAAACCAAATCCAACATTTTCATATAGACTTTAGATTAGCTAAAAGGACACACCTAAGGCGCATTATGCCATAGGTGTGTCCTTTTTTTGCGTTTAAAGGCTACATAAGGAGGAATACAAACATTGAAGCCATCTAAGTTTCAAAAGAAGCAGATTGTTGCGGTAGGTCTAGCCGCTGCAACAGTAGCGGGTATCTATGGATACAATCATTTCGCAGTAGAAAATGCTGTAAAACCAACAAAGATTGTTGTAGCCGCAAAGGATATACCTGCACATACAGAAATTAAAGAAGACATGCTAGTGGAACGAACTTTACCTGGTGATGCGATTCCCCCAAATGCATTACGTGTAAATAAAAAAGAGGTTGTAGGTAAGTGGACAAATGATGGGCAACCCATTACAGAAAATAGCTATCTCTTTAAAAACAAAGTAGTAAAGAAAGAGGAGTTACCGGACTCTGCTATTTTAAATTTGAAAGATGGAGAAGTTGCTTTTCCGTTACTCGTTGATTTGGAAACAAGTTCGGGGAATAGTATTATCCCAAACACGTATGTGGACTTGTATTTCAAACAAGTTGTGAAAGAAGGAGACAATGAGAAGGTTGTCTTTGGTGGTCTGTTCCAACGTGTACGTGTGACGGCTGCAAAAGATAGCAATACAGAAGATGCATTTGTGCTAGAAAAGAAAGAATCAAAAGAGGAACAAGAAGGAAAACAAAAGCCTAAAGTAACGCGATTATACACACTGGCTGTTTCCCCTGAACAACTTCAATACTTAAATCGTGCAAAAACACTTGGAGATGTCATTCCTGTTGCAGTTGGACAAAAGGTGGAGCAAACAGGGAAAGAATTAGAACCAGCTGAAGGATTCTCACAAATATCTGATCAAAAGAACATTTTAGACTATGTAGAGAAGCATTCGACTAATCCAATTTCTAAAAATGTAAAAGAGTATGTAGCACAGTATCTGAATGAATCTAAGTAAGAAAGGGGTTATTAAGATGGAGCGGCAAGCAAGAATCATTGCCTTTTATGCAACAAACGAAAATGTAGGGAAAAGCACATTAAGTATTGCGATGGCAAATGAATTAGCTCATTTAGGGAAAAAGGTGCTTTATGTTGAAGCAGACCAAGTAAGACCTAGCTTTGCGGTTGGAACTGGTCTTAGCCACGATAGTAAAAACATCTTAGAACTTGTAAGAAAAGAAAATGAATACAATCTCTCGCAATATATTTGTACCAAGCAAGATTTATTAGAGAGAAAAATGAATCCAAGGTTGATGCAAAAATTGCACGATAAGATGGATTTTCTAGTGTTTCCATCAGGTTATAACTTAGCTCAATTCCCAGAGATTCAAAACAAAGAACTGTTTGTAACGACATTTATAGAATCACTTGTAGATACAGAATACGATTCTATCATTCTATCAGTACCAACTGAATTATCTGAGGTTCTGAGTTATCCAATCCTATACCAATCAGACCTTGTAATTCATGTGTTAAACGGCAACCCTCGTGGTGCAATAGCAATTAAAAGAGAATTACAACTACTAGAAGAAGCAAAGCTAACATTGCCTCGTATGATTCATGTTTTAAATATGG
>NZ_VLTE01000170.1:0-449 GCF_007558965.1 Bacillus sp. HY001 | reverse complement strand
CACTTCTATTTATGGAATAAAGCTCAATAAGAAAATTGATTTATAGAAAAATACACTTAAAAGAAAAGGGGAAGAGAAGGGTTGAGAAAATGAAAAAAACCACGAAACACCTTGATATGAAAGCGTTTCGTGGTTTTTTAGATGTTTCAAACACATCATTTAAGAATTTCTTCCTCTTTTGAGTGTAAATCGTATACATAAGAAAATTGAGTATTATTATTCGATTCCTTCGTTATCCTAACATTTGTATCGATTTTTATGGAAATGGATTGTTTACAGCCTCTGTATATCCTCTTACCAATTTGAATCAACTTAGATTTTATTCAACTGATTTTTTATTAGAATCTTTCGCTAAAAATTCTCTGAAATCATCTCCCCAATCACAGATAGAGTTTACAACGGGTTCTAGAAGTAAACCAATTTCACTCAGTTGATACTCTACTTTAGGA
>NZ_VLTE01000169.1:0-2383 GCF_007558965.1 Bacillus sp. HY001 | reverse complement strand
TGAATATACCAATATACATATTAGTGGAGAGTTTTAATAAATGAAGAAGAGGGGATTTTTCAATTGGTAAAAACAGCAAATAGTGCATACGATAATTTTATTAAAAATTCTGTGGACTTAGATAGCGAACAAACTGGAATTGCTAGAAATAGTAGAGATTGGTTGTATGGGAATTTAAAAAATTTTCCTAAAGTTGTTGAAAATTTCCCGAAGCTTTATGCAGGGAAAGAAATTATTGGTTTTGGATCTTTTAGAAGAAGAACAAAAATACGTCCACTTGACGATATCGATCTTATGCTAGTTTTTACAGGTGAAGGAACGACGTATACGGAATACGCAGATAAAATAGTATTAAACGTCCCGGAGGATGCAGATAAGTTAAGGAAGTTAGTTAATGATGATGGTACACTAAATTCAATTAGAGTAATAGAAAAGATTAAGAGTAGTTTATCAATAATTCCACAATACAAAAAAGCAGAAATTCATAGAAGACAAGAAGCAACAACTTTAGAGCTCTCAACTTATGATTGGGTTTTTGATATTGTACCAGCTTTTATTACTTCAGAGAATGCTTATGGAAAAAGTTATTATATTATACCAGATGGTAGTGGAAACTGGAAAAAAACTGATCCCAGAATTGATAATGAAAGAGCGACTGAAACGAACCAAAAATTTGATGGGAATGTATTAGGTCTTATTCGTGTTATAAAGTACTGGAATACTAACTGTTCTAAAAAAATATCTTCTTACTTAATGGAAAATATTGTTTTGGATTATTTTCAAAATAAATTTTATTGGAACGGCATGAAACAAGAGCTAAGAGGATTTTTCGAATACTTAAAAACCTCTATATACAATAGTCATTACGATCCCAAAGGGATACAAGGGGATTTAAATACATTGGATTATAATACTAAGTTTTCCATTAGTAACCAATCTAGTGGATGCTTTGAAAACATAGATTTGGCTATAAGGTATGAGAATTTAGGACAACATAAAGAAGCTATAGAATGTTGGAAAAAAGTTTTTGGTGATGAGTTCCCATCACATGAAGATTAGGATGGTGTAAGGGTGTTAGAGAAGCAAAACAGTGAAGAAAATATAGAGCTCTTGAGAGCAATGAGATATTGCTATAACAAGTCAAAAACATTTTATGCGGTAAGAATATGTATTAGTATATTTATTCCGATACTCTCAATAAGTATTTATTTATTTAATCGCGGGAGCACTGGAACATCGAATGCTGGTGTCTGGTTCTCAGTAATAGGTTCCATGTGGTTGTTAATTGCTTATCAAATCGAGAAGCTAGAAAGTGGCTATATTGAAAAAGGAGCTAAGATACAAGAAAAATTTGATATTAACCTATTTAATATAAGATGGAACAATGTGCTTGTAGGTAATCAAATTTCTCCTGAGGACATTAGGGATTTTTCATCTGAATTTAAAGGAGATGAAGAAAAACTAAAAAACTGGTATGGGGGATTATCTTCAAAACACTTCTATGTTAATGTAATTTTAGCTCAACGAAGTAATTTGATGTGGGCAATTTCATTAAAACGTAATTTTTCAATTTTATTATTTGCAGTTTCTGGGTTATATCTAATTTTAACTATTGCATTTGGATTTTTTGTGAATATGTCAATGCAAGAATATATCATAAAAATATTATTACCTTCGATGTCTATATTAATTTATGGTTTTAAAACATCCGATGAATTGAAGAAGCAATCAAATAAATTAGAGGCATTAGGAAATAGTATTATTAACAAATTTGATACTGGGAATTTATCTGAGATTAATGCAAGTGCATGTAGAGAATATCAAGATGCAATTTTTATTTATAATAGAATAAGGTCAATATTAATACCTGAATGGTTATATTGGCTAAGGCAACCGAAAGATGATGAAAAAATGATTCAAATAAATAAAAGATTAACTGAAAGATCTAACTTATTGTAATTTTTTAGGATGTTTATTTTAAAATGTGGTTTTTACCATTGAATTATGTTCTTAATCATTTGATTTTTGAGGCAGACATATTAGTATTGTAAAAAACTTGTAGGAACCCCTACAAGTTTTTTTGTGGATAATATAAAAAAAGTGAAACAAGCTATCTCATAATTTGAATCGGAGCAAACACTCTAGCTACGGGTTGATTTCATTATATATCAAACATTAACATTTAGGTTTTAATATTTGAAAATTATGTGAATTTAGAAAGAGAAAACGAAAGCACGTCTTCCCTTTCTAAAAGTTCCACTTATTCACTTTGTATAAACCTCTTTAAATAAATGTTGATATCATAATAAAATAGTGAAAATATAGGTATAGGTAATTTGAGAAGAATATAGTATTCTTGCTTATTAATCAGTATTTTAATTGG
>NZ_VLTE01000168.1:0-991 GCF_007558965.1 Bacillus sp. HY001 | reverse complement strand
TGCCGCTAAAATAATATTGGGCTCTATTATCCTTAGACCAAACTGGAACCGGATCTTTGTCTAGGAAACTGGCTTTTGAAGTATAGCTTTCTTCTTGTCTGAAAAATCGGATGCCTTCTTTTACACATTTATTCTCAATTGCTGCAATCAGTTTATGGAACGGGATTTGAACAAACTTTTGATTATTCTTTTTCCCCATATGAGAGTTTTGTTTCCAACCAGCGTTATACCCTACAACAATCGTATCTATATCGAATTCATTCACTTTTTTGAACAATAGGCCTACCGTTTGTGCAATGTAACCGTTTATTTGTCTTTCTCGTTTATGCCAAAGTGCGGCCATTTTATTCGTTACAATACGTTTTGAAATTCCATTGTCCATATTTTTCTGTTGGAGGTTACATATCATTTTGTTGAAGTATTGATTTATGGATTTTAGTTTTTTTCCATCAATTAAGAAGGCATCACCTGTATTGGTTACGCAACTTACTAATCTATCTACACCTAAATCGCAACTCAAAGCGTTACTCGTAGTCGTGGATTGTTGCTTCATTTGAGAAACGTGCATGTCATATGTATAATGCACCTCAAAGAACCGACCTTTTTGCTTCGGTACAATCTCAATGTATGAAATTTTTTTATGTCTTAAGTTTTTCGGCATACGTATTTGAATGGAACCGAATTTTTTTCTGAATGCCACACTCATCGGAATCATCCAATATCCGTTTTCATCCACTTTTGGAATTTGATAGATTTCAATGATTCGTTTTTCAGTGGAACGAGAATAATTCGGAAACTTAGGACGCCCTGTGAACTTCTCAGGATATTTCTTCCACTGTTCCAACGCTTTAAAAAAGCTCTTTACTTCTGCATACAAGGCTCTACGAATGGCTTGCACAGAGTTTGATTGCATGCCCCAGTAGTTCATATCGGCTTGCATAGCAGTGTCCACTTCTTTTACAGTAGCTATATTGTTATGATTCAAGTAACT
>NZ_VLTE01000167.1:0-2499 GCF_007558965.1 Bacillus sp. HY001 | reverse complement strand
GAAAAGCTATTCCCAACTAAAAACGGAAAGTCTGAGCGTATACAAGTACTTACAATGCAAATTGGTACTCATACAACAGCATATTGCCCCATTACAGAGGCAGGTATAAATGTTCCTAAAAATCCTCAATGGCTAGTTGGTAGAACCAAGCCTTTAATCATTGAACACTTCCAAAAAACGGAGGAAGGCAACTTTGCTGTTGTATCTATCACTGCAGGAGAATTGGCACTTCAAAAAAGATTATATGAAGAAGTGACAGCGCAAGAGGGCAACAAGGTATACACAGGAACCGTTTCAGGACATATCCCATCTGCACAAACAGTCTTAGTTGAAGTACACGGTGTAACAATAGGTGTACGGTACTCACACTGGTCCTATACATTCGTCCGTCCGGAGGATATTGTCATTGGTGATGTTGTAGAACTTATCATCGATAAAGTAGGGGAAAAGAATGGCCGTTATGAATTTAGAGGAAATAAAAAGAAACTAGAAACAGATCCAATTGAAAAGTTGTTAGAACTAAAGAAACGCCGTGACCGATTTGTAGGTAAAATTGTAGGGGTAGACGCTATTGCGGGTATTTTCGTAGAGGTTGCACCAGGAATTCAGTTTAAAGGACTTAAGAGCCGTAATCTTGCTAATCCAACTGTAGAAGATGCGAAAAATCAAACGATTGTTACATGTGAGCTGCTTAATATCGACGCGAAAAATAGAAAAGGTACAGTGCGTATCCTAAATTATCCGCAGGGACAAAGTAAAAAAACTAATTCGTCAATTTTCCAATTTTAATGGATGACTATGCGTACAATAGAGAAACAATTGCCCACTTATGTCCCTTCTATTCCTCATTTATCAAGTGAGGATGTACAGGGACTTCAAATATATCGGATACATGAACTGGATAAAACCTATGTATTCCATTCTTTTGACGAATTGGTTAAGTTTAAGCAGCGTTTAACAGAAGAACAGTATACCTTACTTGCTTTCATTGGTGTTCATACATCTGTTCGATTTAATCATTTATTATATTTATTTAAGGATAAATATTCTCGTAAGAAAATAAATGATGCACTTCAAGGATTACTTTACTACCGTCTAATTGAAAAATGGCAAGTGGAGAGTTTTGAAATGGAGATCTTTGAAGAAACATATACGTTATCCGACAATGGTTACAAATTTTTAAAATACTGGCAAGGAAATATGTTCTTCTTTGCCCCAGAACGAATTGATAATCACGGTAAATATGTTCACTTACGTTATTGGCACGATATAGAATTAATCTGCCACCTGCGTTATGCTCCATCGTTTTTAGGTCATATTATGCATCCATCTATTAGTAAAGGGGTTTTTACCCCTCCTTTAAGTTTTGCAGTGCAAGGCGGAGTAAATCACATATTTAATTTCGTTGTATACTCCACTCTACTAACAGATAAAAAGGATCGTTTAAAACGAATTATTGCTCGATGGAAAGATTTCGTAGAATCAGGAAAAGATGTTATTATGCAAGATTTAGGAAACAATCCTACAGTGTTAGTTATCTATGTTTCTACTGAAAACCAAGCAAAGCAAATTAATAATGAACTATTACTCGACCTGCTCCCTGGTAAAGTATTGTTATGTATAGGAGAAACCTTGCATATACAAGGATTACAACATGCATTTTACCAGCCCCTTGCAGAAGGAGAGATTAAACAATTAAATACAAAGCTATTCGCAACAAACTAAGCCGCCCTTACAAGCTATTGATTCATTTTAAAGGGTGGCTTGTTTGTTATATAAAAAAGCGTGGAATATTTAAAAAAAATTTAAGAAAACGAATTATCCTGTATCTCCCTCTATACAAATTACGGATTTTACGAAATAATATTCTTTGACACCTTTATACAGAAAAACAATATATACAAATATAAACATTCGTGTAAAGGAATATATTTGAAAGGAGTAACAAATTGCTACGTATACAACGAGGGTACATGTATGATCCAGATGATAATGAGGTCATTGTGAACGAAATTTTCTACAACGCTGCATCCGAACAAAAGTTAGGAAGCAAAATGGGTGTGTTTTCTGCAGACAAACTACCTACTTCCATTTTTAAAAAAGTTCAAGAAAACGAAAGTATGTCTTATATGGAAAGTATGGAAGTAGAAGAACAAACCATTCCAGAAATACTATGTCATTTAGACCAAAATCAAAAACCAGAAAAACTTTATTTTGAAATGCAGTACATGGTGTAACAACAAGAACTGAAATAAGAGGGGATTTATAAACGTTGAAACAGGGGCATTATTATATGGTACATAAAACAACTATATATAAATTCCCTTCTTATTTTTGTTTCCTTAAAACAATTGAATATGATATAAAAATAGATTAATATATAACTATATTTATTGTTTAATTGATTCCGTTTATTCCCACACCTTTTTTGTGTTGTGGTTGAGTTGTAGAAGCAAGTTGCGTCTTGTTTCATTTGTGAAAGGGCTTCTTTGAGCCGAT
>NZ_VLTE01000166.1:0-274 GCF_007558965.1 Bacillus sp. HY001 | reverse complement strand
TTGGGAGCCTCTGTCAAAGTTGAGTTGGTTTTCTATAGAAAATAGTTATACATATATGTTTATAGTGGTTTGAAGCAGAAAATAGAATTAGAAAAGTCTTCTAGTTGTCTTGAGGTAAAATATATTCTTCAAAATCCTTATTTAAAATTAAAGAGTACCTTGGGAGAGAGGCGCTTTATGGCCAAGGCTAATGATGAAAATAGGTGACTACGATTGTATTGTATGTACGAGTTTAAATAAAACCCTTACTAGGTAGGTAATAAAAAAATAAATT
>NZ_VLTE01000165.1:0-68894 GCF_007558965.1 Bacillus sp. HY001 | reverse complement strand
GTGGCACCGGTAGCACCCGCTGGTCCTTGAGCACCTTGAGGTCCAGTAGCACCAGTAGCACCCGTGTTACCTTGAGCACCCTGAGGTCCAGTAGCACCCGTGTTACCTTGAACACCTTGAGGTCCAGTGGCACCGGTAGCACCCGTGTTACCTTGAACACCCTGAGGTCCAGTAGCACCAGTAGCACCAGTGTTACCTTGAACACCCTGAGGTCCAGTAGCACCGGTAGCACCCGTGTTACCTTGAACGCCTTGAGGTCCAGTGGCACCAGTAGCACCCGTGTTACCTTGAACACCCTGAGGTCCAGTAGCACCCGTGTTACCTTGAACACCTTGAGGTCCAGTGGCACCGGTAGCACCCGCTGGTCCTTGAGCACCCTGAGGTCCAGTAGCACCAGTGTTACCTTGAGCGCCCTGAGGTCCAGTGGCACCAGTAGCACCCGTGTTACCTTGAACACCTTGAGGTCCAGTGGCACCAGTAGCACCCGTGTTACCTTGAACACCTTGAGGTCCAGTAGCACCCGTGTTACCTTGAGCGCCCTGAGGTCCAGTAGCACCCGCTGGTCCTTGAGCACCTTGAGGTCCAGTAGCACCCGCTGGTCCTTGAACACCTTGAGGTCCAGTGGCACCAGTAGCACCCGTGTTACCTTGAGCACCTTGAGGTCCAGTAGCACCAGTAGCACCCGTGTTACCTTGAGCACCCTGAGGTCCAGTAGCACCCGTGTTACCTTGAACACCTTGAGGTCCAGTAGCACCCGTGTTACCTTGAGCACCTTGAGGTCCAGTGGCACCAGTAGCGCCCGTGTTACCTTGAACACCTTGAGGTCCAGTGGCACCAGTGGCACCAGTAGCACCCGTGTTACCTTGAATGCCTTGAGGTCCAGTGGCGCCAGTAGCACCTGTATTACCTTGAACGCCCTGAGGTCCAGTAGGTCCAGGAGGCCCACCAGAAGGTCCGGTAGGTCCGGTAACTCCTATGCCAGTAGCACCGGTAGCACCCGTGTTACCTTGAACACCCTGAGGTCCAGTAGCGCCCGTGTTACCTTGAGGTCCTTGAGATCCGGTAGCACCAGTAGCACCCGTGTTACCTTGAGCACCTTGAGGTCCAGTAGCGCCCGTGTTACCTTGAGGTCCTTGAGATCCGGTAGCACCAGTAGCACCCGTGTTACCTTGAGGTCCTTGAGATCCGGTAGCACCAGTAGCACCCGTGTTACCTTGAACACCCTGAGGTCCAGTAGCGCCCGTGTTACCTTGAGGTCCTTGAGATCCGGTAGCACCAGTAGCACCAGTGTTACCTTGAACACCCTGAGGTCCAGTAGCGCCCGTGTTACCTTGAGGTCCTTGAGATCCGGTAGCACCAGTAGCGCCCGTGTTACCTTGAGGCCCTTGAGATCCAGTGGCACCAGTAGCGCCAGTGTTACCTTGAGGTCCTTGAGATCCAGTGGCACCAGTAGCGCCCGTGTTACCTTGAGGCCCTTGAGGTCCAGTGGCACCAGTAGCGCCCGTGTTACCTTGAGGCCCTTGAGGTCCAGTGGCGCCAGTAGCACCCGTGTTACCTTGAGGCCCTTGAGATCCAGTGGCGCCAGTAGCACCCGCTGGCCCAGTAGGTCCAGTAGGTCCTTGAATGAATGAAGCAGAATTAACTAAAGCAGTTTGTAATGCTGCTATTAATTTAAGAAGCTCTTGAAGTGTGCAAGGGTCAATTCGGAATAGTTTTGTAATGTATAGTAAATAATTAATTAGATTTTGAAGCTCAATAAATACAGCGCTTGCTACGAAGGTTGGGTTTTTTAATATAGTTATTAAATTTTTAATAATAGCTAACCCTTGTGCTTTCAGGGAGGAAGTAGCGTCTAGTGAACAAATAAATTTACTTAGTAAGTTCAATGTATCGATTAGATCTTCAATATTTTGAGGAGATGGATTTGCGAAAAGTTTTGGAATTATTTTTGTTAGATCGATAATGATTGCGCGGAATGTTCTAAGTTGTGCCTTAGTAACTGGGATGGATGGAGTATTTGGGATTCGTCCGGCGCTACTTGGAAAGCATGGTTTGGAGAATTTGTTCTGACTGTCGTTAAAATGAGACATTAAATCTCTCCTTTCTCATGAGGATATGAACGAAACTCATCATAGTAGATGCAAAAATTAGTTAAATGGTCATAGTAAAATCGTTTGTTTAAAGAAAAAATAGAAAAAACGCCTTAGGATAAGGCGTTTTTTCTATTTTCTGCGTATTGATAATATCGTTTGAGTGAAACTTTTGATTTAAATCCAACTAGTTTTATAATTTCTGATTCTGGAGTTTCTTTTTTTATTAAGTTTAAAATATAGGTGTTACGAAAGTGTTGTCCTGAGATTCCTTTACGTAAATTAGCTCTAGATACTTCAAGGCGAATCATTTTTTGGATAGCGATTTCTGTTAATCCCTTTGGTGCATCATTTTCGTATACCCATCTGTATGTTCCGCGATTAAAATCAAAGGCAATAAATAATGGATCATTACTATGGTATTTTGGACGAACGGGCTCTGGGATGCTTTTGTAATAAGTATATAGTTGTTTTTTGTCTTCGCTAGTTAATGTAATTGTTCTTTCTATCCCTGCGGTTGCTGGGATAGATAATGTGTTCGTTTCAAAGTGGACGTGCTGCATAGTTAATGCTGTAAGATCTTGTAAGGATAATCCGTAGTCGATTAATAAATTTAAAATAGCGATATTACGATCCATTAATAAAGGGCGCACAGGACGCTGTTTTTCTGAAAGTCCTTCTAATGAAGTGACTATATGTTTTAATCTTTTTTCTTCATCAGATGAAATGAAATCCTCATTACGAAGTGTGCGGTCTGGTTGAATAGAAATTTCCATGTTCTTTAATGGATTAGGGATGTTTAGAAAGTGATGCATTCTATTTAATACAATAAATACACGGTGCATCGTTTTCTCTGAGTAATGTCGATTCTTTTTTAAGTCGGAAAAGTAATCTTCATAGTCTTTTGTACAAAGTGTAGCCCATATATTACTGGAAGGGAGCTTTTTGTTTTTTTCTAACCAATGTCCGAAATCTTCAATGTCATAAACGTAACGTTTAATGGTTGAAGGTTTTCGGCCTTTATTCAATAAAAAAATAGAAAAGGCTTGTATTGTATCATGGAATTCCGTTGTCTCCATAGTCCCACCACCTTCATTATTTCTTATATTATAGCAAACTTTTCTGAAAATAGTCATTTGCAAGGGAGACAGGAATAATAATATTTGGTGAGTGGATAAAGTGAAACTTTAATCAGTGGGGTATTTGTTCATCTCCCTTGATTATTAGTTGAACCAATCGGGCATTTACGGGTAGCTATCTCTCGTCTAACTTCCTCGCGTTTGCTGAATTTTGAGGTGGGAGTCTTACTGCTTGTTCATGCAGGATAAAATGAGGTGAGTGTATGGAACAATCGATGCGAAAGAAAAATAATAATCAAATTAACATTGTGTTAAATCATCGAAAGAAAATTTCTTTACCGGCCGCGGAAAATAAAACGGTAATTTCAAGTGAAACTACTACGAAACATGAGATGCTGCAAAGAATTGAAGAAGAGATGGGAAAGCTCGTTGGGATGGATGATATAAAAAAGATAATAAAAGAAATATATGCTTGGATTTATGTAAACAAAAAAAGACAAGAAATAGGGTTGAAGTCTGAGAAGCAAGTACTCCACATGTTGTTTAAAGGGAATCCAGGTACAGGGAAGACAACTGTGGCTAGAATGATAGGGAAATTGTTGTTTGAGATGAATATTCTATCAAAAGGGCACTTAGTTGAAGCTGAACGTGCGGATCTTGTAGGAGAATATATCGGTCATACAGCTCAAAAAACAAGAGATTTAATAAAAAAAGCAATGGGAGGCATTTTGTTTATTGATGAGGCGTATTCATTAGCCCGAGGGGGAGAAAAAGATTTTGGAAAAGAAGCAATTGATACGCTCGTGAAACATATGGAAGATAAACAACACGGTTTTGTATTAATTTTAGCTGGATATTCAAGAGAGATGAATCACTTTCTTTCATTAAATCCAGGTCTGCAATCCCGTTTTCCATTTATAATTGAATTTGCGGATTACTCGGTAAATCAGCTGTTAGAAATAGGGAAGAGGATGTATGAAGAACGTGAATACCAGTTATCGAAAGAGGCTGAATGGAAATTTAGAGATCATTTACATGCTGTAAAGTACTCATCGCAAATTACATCGTTTAGTAATGGAAGATATGTACGGAATATTGTTGAAAAATCGATTCGTACACAGGCTATGCGCTTGTTGCAAGAGGATACGTATGATAAATATGATTTAATTGGGATATCAAGTAGTGATTTGATGCTTGAAGAGGAGACGCACAGTACGTAAACTGTGCGTCTGTTTTTTGTATAAGTGCTGTTACTCTTTTTTTGCTTTGTCTTGATAAGATTTATGGAAACGTTCCATTTTAGCACTTTTTTCGTGTGCAGAATTAGGGTCATGTCCAATTTGACCTACTGAGCTTTTTTGAGCACCTTTATTAACATGGTTTGTCATTTGTATTCACCTCGCTTTGAGGATTAGTATAAACATTATGTAAAGAAAAACTCGTTAGAAAAGAAAAACCTCTTTACGTTCTGTAAAGAGGTTGGATTGCTATTTATGCACTGAACGTTCGTTTGTGTCTATACGTCTATGCGGTAAATGCCATTTGTAGTGAATAGAAACCATGCGGAAGCAAACAATTAAAATGAATAAGGTGTATAAAGCCCAATCACTAACAATAATTTGAGCGCCGATTAAGAAACCTGCTAGAATCGTCCAAAAAGCATATACTTCAGCTCGAAGGACGAGAGGTTTTCTACGGGCTAAAAGATCGCGGATAATACCGCCGCCAATGCCAGTTAAAACAGCTGCTACGATCGTAGCGCTAATTGGTAAATTTAATTTCTGAGCATATAATGCCCCTTGTACGGCAAATGCTGATAAGCCGATAGCATCAGTGATGTTTTCCCACTTTTTCCAGTGTCTAATTAATTTATTTGGAAAAAGAAAAATAATTGTCATTGATAAAAGTGCGATTTGGAATAACATGTCTTGTTGCCAAAACGCGACAATCGGATAACCGATTAATAAATTACGAAGGGCACCTCCCCCAAATGCGGTTGCCATTCCTAAAATATACACCCCGAAAATATCATAATCCTCTTCCATTGCAACGATGGCTCCGCTTAGTGCGAAAGCGATTGTGCCTATGATGCTAAAAATCTCCCATGCCATGAATTTTCTCCCCCGCTAACTAGATGAAATGTGCTTCCTCTGCTATTATATTAGAAGGTTTAAATTTCGAAAAGGATGAGTGAACATATTTGATGGAAGAAAAAGAAAAAGTCATATTAGTGGGCTGTCAATTGCCGCAAGAAGATGATGAAAAATTTATGCATTCCATGAAAGAGCTTGCATCGCTAGCGAAGACTGCGCGAGCAGAATTGTTAGTGTCTACAACGCAAAAACGACCGAAGTTTCATCCGGCGACGTATATAGGTAAGGGTAAATTAGAAGAGCTTACAATGTTAACTGAAGAGTTAGAACCGGATGTTATCGTATTTAATAACGAATTAACGCCGAGTCAAATTCGGAATTTATCCTCGGTATTAGATGCGAGGGTAATTGATCGAACGCAACTCATATTAGATATTTTTGCGCAACGTGCGAAGTCGAGGGAAGGTAAGCTTCAAGTAGAATTAGCTCAGTTGCAATATACAATGCCGCGTCTTATGGGGCAAGGATTGTCTTTATCACGTCTTGGTGGTGGTATTGGGACGAGGGGACCAGGTGAGACGAAACTAGAGACGGATCGTCGTCATATTCGATCACGTATTGATGAAATAAAGAAACAACTTGCAGTTGTTGTGGAACATCGGAAAAGATATCGTGAGAGAAGAAAAGATAATAAAGTATTTCAAGTTTCGTTAATAGGATATACGAATGCGGGAAAATCTACGTTGTTTAATAGGTTGACGGAAGCTGATACATTTGAAGAAAACTTGTTGTTTGCAACGCTAGACCCGACGACAAGGAAAATGCCGTTACCTTCTGGTTATACAGTATTACTAACTGATACGGTTGGTTTTATACAGGATTTACCTACATCATTAATTGCGGCTTTTCGTTCGACATTAGAAGAGGCTGGTGAAGCGGATGTTATTTTACATGTAGTTGATTCTGCAGATCCTAATTATGTAGGGCATGAAAAAACAGTAAAACAATTATTGTCAGAACTTGAAATTAATCATATTCCTATTATTACGTTATATAATAAAAAAGATGAATTACATCAAAACTTTATTCCGTTTCCGAAAAGTGACTTCTTAATGACTAGTGCTTTTGAAGAAGATGATTTATTACATATAAAAGAAGCGATAGAAACGAAAATGAAGGAAGAAATGAATTGTTATCAAGTGGAAATTCCTCCGAGTGAAGGTAAGTTGTTAACGTTATTAAAAACGGAAACACTTTTAACAAAGATGGAGTTTTTAGAAGATAAATTTGTATATGATTGCGTAGGGTATATTTTTGCTCATTCATCGCTTAATGTGCAATTAAAGAGATTTTTAGTGGAAGAAGGAGAAAATAAAAATGTTTGATCGTTTGAAAAATGGAGAAAAAATTGCTCCAATCGTAAAAGAAGTAGAGAGCCAAATTACAGAAGTACATAAACGTGCGGATGAAGTAATTGAAAGTAATCAGTTTCGTGTATTAGAAAGTTTTCGTAAACATAAAATTAGCGATTCGCATTTTATTCCGACAACAGGTTACGGTTATGATGATATTGGCCGTGATACGTTAGAAAAAGTGTATGCGGATGTATTTGGAGCGGAAGCTGGTCTTGTTCGTCCACAAATTATTTCAGGTACGCATGCTATTTCTACAGCGTTATTCGGAATTTTACGTCCAGGAGATGAGTTATTGTACATCACTGGCAAGCCGTATGATACGTTAGAAGAAATCGTTGGTGTACGCGGAAAAGGTGTAGGTTCATTTAAAGAATATAATATTGGTTATAATGCAGTTCCGCTTACTGAAGAGGGGCTTGTTGATTTTGGAGCTGTTGCGGCTGCAATTCATAGTAATACGAAGATGATTGGTATTCAGCGTTCAAAGGGCTATGCTACTCGTCCGTCATTTACTATTTCTCAAATTAAAGAGATGATAGCGTTTGTTAAAGAAATTAAACCAGATGTTGTTGTATTTGTAGATAATTGTTATGGCGAGTTTATTGAAGAGCAAGAGCCATGCCATGTTGGTGCAGATTTAATGGCAGGTTCGCTTATTAAGAACCCTGGTGGTGGAATTGTTAAAACTGGTGGTTATATCGTTGGTAAAGAACAGTATGTTGAAGCGTGTGCATATCGTTTAACATCTCCAGGGATCGGTGCGGAAGCAGGGGCATCTTTATACAGTCTACAAGAAATGTATCAAGGTTTCTTCTTAGCGCCGCATGTAGCTGGACAAGCGCTAAAAGGTGCAATTTTTACAGCTGCATTTTTAGAGAAGTTAGGAATGAATACATCACCAGCGTGGAATGCGCCAAGAACAGATTTAATTCAGTCTGTTCAATTTGATGATAAAGATCGTATGATTGCATTTTGCCAAGCAATTCAATATGCATCTCCGATTAATTCTCACTTCACTCCATATGCCAACTATATGCCGGGTTATGAAGATGATGTAATTATGGCTGCGGGAACGTTTATTCAAGGTGCAAGTATTGAATTGTCAGCTGATGGTCCAATTCGTCCCCCTTATGTTGCTTACGTGCAAGGTGGGTTAACTTATTCACATGTGAAGATTGCGATTTGTTCTGCAATTGATGCATTAATTGAAAAAGAATTATTAACAATTTCTTAAGGGGAAGCTGTCGATTTCGACAGCTTTTTTCTTGTGAAAGTAATGATTTATTTCATTAGAAAAAAGAATGAAAAAATTTATAAAAAAATCATGTAAGAAAAGCTAACATCTATTGACACTAAACATAACATGGTATAAAATGAGAAGCAGTTAAGGCGAAGGAGGAACTGAAACAATGAAAGAAGATAGACGTTCTGCCCCGCTGTTTCCTATTGGTATTGTTATGGATTTAACACAATTATCTGCACGTCAAATTCGCTACTATGAAGAGCATAATCTTGTTTCTCCAACCCGTACAAAGGGGAATCGTAGATTATTTTCATTTAACGATGTAGATAAGTTGTTAGAGATTAAAGATTTATTAGATCAAGGCTTGAATATGGCTGGTATTAAACAAGTGTTACTAATGAAAGAAAATCAAACAGAAACAGTGAAAGTAAAAGAAGAAACGAAAGAAATTTCAAAAACTGAGCTTCGCAAAATACTTCGAGATGAACTACAACATACAGGTAGATTTAATCGGACTTCATTGCGACAAGGTGACATTTCAAGGTTTTTTCACTAAAGAGAACTGATTCTGAAGGTGTTTAGAGGGACTAAGGAGGAATTTATAATGGCTAGGTACACAAAAGAAGATATTTTCCGTTTGGCGGAAGAAGAGAATGTAAAGTATATCCGTTTACAATTTACAGACCTTTTAGGAGTAATTAAAAACGTAGAGATTCCAGTGAGACAATTAACGAAAGCTCTTGATAACAAAATGATGTTTGATGGATCTTCGATTGAAGGTTTCGTACGTATTGAAGAATCTGATATGTATTTATATCCTGACTTAGACACTTGGGTAATTTTCCCATGGACTGCTGAAAAAGGTAAAGTTGCTCGTCTAATTTGTGACATTTACAATGCAGATGGCACTCCATTTGATGGAGACCCACGTAACAACTTAAAACGTGTGTTAAAAGAAATGGAAGCTTTAGGATTCTCAGATTTCAATCTTGGACCAGAGCCAGAATTCTTCCTATTTAAAGTAGATGAAAAAGGAAATCCAACATTAGAATTAAACGATAACGGTGGATACTTCGACCTTGCGCCGATGGATCTAGGGGAAAACTGTCGTCGTGATATCGTTCTTGAACTAGAAGAGATGGGCTTTGAAATTGAAGCGTCTCACCATGAAGTTGCTCCAGGTCAACACGAAATTGACTTTAAATATGCAAGTGCAATTCGCTCATGTGATGATATTCAAACATTCAAACTTGTTGTAAAAACAATTGCTCGTAAACACGGTTTACATGCAACATTTATGCCAAAACCATTATACGGTGTGAACGGTTCAGGTATGCACTGTAACTTATCACTATTCAAAAATGGTGAGAACGTATTCTTCGATCAAAACGGTGACTTACAATTAAGTGATGATGCTCGTCATTTCATCGCAGGTATTTTAAAACACGCACCAGCATTTACAGCGGTAGCAAATCCAACTGTAAACTCTTACAAGCGTTTAGTACCTGGATACGAAGCTCCTTGTTACGTAGCATGGTCTGCACAAAACCGTAGCCCATTAGTACGTATCCCTGCATCTCGTGGTATTAGTACACGCGTAGAAGTACGTAGTGTTGACCCAGCTGCAAACCCATATTTAGTAATGGCTACATTATTAGCAGCAGGTCTTGATGGAATTAAAAACAAATTAACACCACCAGCTGCAGTAGACCGTAACATCTACGTAATGACAAAAGAAGAGCGCGAAGAAGCTGGCATCGTTGACTTACCAGCAACATTAGCGCAAGCATTAGTTACATTACAATCTAATGAAGTAGTATGTGGTGCACTAGGTGATCATTTACTTGAGCACTTCATCGAAGCAAAAGAGATTGAGTGGGATATCTTCCGCACGCAAGTTCACCAATGGGAACGCGATCAATATATGTCTCTATACTAAGAGACTTAAACCCTTGACACATAATGTGTCAAGGGTTTTTTATTTATCGGGCATTTTTATAGGAGGAATATAATGGGACAAACAAATTCAAGAATGTACTTGCTAATAATTATACGCGATGAATATCATTTGAAAAAGTGACCTATTTAAATGGGTTGAAAATCCTTGCTGAAATACGTTTCAATACAAAGAAAACCCCCCTGATAATGCAATAATAGGGGATTTTCGTCATTTATCTACAGTGAATTATGAAGAATGTTGTCGTAATCTTTGGGCTAAAATTAAGAAGAGGTTAAACGAAAATAAATTGTATTGACTCGTTCTATATAAAGAACTAAACTATCATTAATTAGAAACTTTTGTATATTCGAAAGATAAAAATAATAATTTTATTTTTGTTCTTTTATAGAACGTTTAACTGAAATCTCATTGGTATTAAATGAGGGGGAGAAGTAATGAATAAGGAAATAAATTTAAAAAATCTGTTTAATGTAATATGGAAAAGAGTATGGATATTGCTATTGTTTACGACTCTTACAACGGTAGGAGGAGCACTGTATAGTATGTATATGAAAACGCCTTTGTATGCTTCCTCAGCTAGGGTAATTGTTCAAGCTAACGCTGAAACGATGAATACATTGAAAGCGATGGTAAATGAGCCTGTAATATTAGAAAAAGTAGCTGCTGAATTGAATATAAATAGATCAGCAGGTGCATTAAGTGGACAAATAAGTACGGAAAGTGTACAAGGCTCTCAAATTATGAGGATAAATGTAGTGGATATGGATCCTGTGATTGCACATAAAATTGCAAATACTACAGCTGCTGTTTATAAGCAAGAAGTAGCAAATATACTGAATTTTAATAATGTGAGCATATTACCAGAGGATCCAGTTCAAAAGAATTCTATGCCTATAAATATAAATCACTTTAAGACGATACTAATCGCATTCACGTTAGGTATGGTGCTCAGTATCGGTTTTATTTTTTTATTGGATTCATTGGATGAGAGAATCAAATCAGAACGACGAATTGAACAATTGTTAGATATCCCTGTTTTAGGTGGAATTTCTAAAATGAATAAGAAGAATATGAAAGATAAATTTAGTGGGAAAAATACAGTGTTATTGGGGGAGGGAACAGAGTGGCATACAAAAATAGATGGAAAACAAATAAAGTTAAAGGAGAAAGTATGATTGCGTATACCGCCCCAAGATCGAAAATTTCGGAGCAGTATCGTTCGCTACGAACTAACATTCAATTATCTTCGTCGATTCATAAAAGTAGAACGATAGTGATTACTTCTCCGAGGTACGGTGAAGGAAAATCAACAATTACAGTTAATTTAGCGGTCTCAATAGCGCAAAAAGGCGAAAAAGTATTGGTAATAGATGCGAATTTACGAACACCAACGATTCATGAAATGTTTGGAGTGGAAAATACAATTGGTTTAACTGACATATTGAACGGAAAAACAAATTTGGTGGGTGCTGTAAAAAAAACAAAGATGGAAAGTCTGGATGTATTAACTAGCGGTCCAGTGCCATTCAATCCGTCAGAAGTACTTAGTTCAGAGGCAATGGATATGTTGATTCAAAAGGCGATGGAACGGTATGACATCATATTATTTGACTCTTCCCCTGTATTAGAAGTAACAGATACGAGTGTATTAGCTGATAAGTGTGAAGGTGTTCTTTTGGTGATCCGGTATAATCGCACTGTGAACGAAGATGCACTTGAAACGAAAAGGGCATTAAGTTTTACGAACAGTAGAATATTGGGTGCGATTTTGAATGGAAAAGTATAAAGGATAGTTTTAAATTAAATCTTTGTATGTGAGAGTGTTCGTTATAAAGAAAAAACAATAGGATTGTGATGTGGTGATGTCTCCTAACCGCTATCAATGGAGGCACTCGATTATGCTGTGGGTTGTGAAAATAACCTTAGATGCCAGTCGTCAAAAGTGTAATGTGAGGGAGGGTTAGATGCCCATGTTTTATTAAAGTTTCTAACTATGTGTTTTTAATAAAGAGAATATAGTTAGAAACTTTAAGTTTGAAAGAGTTAAGTAAGGAATTGATTAAAGGAGGAAGTTATATGACGTATCGCCGGAGGATATCGTTATTGCTTTTAATGGATTCACTGATAGTATTAACTGCTATTTTTTTTAGTTATTTTTTTGTAAATGCTAGCTTTAGTGTTATCACTTTATCATCAGTTATTAGCTCTATCACTTTATTAGTTAGTCATCATTTGTTTGCTTTTATTTATAAGTTATATAAAAAGGCTTTGGAATATGCAAGTATAGGAGAATTGCTAATTATATGCAAGGTTGTTACATTTTCTATACTTACTACAGCGGCTGTGCAGCAACTAGTCATCGGAAAAATGTATTTTCGATTGTTAGTTGTTACTTGGATGATTCATATTTTGTTAATAGGTGGTTCTCGCTTTATTTGGAGAATGTACAGAGATATTTATTATGTAAAAAAAGGCGATAAGAAAAGAACGTTAATTGTTGGTGCTGGATCTGCTGGGACAATGGTTGCAAGACAGTTGTTGAAGAACAGTGCTACGGAATTAATGCCAGTCGCATTTATTGATGATAATATCAAAAAACATAATCTAGATATTTGGGGGATTCCGGTAATTGGTGGTATGAACCAAATTGATTACGTTATTAAAAAAATGAATATCGAAATGATAATTTTAGCAATTCCTTCGTTAAACAAAAAAGAAAGAAATATTATTTTAAAAAATTGTTTAAAAACAAATGTTAAAACGCAAATTCTTCCAATGTTAGAAGACTTAGTAACAGGTAAAGTTTCAGTGAATGAATTCAGAGATGTTCAAGTAGAAGATTTATTAGGGCGTGATCCTGTAGAGCTAGATGTGGATATCATTTCAGATTATATAACTGATAAAGTCATTTTAGTTACTGGTGCAGGTGGATCGATAGGCTCAGAAATTTGTAGACAAGTTGCGAAATTTAAGCCCAAAAAATTGATTTTATTAGGGCATGGAGAAAATAGTATATATTCAATAGAAATGGAATTAAATGAAAAATATAATGATAGGAAAGGCGTGTTTATTCCAGAAATTGCAGATATACAAGATGAAAAGAAGATGCATGTAATAATGAAAAAACATCTTCCTCATGTTGTATATCATGCTGCTGCACATAAACATGTACCATTAATGGAAAACAATCCTGAAGAGGCAGTTAAAAATAATTTGATTGGGACTATGAATATAGCAGAGGCGGCAAGAACACATGGAGTAGGAACGTTTGTTATGATTTCGTCGGATAAAGCAGTGAACCCAACGAGTGTTATGGGGGCAACAAAGAAATTAGCTGAGATGGTAATACAACATAAAGATAAAATAAGTCATACAAAGTTTGTTACTGTACGATTTGGAAATGTCTTAGGGAGTAGAGGGAGTGTTATCCCTTTATTTAAGAAGCAGATTCAAAAAGGTGGACCAGTTACTGTTACTCATCCAGATATGGTTCGGTATTTTATGACAATTCCGGAGGCGTCTAGACTTGTAGTACAAGCTGGTGCGTTAGCTAAAGGTGGAGAAATTTTTGTACTCGATATGGGAGAACCAGTAAAAATAGTGGATCTTGCTAAAAACCTCATTCGATTGTCAGGAAACTCCGTGGATGAAATAGGAATAGAATTTACGGGTATACGCCCAGGAGAGAAACTTTTTGAAGAATTACTAAAAGAAGATGAAATGAATGAGCAGCAAGTCCACCCAAGAATTTATGTAGGGCAAGAAATGAATGTTCGTATAGAAGAAATAGAAAAAATAATTTCTGAATATACAGAATTAGATGGATTTGAACTAAGAAAGCGATTGTTAAATTTAGTGAATCAGCGTAAAACTTTGAAACTATTAATACCAGTATCAGGTTAATGGCAAAAATTCATAATAAGACGGGTGCGTGGGATGGTGTCTAAAAAAGTTCTGTTTTGTGCAACTGTGGATTATCATTTTAAAGCTTTTCATTTACCGTATTTGAAATGGTTTGCAGATCAAGGTTGGGAAGTACACGTTGCAGCAAATGGGGATATACACCTTCCGTATGTAACTGAAAAATATAATATGCCTATTCAAAGATCACCTCTTAGCATACAAAATCTTCATGCATATAAAAAACTCAAATCAATTATTCATCAAAATAAATATAATATCATTCACTGTCATACGCCTATGGGAGGCGTAATTGCTCGTCTAGCTGCTCGGAAAGCAAGGAGTGAAGGGACGAAGGTCATATATACGGCACATGGATTTCACTTTTGTAAAGGATCATCGTTTATAAATTGGCTTTTATATTATCCAATTGAAAGAAGTTTGGCAATTAATACAGATTGTCTTATAACAATTAACCAAGAAGATTACAATTTAGCAGTTAAACATCGTTTTCAAGCGAAAGATATTAAACTCGTTCATGGTGTAGGGGTAGATATAGAACGATTTATTCCTGTTACTGAAAGAGAAAAGAAGAAAATAAGAGATAAACATGGTTATCAGTCTAAAGACTTTTTAATGTTTTATGCAGCTGAATTTAATAAGAACAAAAATCAAAGCTTGTTAATTCAATTGTTGGCACAATTGAAAACTGAAATTCCTCATGCGAAGCTACTACTTGCTGGTGAAGGGCCTTTAATGGAAGAGTGCAAAAAAATAGCGACGCAACTAGGCGTGAGTAGTATGGTTCACTTTCTTGGTTATAGAAATGATATAGCCTCTTTGCTACAGATGTGTGATCTAGCTGTTGCATCGAGTTATCGGGAAGGTTTACCAGTTAATATTATGGAAGCTATGGCTTGTGGGCTTCCGGTTATCGCTACAAGTAACAGAGGGCATAGGGAGTTAATTATTAATAATAAAAATGGTTGGACTATAGAACGCGATGACATAAAGACGATGGCTGAAAGAATCAATTCTATTTCTAAAAATACTGAATTACAAGCGCAGTTTGGACATTATGGACGTACTATTATTACGAATGAATATTCAGTTAATGAAGTATTGAAAGAGAAAAAAGAAATTTATACAAGTTATATGGATGAAATGGAGGATTTAAATTGGGCGCTCCATTAAGAGTATTACATGTAGTCGTAAATATGAATAGAGGCGGAGCCGAAACTTTAATTATGAATTTGTATCGTAATATAGACCGCTCAAAAGTACAATTTGATTTTTTAACTTGTAAAGAGGGGGTATTTGATGAAGAGATAGTAAAGTTAGGCGGGAAAGTTCATAGAATTCCATACGTTACAGATGTTGGTCATAGAGGTTATATAAAGGCACTAGATACTTTCTTTAGCACTCATCCGCATTATAAAATCGTTCATTCACATATGGATAAAATGAGCGGTTTTGTACTTCGTTCAGCTAAAAAAGCAAGGGTGCCAGTTAGGATTGCGCATAGTCATAGTACAAGCAGTGAGGGTGGCGCTATAGCAAAAATATATAAGTGGTATGCAGGAGCGTTTATTATGTCATGTGCTACACATTTTTTAGCATGTTCAGTATCTGCAGCGCAATGGTTGTTTGCCAATAGAGAAAGTACAACAAAAATATTAAAAAATGGAATTGAATGTGATGAATTTACATTTAATCCAGACGTTAGAGAGCAGGTAAGAAAAGAACTGAAACTTCATGGGGATGTTTTTGTGGTTGGACATGTGGGAAGATTTGCACATCCAAAAAATCATACTTTTTTAATTGATATTTTTGCTCAATTAATAAAATATAGGCCGAACTCTATTCTTCTATTAGTTGGAGATGGACCGCTTCGATTGGAAGTGGAGAAAAAAGTAGAGAAACTGGATCTAACAGATAAAGTGAAATTTTTAGGAATACGTAGTGATATTAATCGTTTATTACAAGCATTTGATGCATTTTTATTTCCATCTATTTATGAAGGTTTGCCAGTTACTCTTATTGAAGCACAAGGGGCGGGTTTGCCATGTATTATATCGGATACTATTACACAAGATGTGGATTTGGGGTTGAATTTAGTTGAACAGTGCTCTTTGTTAGATGTAAGAGAGTGGACAGGGAAATTACAAAGTATAACGGATAGGAAGATATCGAGAAGCATTGCACAATTTACGTTAGCTGAAAAAGGATACGATATAAAAAATATTACTGGGTTTACTCAAAAATTCTATGTAGCAGTATCGAGGTGAGAAATTTGAAAAAACTAACGGTTTTTACCCCTACATATAATAGAGGGTATTGTCTTCAGGGATGTTATGAAAGCTTGAAGAAACAAACATGTAAAGATTTTATATGGCTTATTATAGATGATGGATCTGATGATAATACAAAGGAGTTAGTGCATTCTTGGATTTCTGAAGATTACATAGACATGCGGTATTGTTGGCAACCAAATCAAGGTATGCATGGTGCTCATAATACAGCTTATGAAATGATTGATACAGAACTCAATGTATGTATTGATTCAGATGATTCAATGGCCAGTGATGCCGTAGAGAAAATTATTAATTTTTGGAATGAAAATGGAAATGAACAGGTAAGTGGGATAATCGCTCTTGATTTATATATAGATGAGAAGGTAATTGGTTCAAAATTACCTTCTCATCTTAACCGTTCTACACTTTTTAATCTCTACAATAAACATGGTGTAACTGGAGATAAGAAATTAGTATATCGTACAGAACTAACAAAGAAGTATCCATATCCTATTTTTAAAAATGAGAAGTATGTAGGTTTGGCATATAAATATTATATGTTGGATAAGAAATATGAAATGTTACTGATGAATGAAGCTCTTTGCTATGTTGAATATATGCCTGATGGTTCTTCGATGAATATGTTAAGTCAGTATCGTAAAAATCCAAAAGGTTTTGCTTTTTATCGTAAGGAACTGATGAAGCTACCATTTGCAAATAGATTGTTTAAATATAGACAAGCTATACATTATGTATCAAGTAGCATTATTGCGAAGAATAAAAAATTTATAAAAGAGTCACCATGCAAAGTGCTTACCCTTTGTGCAGTGCCATTTGGGATTATTCTATATAGTTACATTACATTGAAAACAAGAATGAAAGTAAATATATAGAAATTTATTTAGGATTGATAAGAGGGAAGAATAATGACTATACTTTGGATGAATTTCTTTATAGTGTTCGTACTAGCGTTTTTTGCACGTTATTTTGCGATCCCAGTAACTTCAGAAATTGTGATGTTAAAACCGAATCGACTCTTGATTTTAATGGCGACGACCTCTCTTGTACTAGTATCTGGTTTTAGAAATAATATTGGTGATACGTATTTTTATATGCATGCTTTTAAAGTTTCTGATTTTAATTGGGGGAATGTTCAGGATAGCCAGAATATCGGATTTAGTACTTTGCAAATGATTTTAAAAATGTATACGAATGATCCTCAAGTTCTAATTTTTATAACAGCGTTAATAACAAATATATTAATAGTAGCGGTTTTATATAAATATTCAAGAATGATTGAGTTAAGTTTATATGTATATATAGCATCGGGTATGTACTTAGTTTCAATGAATGGGGTGAGACAGTATTTAACAGCAGCTATTATTTTTGCAGCCACAAAATATATTTTAGATGGGAATTGGAAAAAATATTTTTTAATAGTTTTGTTTGCATCTACTTTTCATCAAAGCGCCCTTGTGTTGATTCCGATTTATTTTGTAATTCGAAGAAAAGCTTGGTCGGCCATAACATTTATACTTCTCTTTTTTGCAGTGCTTATTGTAATCGGGTTTAATCAATTTGCAGAAGTGCTCTTTGCAGCGATAGGGGATACACAATATGGTCACTATAAGGATTTTCAAGAAGGCGGAGCTAATATTCTTCGAGTTGCTGTGGAAGCAACTCCGCTTATCCTTGCTTTCATTGGGAGGCAGAAACTCAGAGAACTTTTTCCAAAGAGTGATTATATCGTAAACATGGCATTATTAGGTTTAGTCTTTATGATTATTTCAACTCAAAATTGGATTTTTGCAAGATTTTCGATTTATTTTGGATTATATCAATTAATATTAATTTCCTGGGTTGTAAAGTTATTTACTGATAAAGATCAAAAGCTTATTTATTATGCAGTTTTAGTATGTTATTTTATTTATTTTGTATATGAACATGTAATTACTTTGGGGATTATCTATAAGAGCAATTTGCTTGGATAATAAAGAATTAAATATAGGGAATTGATTGTAAGATTGGGGTAGATTTCAATGGTTAAGACTGAAAAAAACAAAAGAGTCTTGCACATTGTCAGTGCTATGAATCGGGGTGGTGCCGAAACTTTATTGATGAGTATATACAGAAAAATAGATAAACAGAAACTCCAATTTGATTTTGTATCCCATGGAAGCGGGAAGTGTGATTATGAAGATGAAATAGCAGCGTTAGGTGGGAGTGTATATAGAATACCGAGTCTAGGAAAAGTAGGGCCTCTGGTATATATTAAAGAACTTATAAAGATAATGTCTAATGGTCAATATGTGGCTGTACATGCACATACGGATTATCAAGGTGGTTTTGTAGCTGTGGCTGCAAAGATGGCTGGTATAAATAGGAGAATTTGTCATTCTCATAGTAATAATTGGCCGCAAGGATTTGGAGTCGCAGCAAGAGTTACCTTAAAAGTTCTGCAATCTATTATTAAATATGCTGGAACAGATTATTGTGCGTGTAGTATTGAAGCGGCCCGTTTTTTATTTGGTGAAAGGATGCTTAACGATAATAAGGTGCAGTTGATTAAAAACGGACTAGATATTAATCAATTTATTGATGTGGATATAGGAGATATTGACGGTGTAAGAAAAGAACTTTGTATACCGGATGCTGCGAAATTAATTGGGCATATAGGTCGTTTTTCAGAATCGAAAAACCATATTTTTATCCTACAAGTATTAAAGGAGATTTTAAAGAGGGATACGAATTTTATCGCTATTTTAGCAGGGGATGGTCCGTTAAAAGCTTCTATTGAATTGAAAGCAAAAGAACTAGGTATTTATGAAAATATTAGATTTTTAGGAGTGAGAACGGACGTTCCGGTAATTATGAATATTTTAGATGTTTTTATTTTTCCTTCTTTATTCGAGGGGTTTGGTATTGTGACATTGGAAGCACAGTGTGCAGGCGTACCTTGTATTGTGGCGGATACAATACCTAAAAATACTGATATGGGGTTAGGTATAATGTCGTTTGTTGGCTTAGATGAAAGAATTGAAATATGGTCTACAGAAATTTATAAAGCGCTACTAAAAGAAAGACCTGAAAAGGAAGTTATAATTAATAATATTTCAAAATTAGGTTTTGATATTAATAATAATATTCTTGATTGGTTAACTTTATACGGAATAGAGGATAAGGAAGTTATAAGGTAATCTGGTTTATTGCTAATTTATACAATGGATTCATATGGTGATTTGTTGGCCGGAGATAGCAAAAAAAGTCATATGAAATAATAGAAATCCACAATAGATTTTGTGAGGTATTCGAGGATGAAAAAGAAAAAAATATTGATTACATCGTTTGATTTGGCAATTGGTGGGGTAGAAAGAAGTTTGATTGGTTTACTAAATACAATTGATTACAGTAGATATGATGTAGATTTAATGTTATTAAAACATGAAGGAGAGTTTTTCACTTTACTACCGAAAGAACCAAATTTATTACAGGAATTACAAAAATACACTACTTTTAGAAAATCAATTAAACAGATAGTAAAAGAGGGGCATATCTCTATTGGGATAACAAGGTTGATAGGGAAAGTTATGGGTACTGTGCATGGCAGATATGTGAAAAGTGAAGAACCAGGGTACTTTGTCATTCAATATGGATGGAGAATGTCTCTTCCATTTCTTCCGAAATTGGAAGAAGAGTATGATGTTGCAATTAGCTTTTTGTGGCCACATTATTTCATAGGTAATAAAGTTCGGGCAAAAAGAAAAATTGGATGGATTCATACTGATTATTCGAATATACAGCTGAATAAAGATATGGAATATAAAATGTGGAAAGAAATAGATGATATTGTGGCTGTCTCTGAAAGTTGTAGAGATACATTTCTTAGTAACGTTCCTTATATTAATAAAAAGGTAGAGGTTATTGAAAATATAATATCTCCCGAGTTTATATGTAAGCAATCTAATCAAGATGTTAATCATGAAATACCAGTTAGCCTTGAACGGATCAAACTTGTTACTGTTGGTAGACTTTCATATGCTAAGGGAATCGATGATGCTATATATGCCTTTCGGAAATTATTGGACCAAGGGTACGATATTGAGTGGTACATTGTTGGATATGGACCTCAAGAGACTGAACTTGAAAAAATGATAGATAAACTAGAGCTGCAAGGTAGATTCTTTCTACTAGGCAAGAAGACTAATCCATATCCGTACATAAAGGCATGTGATATATATGTACAACCATCCAGATATGAAGGGAAGGCTGTGACAGTACGTGAGGCACAGATCCTTAATAAACCAGTACTTATAACTAATTTTCCAACTGCAAAAAGCCAGTTAGAGAATGGTGTAGATGGATATATTTGTCCAATGGGTGTAGATGGGATTGTAGAGGGAATAAAAAAGCTGGTTGATGATGTCGAATTCAGAACTGAAATTGTGAATAATGTTAGTCAACGAAATTATGGTAATGAAAGAGAAGTGGAAAAGATATATAGATTAATTGAGTGATAATTGATTAATTTATAAAACTAAAAAATCTTTTATTATATGTATAAAAGATATTTGGAGGAAGTGTTTTCATGGATAATGTTTTAGTGTTAGATACGTCGGTAGGTTCTCTTAATAAGGGCGATGACATAATAATGAAGTGTGTAAAGTACCAGCTATCTGATATAACTAAAAATGCATATGTTTTAACATTACCCACCCATGTTTCACCGTTTCATTGGTATCAAGTAGCAAGAAAATCACATCGAGTACAGATTTATAGTAGTGCTAAATATAAGTTTGTAGGCGGTTCAAACTTGTTAGTGATGGATATGCTTACTCACTTTCCTCAATGGAATATTAATATGTTTAATTGTGGTCCTTTAAAAGGGAGCATTCTAGTTGGTGTTGGTGCAGGGAAAGGAAATAAGATAAATAAATATACAAAGTTGTTATATAAGAAAGTGCTATCACATGAATATATACATAGTGTTAGGGACGAAAGAACGAAAAGGTTTTTAGAAGAAATGGGGTTTAAAGCTTTAAATACAGGCTGTGCAACATTATGGTCCCTTACACCTGAGTTTTGCAAGGAAATCCCAACAAAAAAATCAGACTCAGTAGTTTTTACACTTACTCATCATTCTAAGGATTTTGCAAAGGATCAATTATTGATAGATGTACTTAATAGAAATTATAAAAACGTTTATTTTTGGATACAAGACGCTGGGGATTATGAATATTTTAAAGAATTAAAAGATATACAAAAAATAAAAATTTTGCCACCTACTATAGAAGAATACGAAAAAATACTTAATACAGAGGTGGATTATATCGGAACGCGTTTACATGGGGGTATATTTGCAATGCGACATAAAAAACGCACAATAATTATTTCAATAGATGAAAGAGCCCAAGGGATGGGCGAGACATACAATTTAAATTTAATCGATAGAGCTGATTTTAATCATCTTGAGAAAATGATTAATTCAGAAATAATAACGGAGGTAAAGGTGGATTTTGATGTGGTAAATCTATGGTTAAAACAATTCTCCAATCAACCAAAAATCTATGGTAAATGAGGCGATTTATAAGGAGGAAAAAATGAATAGTATAATTCTCGATAAAATTATCGTAAAACATAACAGAGTTGATTACTTTTTTAGTATCAAGGGGGATTTACAAAAGTATTTTAACACAGGTAATCATATGTTTCTTGAATACAACTATGATTTATCTGATATTCCAAATAGCATTTTAGCTATTCCATTTGTTGCGAATGTAGTCCCTCTAATATGGATTACAGATTCAACAATAGTGATAGAAGAATTAGATAAATCCTTTTATATCTGTCTAAATAATATAAAGAATGCATATCAAAACATGTTTCCTAATGTCAAATTTATGGGTTCTATTGTTGTAGATAAAATTGTTGACAATACTTATATTCCTAGATTAGAGGCAGCATCTCTATTTAGTGGAGGACTTGATGCACTTACTACTTTTATAAGAATAAAGGATAAAAGGCCGTTATTGGTTACTGAATATGGATGGCATGAAGATGATATAGAGAGCAGTAATGTGTGGGATGCAGATAAAGAAAATGTTATAAATTTTGCAAAAGATAATGGATTAGAAAACATTCTTATACAATCTAATTATGGTACTTTTATAATTGCGGGGAATGTTGATCATGACTTTAGAAATAAATTAGAAGATACATGGTGGCATGGATTACACCATGGATTAGCAATAATATCTGCAGCTATTCCTATAGCTTTCAAACTTAAGATAAAATGCATATATATTGCAAGTTCTAATTCCCCTTTATATCAAGTTACTTGTGCATCTGATCCAACAGTGGACAACGAAATAAAATATGCATCGGGTGAGGTTTTTCACGATGGGTACGAACTTACTAGGCAGGATAAGGTTAAAGTGGTTGTTGATCATTATTCAACTAATAAGGAGTCGGTTAATATCAGGGTATGTTTTAAAAATGAAGAAAATTGTTGTAAATGTGAAAAATGTTTAAGAACTATTATGGGAATTATTGCTGAAGGAAAAGATCCGCGTGAATATGGATTCAATATCCCAAATAATCTTTTTCAGTACGTCAAAACATCTTTAAATAATGAGGTGAAGTTTTTTACAAATACGTTTATTGTTATGTATTGGAATCTAATTCAAGTTCGGATGAAGCAAAACTACACTTATATATTAGATAAAGATTTACTAGATTGGTTTTTAGATTATGATTTTAAAGCGCAGCGAAGAAGAGCATTATTAAAATATAGAGTAACAAAATTTTTTCCTATTTTAAAAAGAAAGATTCGTATTAAGGTAAATGCAATACTTAAACAAAACAATTAAAAATAGAAGGTATTATTATGAGGATACAAAATTCCCTAAAAAATATATTATTCGGTTTGTCTGGACAAATAATTAGTATTGGTATGGGGTTTATTGTTAGAACTGTTTTTATTTATATACTTGGCATAGAATATTTAGGGGTGGATGGACTTTTTACAAGTATATTAATTATGTTTTCGCTAGCTAATTTGGGTTTTGATACTGCTATAATTTATAGTTTATACAGGCCTTTAGCTGAAAAGGATATTTATAAAATACAGGCATTAATGAACTTATACCAAAAAGCATACAGATTAATAGGATTAATAGTTTTATTGATAGGATTAGCACTATTACCATTTCTTCCTTATATAACGAATGCTCATACTACAATTGAAAATATTAACATTATCTATCTCTTATTTTTAGTAAGTTCAGTTTCATCATATTATTTTGTGTATAAGCAATCAATTATTATCGCTGATCAACGTAATCATATTATATCTAAAATACACAGTATATTCACAATCATATCTCACTCTTTACAAGTTTTTTTATTGGTAGCTACAGGTAATTATATTATGGTGCTAATAGTTCAATTAACATTAAGAGTAATTGAAAATATATATATTGCAAATACGGCAAATAAATTATATCCATATTTAAAAGAGAAAAATAATGCAAAACTATCCAAAGAGGATAGAAAGATATTTTTTGAAAATTTATATGCGTTATTATTATACAAAATTAGTGGTGTAGTAATTAACGGAACTGATAATATTGTTATCTCTAAATTTGTTGGAATTATTTGGGTTGGTATGTATTCGAACTATTTGTTGATTTTAAACACATTAAATACCTTGTTAGGGTATTTTTTTTATTCTATTACTGCCAGTGTCGGAAATTTAAATGTTAAAGAAGATGCAGAAAAAAAATATTTTATTTTTCGTGTGATTAATTTCGCTAATTTTTGGATATATGGATTTTGTACGGTTTGTCTTTGGAATTTAATGGATCCATTTATAACTTTATGGTTAGGTGAAAATTATGTGTTTGATAAATATATAGTTTTTGCCATAATACTAAATTTTTTTACTGCTGGAATGCAAAATGCGGCCACAACTTTTAGAGAAACCACTGGTTTATTTAAAAAAGGAAAATATAGACCTATTATAGCGGCTGTTATAAATATTATATTTTCTATAATTCTCGCGAAACACATAGGAATTGCAGGTGTGTTTTTTGGAACCATCATCAGTAGATTGTGTACTTACTTCTGGTACGATCCTTATATTATATATAACTTAGTTTTCAAAAAATCAGTGAAATTATATTTTGCCAGATATGGTTTGTTTATATTACTGGTGTTAGTTGCTGTTATAATAACGGATATTTTGGGCAATATCTTTAATAATTCTATGGTCATTAATATGGTAATACGTAGTGTTTTATGTTTAGTTATTCCAAATGTAATTTTTTTATTGGCTTTCAGAAAAACTAGAGAGTTTGAATATTTAATCGATATATTCAAAACATTTACCATTAAAATAATATCTAGACGATTAGCACATAAAAATTCAAGTAAGACCTATTTATGAATAAGTTTTTGAATCTCACCACTTGAAATGTTAGATAATGGAGAGAAAATAGTGAAGATGATATCTACAAAGGGAGGTGAAGTTTATGAGTCAGGTAAGTATAGTAATACCTATTTATAATGCAGAGAAAAAACTTGATAAATGTATACATTCTATTCTTAATCAGACATTTGAGGATTTGGAATTGATTTTGGTGAATGATGGATCCTCAGATAGTAGTTTGAATATATGTAGGAAATATGAAAGACAAGATAAAAGAATCATTGTAATAAATAAAAAAAATGAGGGGAGTATTACAACTCGAAAAAAAGGCATAGAAGCTTCGAGTTCTGATTATGTCATGTTTGTAGATGCAGATGACTGGATTGACAGAAGAATGGTTGAAATATTATATAAACAATCTGTTGAAAGTTCTGCAGATATTACAGTTTGTAATACGTATAAAGTTTTAGGTAACGGTGTGTTGATTAAGAAAAAAAATAAAAGTGAATACTTCGATAATAATAGAATTTATGATAAGGAGGGAATAAGGAAAGAATTGGTAGTAGCGTACTTTTGGGGACATCCATTCCCATCTTCGTTATATGCAAAGCTATATAAAAGGGAGATACTCGAAAGTTGTGGGGAGTATTTGAATAAAATACATTTTTTGGGTGACGATCTCTTTTATAATTTGGAAATGTTTATAAAATCAAATAGGATAACAATTATTGATCAGGCTTTATATTATTATAGGATGGGTGGACTAACAAGTAAATATATGCCGTATTTATTTGAGGATATGGTCAATGGCTATCAAATACAAAAAGAAGTTATTAATAAATATTATTTAGATACTCAACAAAAGCAATACAATGGAATTAGTATAATGTTGCTAAATACATTTAAAACATGTCTATATAATTTATTTAATAGCAACCTTGGTGAAATGCACATTAGAGAATTGATAGAAAAGTATGTTTCGAATGAAAAGGTAATAGAATGTTTGCATAACGAAGGTTCTAGGGACTACTTTTCAAAGGAATATTTAGATGCTATCAAATATAAAAATGTAGATTATTTATACGCACTAGGTGAAAAAATGTATAGAAAGGGGAAAATCAAAAGGGTTATTAAAAATATTATTGCTAAGCTTCCAGTAATATAACTTATTGTAATTCGTTATGAAAATAGAAAATGTTCTCCGATTTTTGGAAAGTATACCAAAAATAATGAGTTGGAGAAAATTTTTTAGGAAAGAAGAAAGAGATTATAAAAGGTCTTTCTGAATAGTGAATTTCTGTATGGATATTTATAAAGTGCAATTAATTCTACTATATCCAATCAATTTACCTTACTGAACATAATATATAGAAAAGTGAAAAAGAGGTGAAAATTGATGTGGATCAGAAAGGCGAATCTTGGAAGTTTGAGTGATTTGAATTTTGTAACAAAACCTCCTTCTAATGACGATATTTTGACTTATGATAGTAATCAGTCAAAATGGATTCCAAAATCGTTAGGGATTCTAAATTCTTCAAGTATATATACATTAGAATTAGATAGGTGGAATGTTAAGAATGATGGAACTGATGCCGTTAATACTTCTCAGGGGATTAATAATGCTTTAGTTTGGGCGTCGCAACAAGGATGTATAGAAGTTGTATTACCAAAAGGTATATATTTAATTGATAAACAAAATCCTATTGAACCTCAAAGCTACCTTACACTGAATTTAAATGGTTCAATCTTAAAAATGGAAACGAATAAATTGACAGGTTATGCAATTATAAGTTTCCGTAAAAATCAGATTTATTCTAGGGTTACAAATGGTGTTATCCAAGGAGATAGAGATACGCATGATTATTCAAGTGGAGGAACACATGAGGGAGGGTATGGAATTGAAGTAGGGAGTTTTACTCCGCCTGCCGATGGGGGGAACAATATAAGGTTTCTATCTTTAGATAATCTAGATATTTTAGATTGTACAGGAGATGCGATTACACTGAACAGTACTTTTGGGCAGATTTCACCTTTTCCTACATCATTAGCAAGTTCATTTGAACAGGGAGCAATTAATACAACAGATGGTTCATTAATAAGTAGTACAACAAAGATACGTTCCAAGTTGAAAATTGATATGACCCAAGTGGCTATTGTAAAGTATGGTTACTTCGGTTTATATGGAAATGGATTTGGAGCATTGGGTTCTGATATAAAATGTGATTATTATGATGTGATTTTTTATACTCTAAGTAATGTATTTATAACTTCAAAAATTAATGTCCAATTTTTTGATGAAGTAGAGGTTCCTAAAGAAGCAAGTTATGCTAAAATCGTTCTGCATCAAGGTAATGTGCCTGTTCCTACAAATTGCTTAATAAATGTTCGAGTGCCTTCGTTCCCTCAATATACGTATATTGAGAAATGTGATTTACATGACTGTCGTAGACAAGGGATCAGTGTATGTGGTGCAAAGAATGTATACATTCGGGATAATAATATTCATCATATTGCAGGTACTAATCCACAAAGTGGAATTGATATTGAAGATGGATATGATTTAAACCAATATATCTATATTGAAAGAAATAATTTTCATGATAATAAAAATTATAATATTATTGTTGTAAATGGGAAATTTATTTATGTTTTGGATAATTCTATAATGAATACAGTATCAAATGCTTATGTTGGGCTAGCTATTAATGGTGGCGCGGATAGGGTAATAGTGGCAGGAAATAATATTCGATTAACAAAGATCGCTTTGTCAGGAGATGTTATTTTCTCTAATAATTACGTTTATGGCACACAAATAAACACGCAGGGTGCGTATGCGAACAGGTCTATTAACATACTAGGTAATGTTTTTTGCAATAGTAAGATGATTATTGATACACCTTTTTCATATGTAGTTAAAGTTGATTCATGTCGTTTTTTTAACGATGCTGATAAACTAACTTCTTTGTCATCATTGTATCAATGGACTTTAGAGGTGAAAAATGAGCCGCAAATAATTTCAAACTGCGTGTTTGAAGGGCAAGATGTGTTGTATTTAAATTATGTAACAGCAGGAACATTTAAATCAGGGTGGATATTTGAAAATACACTATTTAATAATGTTAAAAACCCAACCTTATTTGCAGGAACATACACAAATTGTTTTTTTAAGGAAATTGATTTGTTGGGTATTACAAGTAATACAGATTCTTTAGAATTAAGAGATTGTAAGTTCATTAGTAAGGATAAAAACAATACGTTACTTACAGTAAATAACCTCAAATCATTCAAGATGATTAATTGTCATATTGAAAAACCGAATGGAACGGTCTTAAATGTTCAAAATGTATCCGATGATATAGTGTTAAGTGGGAATGTTGCGAAAATTAAAAATGATACTCTTCAAAGAACGATTATTATTTTAGATGCAGCATTTGCAGGCAAACAAGCAGTAATCCAAAATAATACTATAACCGCTATAAATTTAATACAAGTTGGGATAGACAATAGAACAACGAGCAGTACACTTCAAGTCGTAATGCAGAATAACATGCTAAATAATGCAACAATGATGATTACAGGAAAAGAATTTCTACAAGGAAATATTGTAAACGGTGTGCTAGATCCATACTATCGAATACCAACTATCCCAACAACAGGATATTATAGATTAGGACAAGAACTAAGAAATTCAAATCCGATTGCAGGAGGATATATTGGTTGGATTTGTTCTAAAGCTGGATATGCAAATGATCAAACGTGGACAGCATCTAAAAGTTATGTGAAAGGAAGTAGAATTAATTTTGGTAACCATGTATATGAAGCTGTAAATAATGGTACGTCACATACAATCCCACCCACTTTTTCTACAATTTCCAGCGGTACTATTACTGATAATGATATTGTATGGCAGGAAATTGGTCCATTGGCCATGTTTGTAACGTTCGGGCAAATGAATGCGTAATGTGCTTAATTATTAATATAAAAAAAGAAAGGCTACCATGTTTTCATAGGCATAGTGGCTTTTTATTTATGCTGAGTTTTTAGAACTTTAGGAAGAAGTGCCGTATAACGACAACTAAAATTATATATATACGATTTAAATAAAATAACTGATATGGAATACATAACAAGAAACCAGCAGATATGAAAGGAGGAGATTTGATTTTATGGAAATTTCAAAAAGTGATACAAAAATGTTAAAAGGAGCAGCTATATTACTCATGTTGTTACTTCACTTGTTTGCTAGGAAAGAAGTTAACGGGATGTATGAAAATTTTTTAACAATCAAGGGAACACCGCTAGTTTACTACTTGGCATTATTTGGAGATGCATGTGTACCGATATATTGTTTTATAAGTGGTTATGGTTTATATATAATTTTTTATAAAGAGCAAAGATTAAATGTAAGTAGAAACTGTATACGTATTCTAAAATTATTAATGAACTATTGGATAGTGCTTGTTCTATTTGTTGTTGTTGGATTTTTTGCGGGTAAATCAGAGGTTTTCTCAGGTGGTATAATAAAGTTCTTTCTCAACGTCTTTGTACTGTCATCTTCATATAATGGTGCATGGTGGTTTTTACAGACATATATTATTCTTGTCTTTTTAGCACCGCTATTGACTAAATTGGTGAGGAAATATAATTCATTAAGTTTGTTACTGGTTTTTGGAATCATATATTTAGTGAGCTATATTCAACGTATAAAAAATGTTTTGGATGTTGGGCATCATACAATTTTAGGCATGTCAGTAAATGCCGTGGTATTGGTTGGTACATCTTTACTTCCATTTATTGTGGGTACTATTTTTGCGAAAGAAAAAATTTATTCAAAACTATATAATAAATTTTATTACATGCCTTATAAGAATATACTTTGTACTATAGGGATTATTATGTTAATAGTTTTACATGCTTTTTATGAATCTATGATTATCGCTCCTTTTACCGCTATTGCATTTATTAGTTTCTTTATTCTTATGAATAAGAGTAGTGTTATACAACATATATTAGCCTTTTTGGGGGCGCATTCGACAAACATATGGTTGACTCATATGTTTTTTTATATGTCAATTTTTCCAGGGCTTATATTTGCACCTAGATATCCAATCATAATTTTTATTTGGTTGATAACGTTATGTATTGCCTCATCGTATGTAATAAATTTTATATATAAACCTATAGAGCGAATGATTGATAACAGGAGTTTTATTGCACGTAATAATCAAAGAGCGATTGGATAGCTTTTTTCATTGAAATAAATGGGACAATTGTCTATTTAATAGAAGTAGTTGTTTTATATGAAATAATAAGTGAATGGAATAAGTTAATAATTAAAAAATTACGATAAATTAAAGGGAAGCTAAATGTATAAATAAAAAAGGGAACTGAAAAATACAAGGCTTACATTTTTTTCTAAGATGTATAGTGAAATGAGATAAGTTTGTAACAAATGTCTTTTGGTTTATATATTTATTGTTGAAAATGGCATTCGTAAAAATATTAGCAAGGAGTATGATTATTAATGAAAAGACTCTTTGATATACTTATTTCTTTATTATTATTATTGTGTTTCTTTCATGTCATTCTTTTAGTAGCGGTCCTAGTTAAGTTCAAAATAGGCTCACCTATCCTATTTAAACAACAACGTCCAGGTATACATGGACATCCTTTTTATCTTTATAAGTTTCGCACGATGACTGATGCTAGAGATAGTAATGGCGAGCTGCTATCTGATCACGATAGATTAACTAAATTTGGAAAATTCCTTAGGAAATATAGTTTAGATGAATTACCACAATTAATAAATGTACTAAAAGGTCAATTGAGTTTGGTGGGCCCTCGGCCATTATTAATGGAATATTTGCCTTTATATTCGCAAGAGCAAGCTAAAAGGCATAATGTTAGACCGGGAATCACTGGATGGGCTCAAATTAATGGAAGAAATAGTATCTCATGGGATGAGAAATTTAAATTAGATGTATGGTATGTTGAGAATCAAAATTTTCTTTTAGATTTGAAAATTTTATATCTAACTTTTAGTAAGGTTTTAAAATCCGAAGGGATAACAAATAATAAGCATGTGACTATGCCAGTTTTTAAGGGGGGAATCGAGCATGGGAGGGAATAAAATGAACATTTTGTTTACTAGCTCTGGTAGGAGGGTCACTTTAATTAAAAAGTTTAAGGAGGTATTTGAACAAGTAGGAATCAAAGGGAAAATCTTTACTGCAGACTTAAAAGAAACTGCTCCTACCATTTACTTTAGTGATAAGCATTTTATTGTTCCGCGTGTAAATGAAGAAGGGTATATAAATGAATTGTTAAAAATATGTAGATCTGAAATGATAAATCTAATAATTCCGTTAATTGATACCGAATTAACCCTTATGGCTAATAATTCGGAGGTTTTTGAAGGTATTGGTGTAAAAGTACTAGTTTCTAGTATGGAATTAAATAAAATTGCTAATAACAAAAAATACACATATAACTTTTTTGTATCTAATAATATACCAACTCCTAGAGTGTATAGTGATGAAGAGATTGAGAGAAAGGAATATCAATTTCCACTATTAATTAAACCTTATGATGGCAGTTCTAGTAAAGGTGTAACAAAAATAATGAATGAAAAGGAATTGGAATTTTTTAAGGAGTATATACCTAACGCTATGATACAAGAGTACGTTTCAGGAGAGGAATACACTATAGATGTCATGGTAGATTTCTATGGGAATATAAAAACGATCGTTCCTAGATTGCGTATAGAGACACGAGCAGGTGAGGTAAGTAAAGGTGTGACCAAGAAAGATTTTGACATCATCCAAGCAGCAGAAACTGTAATGAAAGCTCTTCCTAATCCTATTGGGTGTATTACTTTACAATGTTTTAAAAAGGAGGATGGGCAAATTACGTTTATTGAAATAAACCCTCGTTTTGGAGGAGGAATACCACTATCAATAGAAGCTGGAGCGAATTTTCCACTTTGGACAATTAAAATGTGTCAGGGGGAAGTCTTTATAGATAAAGACTTTAATTGGAGAGGAAATTTAACAATGCTTAGATACGATGAAGCGGTTTTTATGGAGAGTATGTAAAATGTTGATTAAGGCAATTGTTTTTGATATGGATGATACTTTATATAAAGAGAAAGATTATGTTGTAAGTGGTTTTAAAGCAGTGGATGATTGGATTAAAGAGAAGCATAAAAAGACCGAATTTTATGATATTGCAATGCGGTTATTTAATTCAGGTGAAAGAAAGCAAGTGTTTAATAAAACACTTGAAAAGTTAAACATTGATTATGATGAAAAATTGATTGGTAATTTGATAGAACAGTATAGGTGTCATAAACCAGATATTCAATTATTGGAGGAAGCAGATTGGGTACTAAATAATTTAATCAATTCCGTAAAAATAGGACTAATTTCAGATGGGTATTTAGTTGCTCAAGAAAGAAAAATAAATGCATTAAAGTTAAAAGAGAGAGTTCATTCAATAATACTCACTGATAAGCTTGGAAAAAAATATTGGAAACCGAGCGAAATTCCTTATAAAAAAATAAGTAGGGAATTACAGGTTCCCCATCAACAATGTGTATATATAGGAGATAATATAAGTAAGGATTTTATAACTGCCAAGAAACTAAAATGGTTAACGGTTCATATTAATAGAAAAGATGGTATTTATCATAATCTTAAAGTTGATCAAGCCTATAAAGCGCATTACACAATTGATAATTTAAAGAGATTAACCGATATACCTGTATTAAAGCATATGTTTTTAGATACATAGTATTTAAATATATATAAAGGATGTGTTTACATGCAAACCATTCAACACAAAAACCGAATCTATCTTTCCTCTCCACACATGAGCGGAAATGAACAAAAATATATTAAAGATGCCTTTGACTCAAACTGGATTGCCCCTCTTGGCCCAAATGTAGATGAATTTGAAAGAGAACTTGCATCTTTTGTAGGAGTTAAAGGCGGGGCTGCGGTTAGTTCAGGTACCGCGGCTATTCATTTAGCTTTACGATTATTAAACGTTCAAGAGGGCGATACAGTATTTTGTTCAAGTTTCACTTTTGTAGCGAGTGCAAACCCGATTGTTTATTTGGGCGCAGAACCGGTATTTATTGACTCAGAACCTGAGACATGGAATATGTCAACACAAGCTCTAGCACTTGCGTTGCATGATGCTAATAAAGCAGGGAAATTACCTAAGGCTGTTATTCTTGTTCATTTATATGGTCAGAGTGCTAAGTTAGATGAAATTCTTTCGCTTTGCAATCATTATGATGTTCCTATAATTGAGGATGCAGCAGAATCTCTAGGTTCTACATATAAAGGAAAAGCAAGTGGCACATTCGGGAAGTTTGGGGTTTATTCATTTAATGGAAATAAAATTATTACAACTTCAGGTGGTGGAATGCTTGTTTCTGATGATGTGGAAGCATTAGAAAGAGCGAGGTTTTTAGCAACACAAGCAAAGGATCCAGCACCACATTATGAGCATAGTGAGATAGGATATAATTATCGAATGAGTAATATATTAGCTGGTATTGGAAGAGGACAATTAGAAGTGTTAGAAGACAGGGTGAGAGCTAGAAGATCTATATATAACCGGTATTACGAAGCGCTATCTCTCATGCCAGGATTTTATTTTATGCCTGAACTAGAAAATGCTCGTTCAAATCGTTGGCTTACTACATTGACAATTGATGAAAAGGAATCCGGAATCTCTATTGGGAAAGTGTTGAGAATTTTAGCGGAAGAGAATATTGAAGCGCGTCCTATGTGGAAGCCATTGCATATACAATCGCTCTTTAAAGAGAAGAAGTATTATCCGCATAGCAAAAATGAAGATGTGTCGCAGTACCTATTTCAAAGTGGAATTTGTTTGCCTTCAGGATCTAATATGTTAGCAGAAGATCAACAAAGGGTTATTCAAGGTATTTTAAAAGCTGTAGAATGGAAGAATTAAAAGAAAAGTAAGTGAAAGTGGAATTAGATTTGTATACGTACCACGAATCGTTCTTTATAATGAATTTTTTAGGTGGTTCAGTTTTAATTTACATAAAAAAGGGAAGGGTATAGATTTTAAATATCTGTGTATTAGACTGAAAGTAACTTAAAGCATGTGATTGAGAAAGTAATAAAATAAATAATTTGTTCTTTAAAAAGAATGATAAAGAGGTATGTTTAACGAATTTAATATATAAATAGTATTTGTATTAACTTTTCATATATTAGGAGGGAAAAATGAGCGCTATAACTGGCATTATTCACTTTAATAACGAACCTGTATCAATTGAACATGGCACACGATTAATGAGTGACTTACAAAAGTATCCTGCTGATGATATTCAAATATGGCGTAAAGAAAACGCTTTTCTGGGATGTCACGCACAATGGATTACACCAGAGTCAGTTGGTGAACAATTACCCTTCTATAATTATGAAAAACAACTGGTAATTACAGCAGATGCTATTATTGATAACCGTGATGAGTTGTTTGAAAAATTACAAGTAGATTATGCGGATAGAAAAAATATGACAGATAGTGAGTTGATTTTGCTCTCTTATGAGAAATGGGGAGAAGCAGCACCGAAATATTTGGTGGGCGATTTTGTCTTTATGATTTGGGATGAGAAAAAACAAATTCTGTTCGGAGCTAGAGATTTTTCTGGGAGCCGAACACTTTATTTTTATCGTAGTGAGAATAAATTTGCTTTTTGTACTATCATAAAGCCATTATTTACTCTACCATATGTTGAAAAAACATTGAATGAGCAGTGGATTGCTGAATTTTTAGCTATACCTGTAAATTTCGAGTCAGTAGATCCACAGCTAACAGTCTATAAATATATAGAACAGGTCCCTCCATCACACACTGTTTTGGTAAAGGATGGAAAAATCGAATTTTCGCGATACTATATACCAACTGCTGGGAAAATGCTTAATTTAAAATCAAATGAAGAGTATGAAGAGGCGTTTCGAGAGGTGTATCAAAGTGCAGTGAAGGCACGTTTACGAACACATCACGAAGTAGGAGCTCATTTGAGTGGAGGGCTAGACTCAGGGTCTGTTGTTAGCTTTGCTGCAAAAGATTTACGCGCTGAAAATAAAAAATTACATACGTTTAGTTATGTTCCAGTAGAAGGTTTTGAAGATTGGACACATAAAGGTAGAATAGCTGATGAAAGACCTTTTATTCAATCAACTGTAGGGCATGTAGGGAATATACAGGATTATTATTTAGAATTGCCGGAGAGAAGCCCACTATCGGAAATTGATGATTGGCTAGAAACAATGGAGATGCCATATAAATTTTTTGAGAATACTTTTTGGTTGAGTGGAGTTTATGAAAAAGCATCTCAGCGTGACATAGGAGTACTCCTTAGTGGCCAAAGGGGTAATTGGACAGTATCGTGGGGGCCGATGTTAGATTACCAGGCAATGTTGTTAAAAAAATTACATTGGATTCGTTTTTATCGTGAACTACATTTATATAGTAGAAACCTAGGAGTGAAAAAAGCACGTGTTTTTGAAGTGGTAAGAAGAAAAGCTTTTCCGTTTTTTCATCAGTTACTTTCTTCAGAGGAACAAGATGTTTTTCCTATAATAATCAATCCAGAATTTGCAAAAAAAATGAATGTTTTTGATAGACTCAAAGAACAGAATGTTGATATAACAGGTACTTCTATCTCAACTGCATATGACATGAAAAGAGAACAATTTGAAAAACCATATTATTGGAGCATAAATGGAACGTATGAAACGAAATTATCGTTACGTTATGCTTTATGGGATCGTGATCCTACAAATGACTTACGGATTATTCAATTTTGTTTGTCAGTCCCAGAAGAACAGTATGTTCAAAATGGTTTAGATCGATCTCTTATTCGCAGAGCCACAAAAAATTTCCTTCCTGATAAAGTACGATTAAATCAACGCGTCCGAGGTGTTCAAGGTGCAGATGGTGTTTACCGTATGACTCCATTTTGGAACGAATTTATTGAGGAAGTTCAAGAACTTAGTGTAGATCCAATAATCTCTGAATTTCTAAATGTAGAGGTAATTAAGAAAGCTATCTCAAAAATATGTAAAGAACCTCGACCAGAATATGCATTTGATTTAGATTTTAGAATTTTAATGCGTAGCTTAATCTTCTATCGATTTATAAAAAAATAATATGAAAGGAGGTGATACGTATGAAAAAGGAATGGAAACAACCTGTATTAGAAGTACTTAATATTAATATGACTATGGCGGGGCCAGGACATAAAACTCCTGACGCAATTCAACCTGATCCAGATGATCCAGTGAAGTATAGTTAAGTTGTTGAACAAATAAAGCTCTTATATAGTTTTATTATATAAGAGCTTTCAAAAAAATTGACAGTGTGGTGGGAATAGGATGATCGATTCGAGGAGAAATGTGTTATACAAAGCCTTCGGGTTAAAAATAGTAAGTGAAATCCCATTACCCGAGTTGTCTCAGCTAAATGAAAAGAAAGAGATGGCAGATGTTCAAATCGAAATAACTGATTTATCTGAACGGTGGGATAGATATGACGAATCACAACAAAAAAACATTGTAGTGGAAGATGATGTAGTGATGTTTCATGTTCCTCAAACTGCAATATTTTCTATCCAAGCGGGCGAGAAAATAACTTTTTCACCTATGTCAGAGGCGAAAGAAGATAAAATTCGATTATACATTCTGGGAACTTGTATGGGGGCACTTTTAATGCAGCGGAAAATACTCCCATTGCATGGAAGTGTAATTGCCATAGACGGGAAAGCGTATGCATTAATTGGTGATTCAGGAGCTGGAAAATCAACGTTAGCCTCAGCTTTTTTGAATAAAGGATATCAGCTTTTAAGTGATGATGTAGTTGCTGTGTCTCTTTTGAATAAAAATACTGCAGTAGTTCATCCTTCTTATGCACAACAAAAATTATGGCAAGAGAGCATAAATGAGTTAGGAATGGTAGTAACGCAATTTAGCCCTTTGTTTGAAAGAGAAACGAAGTATGCTGTTCCTGTGAATTCTCAATTTTTTCCTGATCCATTACCTCTTGCAGGTGTTATTGAATTAGTAAAAACTCAGGGAGAAGATATTGAGATGATCCGTATAGAAGGTCTCACACGCTTGTACAAGTTATACCAACATACTTTTAGAAATTCTTTGATTTCTAAATTAGGATTGATGGAATGGCATTTTGAAACTTCATCTAATGTTGCAAGTGGAATGGAGATGTTTCAATTAAGACGCCCGGATTCAAAATTTACAGCTCATGAGCTTGTGCAAGTTATTCTAAATACTATACAGAAAGGGAGTATGGTTGATGGTTGTTCATTCGAGAAACATATCATTAGAACATAATGTTGTACAGAGTGAAGGTAATATAGTAAGTGATATGGATGGAGAAAAAGTTATGTTTAATGTCCAAAAAGGAAATTATTATAACTTAGGTGAAATAGGCGGAGAAATATGGGAGCGTATTGAAAAGCCGATAAAAATTAATCAGCTTGTTACTATGTTAGTATCTAACTATGAAATTGAACGAAAAGATTGTGAAGAGCAAGTTCTTTCCTTTTTAGAGTGTTTGTTTCAAGAAGATTTAATTCAAATAAAAGATCAATCCAATAGATAAATTCGTAATTTCAAGAGAACTGTTAGGAAGGGATTAATGAATATTGTGAAAAGGTTAAGGGTATTTTTATCGCTGAGCATGGAAACAAAGCTTTTATTTTTAGAGGCTTTTATTTTTTTAGGGTGGGCGCGTGTACTAAAAAGTATTACCTTTTCCAAAGTTGCACCTTCTTTAGGGGATTACATGAACGAAACATCAGTTGCCCAAATTCAGCCACATGGGGATACACTAAAGAAGGTGTCTGAAGCTATTTCTATTATGAGCCGTTATACTTTTTGGGAAAGTCAGTGTCTTGTTAAAGCTATAGCTGGGATGAAAATGCTCGAAAAACGTCACATTGAGAGTACTCTTTATTTAGGAACTGCTAAGGATAGTCATGGGGATTTAATTGCACATGCATGGTTACGGAGCGGTTCTTTTTATGTTACTGGATCAGAAGGAATGGAGAAATTTACTGTTGTTGGATCATTTGCAAAGAGGCTGAGTGAGGACGCTATTAAAGGAGAATAAAATGGAGAAAGATTTTGGTCTTAATGTAGAGTTCATGTCTAAAGAATTGAAACTTCTTTTTACAATTTTGAAGTCACAAGATGATGAAACAATGCAAATTTACAGTAATGAAGGGTTTTCGAATATCGATTGGGAGATATTTCTTGAGCAAGCTGTGCATCATCGTGTTTATCCGGTGATATATCAAAAACTTAAGCAGGTGGATGAGGAACTAATTCCTTCCCATGTTGTACAAACCTTGAATAGGAAATATAAAAAAAATACATTTCACATGCTTTATTTAAGTGCTGAAATGGAACGAATAAATAAACTATGTAATGAAAATGAGATTTGTATGATTTTTCTAAAAGGACCTGTACTATCTCAAGACTTATATGGAGATATTTCTTTACGAACATCCTGTGATTTGGACGTTCTAATACCAATGCAAAATTTAGAAGAAGTAGAAAAGCTACTTTTAGAACAGGGGTATGTAAAAGATGATTATATTCAAACGATATTAAATGATTGGAAATGGAGGCATCATCATATAACATTTTTTCATCCAACAAAGCAGATTAAGCTTGAGATTCATTGGAGGTTAAATCCCGGACCTGGTAAGGAACCTGGGTTTGAAGAGCTTTGGAAGCGAAAGAGAAAAAGTACCCTTACGAGTAATTCTGTATATATGTTAGGGAAGGAAGATTTATTTTTATTTCTTGTATCGCATGGTGCAAGACATGGTTGGTCCAGATTACGTTGGTTAGTAGACATAAAAAAAATTGTCGGTCAAGATCTTAACTGGAATGAGATTCATAAATTAATGAGAAAATATCAAGTGCTTCATTTAGGAGGACAAGCATTAATTTTGGTATCACAATTGCTAGGTGTACGGCTAGATGAAAGGATGACGGAATTAGTAGCTAAAAAACAGTCGAAGCAGTTAGCACAAGAAGCACTGTTTTATTTCAAGAAGATGATAAATTTACATTCAGAACCTGTTCCTGAAGAAGTACTTTCCTATCATAGTAGACATTTATTTTCACTGATGTCTAATCAGCAAAAAATTATATTTATTTTGAGCCAACTTTATCCTTATCCAATTGATGCAAAAACATTACCGTTACCTAAATTTCTTCATTTTTTATATTTTCCTTTACGACCGTTCTTATGTCTTTGGAGGAAAACAAAGAAGCTTGCTTTGTTATAGGGGGAACATCGATGAATCATATTATATATTTTATGAAGAAATTATACTCTTCAGCGGGAAAAATACTGTATGTGAATTTATTTGGTATGGTTTTAATAAGTTTACTTGAAGGGATAGGTATTATTTTATTAATTCCTATGATAAGTATGACTGGAATAATGAATATAGGCGAGGAGACTACTTTTATTGCACCTGTCTCTAGATTTTTGCAGGATTTTCCTAAAACAACAAGTCTAGTTTCTATTTTAGGTATATATATACTAATAGTGTTAGGTCAAAATTTACTACAAAGAAATATAACGCTAAGGGATGCGAGAACGCAACAAGCTTTTGTACGAGAATTAAGAATAGAAACATATAGTTTGATTTTAAAAGCAAAGTGGAGTTTTTTTTTAGAGAAAAGGAAAACAAATCTAATAAATATATTAACTACAGAATTGGCTCGAGTAAGTTATGGGGTTAATTTAATTTTACAATTGTTAGCTGCTGTTCTGTTTACATTTATACAGGTGGGGATTGCGTTTTTATTATCTCCCCAAATAACGATATTTGTTTTGGTCTTTGGCTTATTATTTTTGGTAGCTTCTCGTGTTTTTATAAAAAAAGCACGAATACTAGGCAGTAAGACCTCAGAATTGGCAAGAGACTATCTTTCTGGTATAACAGATCAGTTTAATGGAATTAAAGATATAAAGAGTAATACTTTGGAAGCATCACGTTTAGACTGGTTACAATCTATAACTACAAAAATGAGTAATGAGCAAATGGAGTATATGAGAATAAGATCGAACTCGCAATTGTTTTATAAAGTTTCAATGGCTATATTAATTGCATTTTTTATATTATTATCGGTAAGTATATTCAAAGCTCAACCGGCCCAATTATTATTAATCATACTTATCTTTTCGAGACTTTGGCCACGATTTATGACAATTCAGTCCAATCTTGAACAACTAGCTGCAAGTATTCCTGCTTTTAAGTCATTATGGGAGCTGCAAAAGGAATGTAAGGAAGCGATTGAAATGCAGGATATACATCAGCAAAAACATATAAAGCCGATTGGTATTGAACAAGGTATTGAGTGTAAGGATGTTCACTTTCGCTATAATAAGCAAGAATTTTTATACGCACTTCAAAATATTAATGTACAAATTCCAATAAATAGTATGACGGCCATTGTGGGGCATTCTGGTGCAGGAAAAAGTACATTAATTGATGTATTAATGGGATTAATCCAGCCAGAAAAAGGTCAAGTGTTAATAGATGGTACTCCACTTACAACTGATAATTTATTGTCATTAAGGCGGGCAATTAGTTATGTACCACAAGATCCTTTCTTATTTAATGCAAGCATAAGAGAAAATTTATTAATGATTGAGCCAAATGCAAGTGAAGAACAAATTTGGTCTGCATTAAAATTTGCGGCCGCTGCTGAATTTGTACAAACGCTTCCAAATGGGCTTGATACATTGATTGGAGATCGCGGGGTGAGGCTTTCAGGTGGTGAACGTCAGCGACTTGTACTAGCTCGGGCTATTTTAAGAAAGCCATCGATTTTAGTATTAGATGAAGCTACGAGTGCATTAGATACTGAAAATGAAGTGAAAATCCAATCAGCAATAGAAAAATTGAAAGGAACAATGACTATCGTTGTTATTGCACATCGTTTATCTACTATACGTAACGCAGATCAAGTTATTGTCTTAGGAAAAGGTGAAATTGTCCAAATAGGTGAATTTAATCAATTGGCTAAAGAGAGGAAAGGTGTTTTTCGAAATTTATTAGGGTCACAGATGGAAGTTGGTTCTTAGAGGGGAAAGAGTGAATGAATTTTTGTATTCATACAGTTCGAATCGAATAAAAGCCTGAGTGATGGCCAGTTTTAACAGGACATTATTCAGGCTTTTATTTGTGCGTTTTCTACATTTTTGGAGTGAATATAAATGAGTACCTTGCAATGAATAATACCAAGTGGTATATTATGGATATAACAAGTACCGTGTATTGAACAGTACTGAAATGAGAAAGGGGGATTGACCTTGAACGTTCAGTTTAAAAAAGGTGTGTTAGAACTGTGTGTATTGGCACTTGTGAAACGTAAGGATTGTTACGGCTATGAACTTGTTCAGCAAATCTCAAATAAATTTTTAATATCGGAAGGGTCAGTGTATCCTTTATTACGTCGCTTAACGAAAGAAGGGTATTTTCAAACGTATTTGAAAGAATCTACGGAGGGGCCGCCTCGTAAATATTATCAACTAACTGAGCAAGGGGAAACGCAACTGAATTTGTTAGTAACAGAGTGGCGTGATTTTGCAAAAGGCGTACAAGAAATTATTGAAGGGGTGGAATGGGATGAGTAAAGAGCAGTTCCTTAAAGAATTATCAAGTCATCTTAGAAAGTTACCGGAAGAAGAGAGGAAAGATATTTTATTTGATTATGAAGAGCATTTTCAGTTTGGGATAGAAGAAGGAAAAACTGAATCGGAAATAATAAAGGGCCTTGGCTCTCCGAAAGTAATTGCGAAAGACTTACTTGCTTTGTATCGCTTTGACGAAATGAAAAAAGACCCATCAACTACCAATATAACAAGGGCTGTTATGGCAGCGATTGGACTTAGTTTGTTTAATTTCATAATTGTATTAGGCCCGTTAGTTGCAATTATCGCTTTTATATTTTCTTTTTGGATCGGTGGGATTGCTAGTGTAGTGACACCGGTTTTTGTTATTGCAAAAGTATTTATGGGTACTTTTATATGGTTGGATGTATTCGTTAGTATAACGTTTGTTGGAGTAGGTTTGTTGTTATGTATTATCGCTTATTATAGTACGAAGTGGTTTAAAAAGTTATGCGTACGTTATGTATTATGGAACTTCAAAATGATAAAAGGGGAGTAGATGATGAAAAAAATATTGTTAGTAGCAATCGCTTGTATCATTATTGGAGTAATAGGGATTTCACAAACGTATGAAAAAGCAGTACAAACTGCAGAAAAAGGAAACAAAGAAGACGTTATTAAAAACGAAACATTAAAAAATGTAGAAGTTAAGTTAGACGCTGGGGATATTGTTGTCCAAAAATCTCCCGACTCTTCTTTTTATGTAAAGCACACAGGAGATACACGTAAACAAGAGGTTCGTATTGCTGAAGATGGTGACACATTAAAAATTATTGGGGAAAGAGAAAAAGGTGCTTCATTTGATTTTTCTTTTTACAATTTCAAGTTTCAAACGTCTACATTGACTATATTTGTACCAGAACGTTCTTACCATGAGATAAAAGTAAATTCATCTGCTGGACAAATAGAAATAAGTGATGTGAAAAGTGATCGTGTAACTGTTGGGACACTCGCTGGAGAAGTGAATTTAAAACATGTCACAGCTAAGAGTGTGGAGGGATCTTCAAAAGCTGGTGAGGTGAACTTTAAAAAGGTAATCGGGAATGTAATAGCGAAAACGGCCAGTGGGGAAGTGCATATTATGGATCATGATCCTAAGTATGATGTAGAGGCAAGTTCAACTGCTGGCGATGTAGATATTACCTTATTAGAAAAGCCGCAAGATGCAGTTATAACGGGGCAAAGCGCTGCTGGCGACGTGATGATTTTTAATGAAGAAAATAAAAATATAACGATTGGCAATGGTAGTAAAAAGATTAGCGGTAAAACAGCTGCTGGCGATGTGACGATTGAAACTCGTTCATAAGAAATAGAATTATATGAAAATCTATCAAAATACAAAAAAGAAGATAATTACCGTATATAAATAAGGTAATTATCTTCTTTTATTATGCTTAATGTAAATCACGATATACGCCAATTACTTTTCCGATAACTGACACTTGTTTTAAAATGATAGGTTCTAATGAAGAGTTTTCCGGTTGTAGACGGAAATGGTCTTTTTCTTTATAGAAACGTTTAACAGTTGCTTCGTTATCTTCTGTTAAAGCGACTACAATTTCACCGTTGTATGCAGACTGTTGTTGGCGAACAACAACTAAATCCCCATCGAAAATACCAGCCTCAATCATACTATCTCCAGAAATACGTAACATAAACACTTGGTCTGCTCCAGCAACAATGCTAGCTGGAAGTGGGAAGTGATCTTCTACACTTTCAACTGCTGTAATCGGTAATCCAGCAGTAACTTTTCCGATAATTGGAACTTGAATAACAGATTGTGTTTCTGCATCCATTCGATCGTCACCTAAAATTTCAATTGCTCGTGGTTTTGTTGGATCGCGTCGAATATATCCTTTTTCTTCTAGTCGTGATAAATGTCCGTGCACTGTAGAACTAGAAGCGAGGCCGACCGCTTGACCAATTTCACGTACGGAAGGTGGATATCCTTTTTCTTGTACTTTTAGCTTAATAAAGTCGAGAATGTCTTGCTGGCGTTTCGTTAACTTTTCCATGTTTTCTAACACCTCGTTTTCTTTCATTTTTCTTATTAATAAGTATAACATGCGAAAAAACATTCTACAAACATAAGTTCGAACAAAAGGCGAATTTATGTTACACTGGAGGGAAATAATAGTGAGAAAGAGGGGTTCATAATGAATGCAATTATTTATGCGCGTGTGAGTACAACGAAAGAAGCGCAAGAAACGTCATTATTACGTCAAAAAGATGAATTATTGCATTTAGCTGAGCGCTATCAAATGAATGTTGCTAAGGTAATTGAAGAACAGGCTAGTGGGTATACGATTGAACGTGACGGTATATTAGAAGTGCTGGATACCATTCGAGATGAACAAATTGATGTGCTACTCATACAAGATGAAACGCGCCTTGGTAGGGGGAATGCAAAGATTGCATTAATGCACTGTTTACATAAAGAGGGAATAAAAGTATACACGCATACGCATAATGGAGAATTACAATTATCGGATTCTGATTCGATGGTATTAGATATTATTGGTATTGTTGAAGAGTATCAAAGAAAGATTCATAACTTGAAAATTAAACGTGGTATGCAACGTGCAGTAGAAAAAGGTTATCGTCCAGAAAATAATTTGAAGAATCGTCATTTAAGCGTAGGACGAGAGAAGAAAGAAGTGCCGATTGAGGAAATTGTACGTTTGCGCAAGAGTGAACTTACTTTCGAAGAAATTGCGGCAACGCTTCGCGGCTTTGGTCATAATGTTTCAAAAGCGACTGTACATCGTAGATATGTAGAGTATACAAAGCAATTGCTTGATAAAGAGGACTAACTATTGTATGATAATAATCAGTTTTGAGTAAAAGGGGGATTCGAGATGCAAAGTCACGAACTCATTGAACGCATTAACTTCTTAGCGAAAAAAGCAAAGGCTGAAGGCTTAACTGAAGAAGAACAACGTGAGCGCCAATCGCTACGTGAACAATATTTAAAAGGATTTCGTCAAAATATGTTAAACGAACTTAAAGGAATTAAAGTTGTTAACGAAGAAGGTACTGATGTTACACCGGCGAAATTAAAAGCTTTAAAAAAGCAAGATAATGCAAAATTAAACTAAAAGATGGGCGAAGCCCATCTTTTTTATTTATTATATCCGTTATTTAATAACTTTCCAGTTATTATTGACTGATGCTTCTATCTTTTTGTGCTTCAATATATAGTTAGCGATAAGTTCAGACATATCTGTTGGTATGTCTTTTATTACGGGCTTATTTTGAAACATAAAGAAGTTTCCTCCGCCGCTTGCGCGATAATTATTCATAACGACGTCATATTCTTCATCCATATTAAGAGGAGCGCCTTTATACTGTAAAGATTCTACTCTCTCGCCAATAGGTTTGGAAATGTTTAATATGTACGAAATCCCTTCCCACATATCATAATTATAGTGCTGTGGCTTCGGTTCTATGAAGGTAGGGTTTACGATGATAGTTCCATCTGAATGTAATGTGAAATAAGAAGCAGAGAGTTCAAGGGCGTTTTTTATATCTGCTCCAGTTATTCTAATTACTTTTAATGTATTTGGATAAATATAATTAGAAACGATGTCACGCATTGTTACATGACCAGGGAAACCTGGAGATGTATTATGGAATAAGCTTGTACAAGAAATAGAAACATTAGCTATATCCATCTGTATCTTATTTATGAATTCAATAAAAGGATGGTCTTGCAAACGAGTTTGCATAGCGTCTGAAATTTGCATATCCCCATAGATTAGTCCAATAGGTTGATCGAGCCAATTTTGTGTTTTCTCTTCATAATCGGTAACCAAGGAAAGCATATGTTGGTCCGCTGCAATTCCTCGCACGGGCAATAATTGTGAATAACTCTCTTTTTTTACCCATTTTTGTTCTGTTTTCTCGAATGTTACTGTTATTTTTCCGGCAGAGTGTCCATTGCATCCAGTCTGTAAAACTGTTACACCATTTATTACGGTGTGAGCGATTTCCCGGTGTTGGTGGCCTGTTAGTAAAATATCTATGCCTTCAATTTCATGGCACATTGCATAACCTTGGTTTTCACCTGTTAAAACTTCAGTCGGTACCCCGGTTTGTAAATCGCGTTCAAATCCTCCATGATACGCTACGACTAGTAAATCTGGTTGCTCTTGTTCGCGAATGTAAGAAACCCATTTTTTTGTTGTTTCTAATGCATCTTCAAATTGTAAATCTTGAATGTGATGAGGTTGTTCCCAATTAGGAATGTAATGCGTTGTCATTCCTAAAATAGCGATTTTTATATTTGATTCAATATGTTTTATTATATATGGTTTCCCGAAATAAGGTTCTTTTCTGTTTGTATCTAAAATATTAGCTGATAGATACGGGAAGTTCGCAGTAGAAATAGCGTGGTTTAATACGTCCATTCCATAATTAAATTCATGATTCCCGATAACTGCAGCATCATAACGTAAATAGTTCGCTAATAAGGACATTGGATTTTTCTTATCTTTTGCATATGTAGCGTAATGATAAGTAAAGGGTGTTCCTTGTATGAAGTCACCGTTATCAATTAAAAGAACGTTTCTGTTTTCGGAACGTTCTTTTTTTATAAGAGTAGAAATTTTAGCTAAACCAATTTCAGCTTTGGAGTTATCTTGGTAGTGAATTGGATACACAGTACCGTGTATATCACTTGTTAATAAGATGTTTAAAGTTACAGTTTGATTTTGATTCAATATCATTCACCTTTTCTATTGTTATCTACTAGTTAAGCATATCAAATATATGAAGAGAATTTTAATGAGAATGTATAGAATGTGTAAAGATTCTGTAAATAAGCAATTATTAATAAAAATGTGTGATATATTTCTTCATGTTTACGGAAGGTAATTTATAACAACAAAAATGGAGGCATTAATATGTTGAAAAAAGTTTTTGCAATGAGCACGACAGTTGTACTGGCGGCGGGATTATTAAGTGGCTGTGGAACAAAGGAATCTAGTGCAAGTAAAACTGAAGATACGAAAAAAGGTTATGTACCAAAGACTTTAAATGTTCAATTTGTTCCTTCTCAAAATGCAGATACGTTAGAGGCGAAGGCGAAACCATTGGAAAAGCTATTAAGTGATAAATTAAATATTCCGGTAAAAGTTAGTATTTCAACGAATTACAATACAATTGTAGAAGCGATGGCATCTAAGCAAGTAGATGTAGGCTTTTTACCTCCAACAGCATATGTGCTAGCACATGAGAAAAAGGCTGCAAACGTAATTTTACAAGCACAACGTTTTGGGGTAGATGATGAAACCGGAGCTCCTACAAAGGATTTAGTAGATTTTTATAAATCTGAGTTTGTAGTGAAGAAAGATTCAAATATTAATAGTGTAAAAGATTTAAAAGGTAAAAAAATTGGTTATCAAGATGTAACGTCATCAGCGGGATACGTATGGCCTGCGGCTGTATTGTTAAAAGAGGGTGTTGATCCGTTAAAGGATGTGAAACCTGTTACATTAAAAGGTCACGATCAGTCGCTTATTGCTCTTTTAAATGGTGATGTAGATGCAGCTGTTGTATTCCAAGATGCTCGTAATATTGTGAAAAAAGATTATCCGAATATATTCGATCAAACAAAAATTGTGAAATTTACAGAGAAAATTCCAAACGATACGATTTCGGTACGCTCTGATTTAGATGAAGAGTGGAGCAAGAAATTACAGGATGCTTTCATTGAAATAGGAAAGAATGAGGAAGGTCACAAAATCATTAAAGAAGTATATTCACATGAAGGCTATGTTAAATCTGATGATAGTAAATTTGATATCGTTCGTGAATATGGAAAGAAAGTAAAAACGCAATAATACATATGGAAATGGCGGCTAACTGGAAGGATTTATTTTCAGTTAGTTTGCCGTTTTGAATACATAGAAGGTAGGTAAGATGTGTGATAGAGTTTCGAAACGTTTCCAAAGTGTATCCGAATGGTACAAAAGGATTGAATAATATAAACTTGAACATTCAAAAAGGCGAGTTTGTTGTAATGGTAGGGCTGTCTGGGGCTGGAAAGTCTACACTTCTAAGATCGGTAAACCGCCTTCATGAGATTACAGAAGGCGAAATTATGATTGAAGGTGAGTCTATTACTGCAGCGAAAGGAAAAGGATTACGCCGCATGCGCCGAGATATTGGTATGATCTTTCAAAATTTTAATCTTGTAAAGCGATCAACGGTATTGAAGAATGTACTAGCGGGGCGTGTTGGGTATCATTCGACACTGCGTACAACGTTAGGTCTATTTCCAAAAGAAGATTTGGAGCTTGCTTTTCAATCGTTAAAAAGGGTGAATATTTTAGAAAAAGCATATGCGCGAGCTGATGAATTATCAGGAGGACAACAACAACGTGTATCGATTGCTAGAGCGTTGGCGCAAGAAGCGAAAATCATATTGGCAGATGAACCTGTTGCGTCGTTAGATCCGCTAACAACAAAGCAAGTGTTAGATGATTTGAAAAAAATTAATGAAGATTTTGGGATTACAACAATTGTAAACTTACATTCTATTGATTTAGCTAGGCAATATGCGACACGCATTATTGGATTACATGCAGGCGAAATTGTTTTTGATGGATCAGTAGAAGAAGCAACGGATGAAAAATTTGCTGAAATTTATGGAGACGTAGCGCAGAAAAGTGAATTATTAGAGGTGGCAGTTAAATGAATGACGTGACGATATATTCGAAATCGATACCGAAGCCGCCGAGTAAGTTGAAACATATGTTAACGGCTATTCTAGTCATTTTACTGTTGTGGGGAAGTAGTGTACAGGTCGACGCATCATTTTCAAAACTAGTAGTTGGTTTTCCTAATATGATTGATTTGTTAAAAGAGATGGTGCCGCCTGATTGGAGTTATTTTCAAGTTATTACAACAGCGATGTTAGATACAATACGTATGGCGATTATTGGGACGACTTTAGGAGCGATTTTAGCTATTCCACTGGCACTATTTGCGGCAAGTAATGTGTTTACTAGTACATTTTTGTACGGTCCAGCTCGATTGGTTTTAAATTTTATCCGAACGATACCAGATTTATTATTAGCGGCGATTTTTGTAGCTATTTTTGGAATAGGACCACTTCCAGGTATTTTGGCTCTTACTTTTTTCTCAATTGGGCTCGTGGCGAAATTGTTGTATGAGTCAATTGAATCGATTGATTCAGGTCCATTAGAAGCGATGACAGCAGTAGGAGCAAATAAAGTGCAATGGATTGTGTATGGGGTAATGCCGCAAGTGAAAGCACATTTTGTCTCCTATGTTCTTTATACATTTGAGGTGAACGTACGTGCAGCAGCTGTTTTAGGTTTAGTAGGGGCAGGCGGTATTGGATTATATTATGACCGTACACTTGGGTTTTTACAATATCAACAAACCGCATCTATTATTATCTATACCCTTGTTGTTGTATTGTTAATTGATTATGTAAGTACATTGTTGCGGGAGAAATTATAATGAGTAAAACGACGTTAATCGTACCAAAACCGAAGAAACCGAGTATGTATCGCTGGTTTATTTTTATAGCACTTGCATTTGTTTATGTATGGGCTTTTTCAGGAGTCCCGTTAGAGGGAATAAAGGATACGGCAGGAGAAATTACAAAAGCAATTATGACAGGTGTATTGAATCCAGATTGGTCGTATGTATCTTTGCCAGATGGTGAAGATTTATTACATGGTTTAATTGATACGTTGGCAATTGCGATATTAGGTACATTTATTTCTGCCTTTTTATCTGTTCCATTTGCTTTTTGGGCTGCAACGAATATGAGCAGTGGAAAATTAACTTCAGGAACTGGGAAGTTTGTACTTAGTTTTGTTCGTACATTTCCGGAATTAGTTATGGCGCTTTTATTTATAAAAGCTGTTGGACCAGGCTCTTTTGCTGGAGTTCTAGCTTTAGGGTTACACTCTATTGGGATGTTAGGAAAACTATATTCAGAAGGAATTGAAAATATAGATAAGGGACCGACGGAAGCGTTAATAGCGACAGGCGCAAATCGCTTCCAAATACTTTGGTATGCGGTATTACCACAAGTATTACCGGATTTTCTATCGTATACGTTATACAGGTTCGAAATTAATGTACGATCCGCTGCTATTTTAGGTGTTATTGGAGCAGGTGGGATTGGTACGCCTTTAATTTTTGCACTGAGTTCACGCAATTGGTCTCGTGTGGGTATTATTTTATTAGGCATCATTTTAATGGTAATTATCATTGATTTTATTTCAAGTTCGATACGGAAGAAAATTGTATAATTTATTTTAAGCACCTATAAAAGGTGCTTTTTTATATAATAAGAATAATAAATGTGAGCAATAGGGGGGATAATTTGGCTTTACAGCATGAGTTTGTATTTGTTTCGAATGAAAAAAAAGATTGGATTTTATAGATATAGATTGGATTGAACGTTGTTTTCTATATAAAGAAGAGGCAACGATAGATGAGTATGTTGTATTAAGTGATGAGCTAATCGTATATCTATTAGATTTTACTCATTGGATTCCGACCTACTATCCAGCGAAAAGAGCAGAAGGATTTGGAATTCACTATTATGGTATTACGAAAATAGAACAGCAAGGGGCAGTGATAGCAGAACAGTTATTTTGTTCGCTAGTTAGCATGTTTTCTTTAGCGCCAGAAACAATCGAATTGACAGGACAGTTTCAATGGGAAAATGATAAAAATACGGATGGAGAATATGAAAGATACGTATTTGATCGAGATAAATTATGCCAAGATTTACAGTCGTTTATTTATTTGCTTCGTAGAGTGAAAAATGGGGAAGGATATATTTTGCATTATGGAATTTGAAAATGATGAATAAATATACAGATAATTCCCTTTCTTTTTAAAATAAAAACAATGAAAAAGTATGTCATATTGAATGCCCATACATTCCTGAAAACCTTGATTTTTTTATGGAAAACCAAAAAAATATCAACATATTTGTCGATACATGTTGTATAATCTTGCGTGGGAAGCTATCATATAAATGTATAAAACGTTTACTAATATAAGCGAAGGGAAGAATAGCATGTCACATTCAATCGAACAACTTTCTATCAACACGATTCGCACATTATCCATCGATGCGATTGAAAAAGCAAACTCTGGTCACCCAGGAATGCCAATGGGTGCAGCACCAATGGCTTATACATTATGGACTCAATTTATGAAACACAATCCAAATAACCCAACGTGGTTTAACCGTGATCGTTTCGTATTATCTGCAGGTCATGGTTCAATGTTATTATACAGCCTACTTCACCTATCTGGTTATGATGTAACAATGGATGACTTAAAGAACTTCCGTCAATGGGGAAGCAAAACTCCAGGACATCCTGAGTACGGTCATACAGCTGGTGTAGATGCAACTACTGGCCCACTTGGACAAGGTATTTCAACTGCTGTAGGTATGGCAATGGCTGAAAGACATTTAGCTGCTAAATATAACCGTGATGCGTATAATGTAGTAGATCATTATACATACGCTATTTGTGGTGATGGAGACTTAATGGAAGGCGTTTCTGCTGAAGCATCTTCATTAGCTGCTCATTTACAATTAGGTCGTCTTGTTGTGCTTTACGATTCAAATGATATTTCATTAGATGGCGATTTAAATCGTTCATTCTCTGAAAGTGTAGAAGATCGTTACAAAGCATACGGATGGCAAGTAATCCGTGTTGAGGATGGAAACGATATTGAAGCTATCGCGAAAGCAATTGAAGAAGCGAAAGCTGACGAAAAACGCCCAACGCTAATTGAAGTAAGAACGACAATTGGTTTCGGTTCTCCAAACAAATCAGGAAAATCAGCTTCACATGGTTCTCCACTTGGTGTAGACGAAACAAAATTAACGAAAGAAGCATATGCTTGGACTGCTGAGCAAGACTTCCATGTAGCAGAAGAAGTATATGACAACTTCCGTAAAACGGTACAAGATGTTGGTGAAACTGCACAAGCAGCGTGGAACACTATGCTAGGTGAGTATGCACAAGCCTACCCAGAATTAGCAAACGAATTGCAAGCAGCAATGAATGGTCTTCTTCCAGAAGGTTGGGAGCAAAACTTACCAACTTATGAATTAGGATCAAAAGCAGCAACTCGTAATTCTTCAGGTGCTGTAATTAATGCAATTGCAGAATCTGTACCATCATTCTTCGGTGGATCTGCTGACCTTGCTGGTTCTAACAAAACATACATGAATAACGAAAAAGACTTTACAAGAGATGATTACAGCGGAAAAAACATTTGGTACGGTGTACGTGAGTTCGCAATGGGTGCAGCAATGAACGGTATTGCACTACATGGCGGTTTAAAAACTTACGGTGGTACGTTCTTCGTATTCTCTGACTACTTACGCCCAGCAATTCGTCTTGCAGCATTAATGCAATTGCCAGTAACGTATGTATTCACACACGACAGTATCGCTGTTGGTGAAGATGGTCCAACACATGAACCAGTCGAGCAATTAGCAGCGCTACGTGCAATGCCAAATGTATCTGTTATTCGTCCAGCTGATGGTAACGAATCTGTTGCAGCTTGGAGACTAGCTCTAGAATCTACAAACAAACCAACTGCTTTAGTATTAACTCGTCAAGACCTTCCAACATTAGAAGGTGCAAAAGACGATACGTATGAAAAAGTAGCAAAAGGTGCATATGTAGTTTCTGCAAGCAAGAAAGAAACAGCTGATGTAATCTTACTTGCAACTGGATCTGAAGTAAGCCTAGCTGTTGAAGCACAAAAAGCTCTAGCAGTAGACGGCGTTGATGCAGCTGTTGTCAGCATGCCATCTATGGATCGCTTTGAAGCTCAAACTGCTGAGTACAAAGAATCTGTATTACCAAAAGCAGTAACAAAACGTTTCGCAATCGAAATGGGTGCTACATTCGGATGGCACCGTTACGTAGGTCTTGACGGAGATGTGTTAGGTATCGATACATTCGGTGCTTCTGCTCCTGGTGAGAAGATTATGGAAGAGTATGGATTTACTGTAGAGAACGTTGTTCGTAAAGTAAAAGAAATGCTTTAATGATTTTAGAAAAATCTCTCCGGCATGGAGAGGTTTTTCTATGTAAATGAGTTTTTTCGACAGAAAAAGTTTTTTATCTCTCCGCAGTCAGACAATCATTGCAAAGTTTCTTCTATATAATGAAGGGAAAAGGTTGTCCAGATTGGGAGGCAAAAGATGAAAACGTATGAATTGTATTTAATTCAAGAGGATATTGCGAAAGCTTACTTTGGTCGTGAATATTTGTTTTTTGATTTATTTGCTCGATTTTCAGAATCTGGGTCCCTTTCGGAGAAAAAAGTGTTATATAAACAAATGATGTATATAACGAGGCCATTACAAGTAATTAAAATTCATCATAAATTAGAACAAGCTTTGCGTGTTCTTGGTAAATATGATCGAACACATCATACACATACACTTTATACAGGGGCGGAATACGGCGAAATAATGGTGAAACCGCACTATATTCGGATGAATACCTCTGGAAATGTTTCTATGGAAACGACTTTCTTTGAGGTGTTGAGAAAGTGTGAATTAACATTTTTAGCTATGGATTATGAAAATACAAAGTACGGATGGCTGAATCCTCTAAAACAAGTACGAACATATGTGTAAAAAATGTCGAATTGTATCTTGTCTTATTGAAAAGGTTTTAGTACACTGTAAGGTAGACAACATGAAGGAGGAAAATATATGCCAATTTGGTTAGGTATTCTAGTGGGCGTAGTAGCACTAGTAGCAGGCGTGGCGTTAGGATTTTTCATTGCCCGCAAATACATGATGAACTACTTAGAAAAAAATCCACCAATTAATGAACAAATGTTAAAAATGATGATGATGCAAATGGGACAAAAACCTTCCCAAAAGAAAATCAATCAAATGATGAGCGCGATGAGCAAGCAACAAACAAAATAAGCGCTAAAGGGCACTCGATAAGAGTGCCCTTTCTTATTGGACTTTTAAAGTGTTTAAAACTTTTAAAAATTCTGCATCTTTGGTAAACTGAAAACATCGCTCATTTTAAGGGAGGAGGATAAAAATGAAGGTGTTTATTAATTTAGCTTGGTTTTTTAAACAAGAAAAACGAGCGTACATAATCGGAATTATTATGTTATTTGGTGTCGCGCTTCTTGAACTTGTAGCTCCGAAAGTACTAGGTATTGTAGTAGATGAAATTAATAATGGAACATTAACATCTGAGAAGTTGTTGAAGTGGGTTGTTTTATTAGTAGTTGTAGGGATTACTATGTACATATTACGTTATTTATGGCGTATTATGATTTTTGGATCTTCGTTAAAACTAGCTCGTCAATTACGAAAGAATTTATATGAACATTTTACAAAGATGAGCCCATCTTTTTATCAATCACGTCGTACGGGTGATTTGATGGCGCATGCGACCAATGATATTCAGGCGATTCAACAAACGGCTGGATCGGGCGTTTTAACACTGGTTGACTCATTAGCGGTTGGGGGATGTGTACTCGTAGCGATGGGTTTTACAATTAGTTGGAAGTTAACATTGTTAAGCTTAATTCCAATGCCGATTGTAGCGATTTCGACAAATTATTATGGAACGTTATTACATAAAAGGTTTCATAAAGCGCAGCAATCGTTTTCGGAAATCAATGATAAAGTGCAAGAGAGTATGAGTGGGATGAAGGTAATTCGATCACTTGGACAAGAGAAAGAAGATTTACAAGCATTCCGAAAAAAGTCAGAAGATGTTGTACATAAAAATATGTTAGTTGCACGTATTGATTCGTTGTTCGATCCGACAATCTCACTTATCGTTGGATTTTCTTTTTTAATTGCAGTATGTTACGGGTCAGTATTAGTTGTGAGAGGGGAATTAACTGTAGGTGATCTCGTTACATTTACAACGTATTTAGGTACCCTCGTTTGGCCAATGTTAGCCTTTGGATGGTTGTTCAACATTATGGAGCGTGGGCGTGCTTCGTATGACCGTGTAGAAAAAATTCTCTCTCAAAAATCAGATGTAGTAAATAGAGAAGATGCTGTGCATACAATAGCGAGCGGTGATGTTACATTTGCGGTTGATTCATTTTCCTATAAGAAAAATGAATTGTCGCAGCTAATAGATGTTCACTTTGATTTGAAGAAGGGTGAAACATTAGGAGTTGTCGGCCGTACGGGCGCGGGGAAAACGACATTATTAAAATGTTTAATCCGTGAGTATGATCATTTTAATGGTGAATTAAAAGTTGGGGAGCGGGATATTCGCGATGTAACACTTTACGGTGTCCGTTCTGCCATTTCATACGTGCCGCAAGATCATTTTTTATTTTCAGCAAGTATTGGGGAAAATATTGCCTTCGGAAAGGCGGATGCTACATATAATGAAATTACCCGGGCTGCAGAGATTGCTTGTATTCATAATGACATCCTCCAATTTTCAGAAGGGTATGAAACAGTGGTAGGAGAAAGAGGCGTTTCGTTATCTGGAGGTCAAAAACAGAGAATTTCTATTGCGCGTGCTTTATTAACAAATGCAGAAATTTTAATTTTAGATGATTGTTTATCAGCAGTAGATGCAAAAACAGAAGAAACGATTTTAAATGCATTAAAGAGGGAAAGAGCAGGGAAAACGACGATTATTACTGCTCATCGTTTAAGTGCAATTCAACATGCTAATCTTATACTTGTTGTGGATGAAGGTAGAATTGTACAACGAGGTACACATGAGCAATTAATGGAAGAAAACGGTTGGTATAAAGAGATGTATGAGAGCCAGCAGTTAGAAGCATTAGTTGAGAAAGGAGGCGTATGATGACTGAGAAGAAGCAGAGTGATTTAAGCAGATTGCTTTCTTATATGAAGCCATATAAAGGGTTGCTATCTTTAGCATTTATCTTTTTAGTTGGTGCAACAGTAACTGAAATGATGGGTCCTTTTTTAATTAAACAATTTCTTGATGAACATTTAGTACCACGAAACTTTGATCAATCGGCACTTGTGACTCTATTTGTTGTATATCTAATTGCTCACTTATTAAAAGTATTATTTACTTATTTAGACTTATTGTATTTTCAAAATATCGCTTTTAAAATTGTTCAAGATATGCGTGTTGAAGTATATGATCATGTTCAAAAGTTGTCATTAAGTTTCTTTGATCGTACGCCGATTGGTACGCTCGTATCGCGCATAACGAATGATACGGAAGCAATTAAAGACTTTTATGTCAGTGTATTATCCACATTTGTCAAAAATGTAGTCTTTTTAATAGGTATTTTAGTAGCAATGTTTTTATTAAATGTAAAACTAGCTCTATTTTCTCTCATATTAATTCCGATCATGTTTGCAATTATGGTGCTATATCGCCGAAAAAGTGCAGCTTTTTATTTAGAAGTACGTAATCAATTGAGCGTGTTAAATGCAAAGTTAAATGAGTCTATTCAAGGAATGAATATTGTTCAAGTGTTCAGACAAGAAAAGCGTATGAGAAAAGAGTTTGAAGAAGTGAATAATAAACATTATAGTGCAGGGCGACGGACGTTAAAGTTAGACGCATTACTTTTACGCCCAGCAACGGATTTAGTTCATATTATAGCAATTGCGTTAGTACTTGGTTTATTTGGAATTGATGCGCTGAAGAGTCCTGTTGAAGTAGGAGTTCTATATGCGTTTGTTAACTATATACATCGTTTCTTCCAGCCTGTAAACGAGATGATGATGAAATTATCATTTTTCCAACAGGCACTTGTTTCATCATCACGTGTATTTCATTTAATGGATGAGAAAGATTTAGCGCCAGTTCAAAAAGGGGATGGAAATCCTCAAGTCGTTAATGGAGAAATAGAATTTAAAAATGTTACTTTTTCGTATGATGGAAAACGTGATGTTTTAAAAAATGTATCTTTTCAAGTGAAACAAGGACAAACGGTTGCTTTCGTTGGACACACTGGTAGCGGAAAAAGTACCATTATGAATTTATTAATGCGATTTTATAATATTAAGTCCGGAAATATTGTAATAGATGGTGTGGATTTAGAGGGATTTGAAGAACGAGAGATTAGAAAGAAAATAGGACTCGTATTGCAAGATGCATTTTTATTTGCGGGAAATGTAAAACAAAATATTCGTATGTACAATGAAGAAATTACGGATGAAGAAGTAAAAGAAGCAGCACAATTTGTGCAAGCCAATACGTTTATTGAAAAATTACCAGAGCAGTATGAAACAGAAGTAGTAGAAAGAGGAGCTGCATTTTCTAGTGGTCAACGCCAATTAATTGCTTTTGCTAGAACGATAGCAACGAATCCGAAAGTATTAGTATTAGATGAAGCAACAGCTAATATTGATACAGAAACAGAAGATGCAATTCAAACAGCATTACAGCAAATGAGAAAAGGGAGAACGACGATAGCCATTGCGCACAGATTATCTACAATTCAAGATGCGGATCAAATCTTTGTTATGCATGATGGAGAAATAGTAGAAAGAGGTACACATCAAGAATTACTGAGTGAACAAGGGTTGTATTATAATATGTATTTACTACAAAATAAAGGAAGTTTACAAAAGGCCTTGTAATTACAAGGCCTTTTACTTTGTTTATAAAATATATTTGTTCTTAATGTCTATAGTATAAACGACGTGACCCTTTAATAAAGTTGTACATATTGTATGTATACGATATGAAAAAAATTGATAGGAGCTTTTATATGCAAGATAGATCTAGTTCAAATATTACGTTTATCGATGTGTCTCATTGGGAAGGGAATATTGATTGGAATGCAGTGAAGGGGTCCGGTATTTCAGCGGCGTATGCAAAAGCGACAGAAGGTGTGAATAATCTTGATCCTACTTTGGTTCAAAATGTACAAGCAGCGCGAAATGCGAATGTATTAATCGGTGCATACCATTTTGCACATCCAGAACTAAATGATGCAATTTCAGAAGCGAAACATTTTGTAAATATATTACAAAGCAATCAGACAGACTTAATGCCAGTTCTAGATTTAGAATCACCGGTAAATCCGAGTAATAGTAATTTAACTGGTACTGCTATATCTAATTGGGCAAGAAGTTTTATAAATTATGTGAAACAGGCTACTGGAAAAGATGTTATGTTGTATACAGGAGTTTGGTATATTAATGAGTTCGGAATTAGCGGGTTAAGTGATGTACCACTTTGGATTTCCAAATATTCTAGTACTCCGCCTGCCGATGCTGGTGGATGGACAGAGTGGACAGCGTGGCAATATACAGATTCAGGACAAATTTCAGGTGTAGGAGGAAATTGTGATGTATCAGCAGCTGTTTCATTAGAAGCTATACAAGGGAATGGAACAAATGGTGGTGGAAATGTTTCCCCGCCTAGTACTGCTACAGCGGTCTACGGCGTTGCTGTAATTAATGGCGATAATGTAAATCTACGGAGTGGACCATCTTTACAATCTAGTGTAATCCGTCAGCTAAAGCGTGGCGAATCATATGAAGTTTTGAACGAACAAGGTAGCTGGCTTGCTTTAGGTGGAAACGAATGGATATACTATGATCCAAGTTACATTCAGTATAAACATTATGTGGCGACTATTACTGGTGATAATGTGAATCTGCGGGATGCTCCATCAATAAATGGAAATGTTATAAGACAGTTACATCATGGTGAGGCTTATAGAGTGTGGTGTAAGCAAGATGGATGGCTTGGTTTAGGTGGAAATGGCTGGATATACTATGATCCAAGTTATATTCAGTATGGTGTACAATAAAATGCACGTAAAAGGTATCTCGCCTGAGATGCCTTTTATTCAGCTATTTGAGGGCAAGTTGAAACGATCAGTAGGGCATGGGGAATACAGTCTCGCTTCATTAAAAATATGTAATTTTTACAAAGTGTATATTGAAAGCATAGTATAATATAATGGATGTTTATAAAAATAAATGAAAATGAAATGAAGGAGTAAAAATATGGATTATGTGCTAATAGGTGTGATTTTATTATTATTAGCTGTAGTATTCGTGCTGTTCTATAAAAATAAACAGCTAGAATCAGAGAGTCAGCAAGTAGAGTTTGAAAAGAAACAAGCAATTGAAACGTATGAAACTGAAATTGCAGCTACGGTTACAGAGCATAAAGAACAACAAAATACATTGAAAAGTATGGAACAGAAGAAATACAATGATTTACAAATAAGTGCAGCTAGAGAACTTGAAAATATGCGTATGATGAAAAATCAATTAGCTGTGCAACATAGTAAAGAACGTAGTGAAGTGCAAGAAAAGCATAGTAACGAAATACATATGTTTCAACAATTAATTGCAAATTTGCGAGAGTATACGAAAAGTGGAGCTGAAGTGAATACACACGAAACATTACATTATATGAAGCGAGGCTTTGTAGATCAAGGCATGATACTAGATAATGAATTTCATATTATGCCGAATGTTTTTATTAGAAATCAGCACGGCGGAAATGATTTTCGAATTCATCATCTTGTTTTAAGTAAAACGGGCATGTATCTACTTGAGACGAAAGAATGGACAGGTAAATTAATTCATGGCTTAACGAAAGAAAATGCTAGTATTTATTCATTTATGATTGATGAAATTGGCAAGTATCAACAAGAGGAAGAGAAAGAAGAGACGTTTGAATGCATAACAGGTGAAGAGTCATTAACGATACAAGTGAAAAATGAAGGGAATCCAGTATATAGAGCGAAGAAACTATCTCATATTCTATACAATTGTTTGAAAGAAATCCAAGTTGATATTGTAAAGGAAAACGTAAAACCGATTGTATATTTTTATAATGAGAGTGGGAAAGAAGTGCTAGATCTTTCTGAAGAAAAAACGCCGAGATTAAAAGATAGAGAGCAAATTGTAACGTTCTTCAGAAATGAGATTTTAACAGGGAAAGTAATATATACAGATCAAGAGTTAGAAAAGCTCCGAGAAATCATTAACCGGATGAATTATAAAATGAATTAAAAAGAGGTGGGATTTCTGAGTGCTATATTAAGGGGTATTTTGTATGTTTATGTTTGTTTGTATATACTAATGTATCTTGCGTTTATGTTTGTTATTGATTCGGTTCATATGTCAGTAAGTGTAAAAAGTATGTTTGTAGTAGTCATGCCATTTGCTATGTTAGTTGTGATTCAAAAGTTCGTCTTACGTACGTCTGTAAATCGTAATACAGAAAAGAAGCAAATGCTAGGTGTAATGATAGTAGGATGTATTCTATTGTTGGTGTGCACTGCACAATTAAGTATGAATACATACACCTCAAAGTTTAATCAAGATCGGTGGTTACATGCTGAAGAAAAACGGGTACATATGGTAGATGATCTAATGCGAAAATATAAATTAGCAGGGAAATCAAATGAAGAAATTACAAAATTACTAGGAACGCCTACTGAAACAAGAAATGGAGAAGAAGGGATTATCACTTCGTACTATCTTGGAAATGAACGTGGTTTTATTTCTATCGATAGTGAACAGCTTGTTTTACAATTTGATAGAGATGGTAAAGTTATGGAATATAAGGTACAGAGAGATTAAATAAATTTAGAAGCTATATGTTATAGCTTCTTTTTTATTTTTCAATATGTTACGGAAGGGAGAGAAGGGTTTTGAAGGGAATAAGGAATGAAAGCGGAGGTGAGGCATATATATAGATGCGTTGGGTTGTTTTTATCGTGCATAAACGGAAAGCCCGATTATAATCAGTGCGGAGTGGACTAAACCTTTACTGATTAAACTTTCACTTTATCATATTGTAAAAATGAAGAGGAGGTAAGACGGTGAAAGCTATACCGACTGATGTCCTGAGTAAAGAACTGATGGAACGAGAAGGGGTTATATCTATTACAGTAAAGGAATTTGAAAAGATAGAAGTAGCTGGAGTAGTAGTCGCTGGTCCTGCGGTTATTTTGATTAATCAAGACTAAGTACATAGTATCAATCTAGACAAGTATGAAAGCATCCGTTCAGGGTGCTTTTGAAGTTTTCAATGATTATGACACTAGTTTTCGCTGGATGTATGTTATGGATGGAATAAAAATAATATAGCAAACTAATATGTTTTACGAATGAATTATGTAAGTAATTCATATTTCCCATATAAAAGGATTTGCTTTAATATAATGAGTGTAAAGTTCGAGTATTCGAAGTACTACTTGAATTATATCCCTATCCCTTTTCTAAAAATGCGAACAAGTTTTGCCCTATTCTATTCAATAATTAATTGCATAGAAATATATTGTTCGATGACCATTATGGAACGTACATAATGGGAAAATCCCGATCCTTAAAGAGGATGCCCCTAATCTTCATGTGAAAATATGATCGGATAAGAAAGCTGACCAATTTATGGTCAGCTTTCTTTTTGTTCAAAAGTTATTTCTTCTTTAATTTCTGTTTGCAATAGTAAAGCTTTTCCGAAACGACGTTTGCATTCCGCACGTACTTTTTCAATGGCTAGTAGCTGAGTAGTGGCGGGAACCGTTACGATAGCTTGGCGCGGTTTTCGATTTTCTTCACAAAAGACACATTCCACAACATATTTAGAAATCATATTTTCATCCTTCCGTTTTTAATTTCTAAGAAGGGATTGTCTATGAAGTTGATGTAAACTTTCGTCATTGTTTTACTATTTTCCTCTTTTTTCAAGGGGAAAATAAAAAGGAAGACGAATAGTAGTAGGGGAGGGATGTATATGGAAAGATGGGTAGGTTGTGCGGCAGTATGTGTAAACGAAAGAAATGAAGTTTTAATGGTGTTGCAAGGGCAAAAAGGTGAAGAAAAAAGGTGGTCTGTTCCAAGTGGCGGGCTTGAAAAGGGAGAAACACTAGAAGAATGTTGTATTCGAGAAGTTTGGGAAGAAACAGGTTACAATGTGGAAGTTGTAAATAAAATATACGAAAAAGAAGGTATTACATACGGGGTTCCTGTATACGTTCATTATTATGTCGTTAAAAAAATAGGCGGTAGTATGAAAATTCAAGATCCTGATGAATTAATATATGAAATTGCTTGGAAGAGGATAGATGAGATGAAGGAATTAACGCTATCATTCCCGGAAGATTTTGAGATTTTAAATACATATATAAATAAAAAAGCGAGTGTTTAAACACTTGCTTTTTTAATGTATCCACGATAAGAAAAGCGGAACGATAACTAAACTAGCTCCCGCTGTTAAAAGCATAGATAAACTTGCAATCGTTCCTTCTATAGGACCGATTTCGAATGCTTTTGATGTGCCGGTTCCATTTGCACTCGTACCTAACATAATGCCTTTTGCGAGTGCTGTTTTAATACGACATATGCGTATGAGAGAAGGACCGAGCAATGCTCCTGTTAACGCAGTTAAAACAACAAATACGGCTGTTAATTGTGACATACCACCAATCATTTCTGAAATAGCCATTGCAATTGGTGTTGTTACAATATGAGGTGCTAAACTATGTTCTAACGATGAATCAATTTGAAAATAATTTGCTAGTAGTGCTGAAGTAATAACTGATAAAAACGAACCGACAATGACGTTAAGTAAGATAGCTATTCCATGTTTCTTGAGTAAGTCAAAGTATTTATAGATTGGCCATGCAAAAGCAACTGTTGCAGGCTTTAATAATTCAGTTAACCATTGACCACCTGTTTCATATGTTTCATAAGGTGTGTCTAGTCCGAGTAATAAAGCAATTAAAATAATAGGACAGACGAGAAGAGGAGAAAGTAAGCTCCAATTCCAGCGTTGATACATTTTCTTCGATATCCAATATGTGAATAGTGTTAATAATAAACAAAGAAAGCCGATCATTGTGTTGATCCTTTCCGCTTTAGTAGCAATTCTGTTAAGAGTCCTGTAACTAAGGTAACGCAAAGCGTGCTAATCATAATAATTAAAATGAGATCGATTCCATATTGTGATAGTGTATCTTTGTAGCGTATGACAGCGACTGCAGAAGGAATGAAAAATAAAATAAGTTCTTTTAATAAAAAGTCTGCTCCGTCTTGTATCCACTCTTTTTTCACTAGGTTAAATTTTAATGAAATTAATAATAAAAAAATACCGATTATACTTCCTGGAACTGGGAGGTGTGCCTGTTTTGCAATCCATTCACCTGTCCAAGCGAAACAAAATAATAATAAGATTTGTCCGCTTAATTTCCACCATTTCATACAGTAACCACCCCTTTCTTTTTTTACATAAAAATTGTAAAAAAGAATTAACAATTTCTACTATACGTTCATTCGAAAAATTTGTCTAATATATAAATTATATGTTATTAATATATTAGATGTATTAATCGAAAGTGAAAAGGGTGTCCAAAATGGAATTACGGCATTTGCAATATTTCGTTGTAGTGGCAGAGGAGTTACACTTTGGACGAGCAGCTGCTCGTTTACAAATGACACAACCACCGCTTAGTCAACAAATTCAGCAATTAGAAAAAGAAATGGGAGTTATGTTATTTTCAAGAACGAAGAGAAAGGTTGAATTAACAGAAGCTGGAGAAATGTTTTTAAAAGAAGTAAAAAAAGCGTTTGAACAAATTGAAAAAGCAGTAGAAATCGCACAAAGTGCCCAAAGGGGAGAAGTGGGATCACTTTCAATTGGTTTTGTAGGTGCGGCGATATATGATATTTTACCATCTATCGTAAGGGAGTATAGAAAGAAATTTCCGAGAGTGTCTGTTGCACTACATGAACTGTCAACACCAGATCAGGTGCATGCACTTCACGATAACCGTATTGATATTGGTTTTTTACGTCCGCCAATTCCAACACAATTGCTGGAGTTAGAACCAATTCAAAGGCTTTCTTGTACGTTATGTTTACCGAAGGCACATCCACTTGCTGAAAAGGATGAAATACATATTGAAGATTTAAGAGACGAACCGTTTGTATTTATTACAAGGCCTGTATGGCCAGCGTTATACGATACAATATTATCACTTTGCCGTGACGTCGGTTTTAGTCCACATATTGTACAAGAAGCGACGGAATATCAAACAGTTATGGGACTTGTAGCGGCAGGAATTGGAATTACGGTAATACCTGTATCGGCAAATAAATTGTATAAAACAGAAGTCGTATATAAAGAGTTATATGATTCGAATTTTGTTGCAGAAATGTCAGTAGCGTACAAAAAAATGAATACTAATCCAGAACTTTTAGAGTTTTTAAAAATTGCAAGAGAGAAGAAAAGAATAGAAGTTGAGGATGAGGTTAATTAATTTGTTTAAAAGTACACCTCATTAAACAATAAAGCGGAAATGCAATACTATTGCATTTCCGCTTTAGTTTGCTTTTTTTAGTTCTATACTAAAGAGATAAACATGTTCGTTTTCTTGTAATAGTTGGTCAATAGCATTTTTTTCCTCAAGCATTGGGATTCTTACGTTTTCTTTATTCGTTTTTATTATAGCTGTTAAAGTCGTTTTTTGATTATATTTTAATTTTATAGCAGATTGAAGAGTAGTAGATGCAGAGCTATTTATACTTGGAGGTGCTTCTTCAGGAACGAGCATGGAACTACCTTCAATATTAATATACCAATTTTTTTGCTCTTGTATATCTTTATCGAGTTGGGATTGAGGTGGTAAAAAAGAAAGCTTTACTTTCTTTTTTGGAAAATGTGAGGTAACTGTATTCACAATTTCGTTTGTTTTTTTACCATTTTGATAATGGTCAATTGTAGCATGTATTTCATCTTTTTCATTTTTAAGTGTAACGCTATAAAATATGCTGTTTCCTTCTTGAAAAGGTGTCATTTGTAAAATAGAAGATTGCTCTTCTGTTAATTTGTATGGCTCAACAATCGCGATCTCATTGTGTTTAAGTGGGCTACAACTTGTGAGAAATAATAAAAACAAGATTGATAGTAATTTTATACGCATGCAATCCTCTCCTTTTTACAATTATATTCTTAATATGATTTTTTTACCATTTTATTTTCTAGGACTAAAGACTTAGAACAAATTCAGATTGTAGTGCGATGTTTAAAATGTCATATTTTTATACACTTGTAGTATAGAATGAGTTTGTTATGAAGTAAGGTAGGGGAAGAACATATGTCTTTATGTCAGTTAGTGAGAAAAAATATAAGAACATTTGCTGCCAAAAGGATGAAGCAATTTATGTGGGTTGCTATGATTACTATGATTTTATTTTTTATGATATCGCTCCAATTTAATGAAGTAGTTGTTGAGGAATTAGGGACTATACTTTTATTTCAAATGTGTTTTTATACACTGTTTCTTATATTCATTTTTATATGTATTTTTACTACATATAAAATAACGTTTTCTCTTCTGCAAGTGAGAAAAGAGGAAATTAAATCTTATGTAGCAGAGAATAGGAACGTAATATGTTTATTATGTCAGGAGCAATTATTCATTTATGGCGCGTCGTTTGTTTTTGGATTAGTTAATGGGATGTTATTTTTGAAATTATTTACGATTATTTTTATGAAACTAGTAGGAATACAAGGGATAAATAGTGCACCGATTACAATATATGCAATAGTAGTTGTTAGTATAATTATGATTGTTATCGTCTTATTATCGATGATGCAATGTTTTCGATTTGTTCAAAGTTTACAAGATAAAAATTCATTTCATTTCAAGAAAAAGGCATGAGAAATCATGCCTTTTCCTATTTTACACATAAAAATAATCATGTTACAGTGTAAAGACCTGACAAAGAATGGGAAGGAAAGGTTGTATAGAATGACAAATGAACAATCGATTGTAAAGGTTGAGCGATTAACGAAGCGAATCGGCTCAAAGACACTTGTGGAAAATATTAGTTTCGAAGTTAAAAAAGGTGAAGTAGTTGGTTTGCTCGGACCAAATGGTGCTGGAAAAACGACTTTAATGAGAATGATGGTCGGCATGATTCGTATGACAGAGGGAGAAGTTTGGATTGACGGCCAATCTGTAAAACAGCAATTTGAAAGTACTGCTTCGAAAATTGGAGCAGTAATTGAGACACCGGAGTTTTATCCTTTTTTGAGCGGCTATGAAAATTTAACATATTTCGGACGAATGAATGGTAAGGTGACAGAAGAACGTATCGATGAAGTAGTGAAATTGTTAGGGATGGGACAAGTAATTGACCGCAAAGTAAAAGCATATTCACTTGGTATGAGACAACGTTTAGGAATTGCTCAAGCGCTTATTCACGATCCAGATGTATTGATATTAGATGAACCAACGAATGGATTAGATCCTAGTGGAATACATGAAATGAGAATGTACATAAAGAAAATTGCACATGAACAAGGAAAAGCGGTACTTGTATCTAGTCACTTACTTTCAGAAGTTGAATTAATGTGTGACAGAGTTATCATTATTCAGCACGGAGAATATGTGGCGACGCAAAATATTCAGCATAATCAAAGCGAAGAGATGGAGACAATCCGTATACGTGTAGATGATGCGAAAAGAGCAGCAGAATTGTTAGACCAAGATGTTTTAATAAAAGGTAATGATCTACTTATTACTGTAAAAGATGAAGAAATCCCAAATGTTATTCGTACATTGCTTGAGAAAAACATTCAAGTATATCGTGTATATGAAGAAAGAAAAACGTTAGAAGAGCAATTTTTAGAATTAACAGGGGGAAAAGATATTGTTTAATTTAGTGTATAACGAACTGTATAAAATATTTAAGCGAAAGCGAACGATTATTCCATTTGCAGTTATTGCAGTATTAATAATTGGATTAGGATGGGTTACGGTAAAGTATCTGGAACCAGAAACAAAAGGATGGAAAGCCGATTATACAGAAAGAACTGTAGAAATTGAGAAAAAGCTAGGCATGAAAAAAGAAGCTATTTTAGCAGAGCGATCTGGAGATGAGCTTGTAAAGGAATATCAGCTGAAGATGAAGTATTTGGATACAGATACAGCACCGGCAAGCAGTTCTCCGCTTTCTTTCATGAGAGATACAGGTTTTATCGTATTTCCAATATTGCTCCCATTTATCCTCGTGTATGCAAGTACAATTTTTGCGAATGAATATAGCTGGGGAACATATAAATTTTTAACGATACGACCAGCAAGTCGATTTAAAATTTTGACAGCCAAATTTTTAGCAATCGTGATATTTGCAGCATTATTGTTTATATTTAATATGATTTTCTCCACATTATGTGGGCTTGTTATTTATAAATTCCAGCAGCCTGCATGGAGCGAGTTTATTTTCCAAGATGGAAATATTATAAAACAAAATATTTTTGTAGAAGCTAGTAAGTATTATATTTTATCTTGGTTGCCGACGATTGTGTACGCAGCGTTTGCATTTATGATTTCTGTGTTAACAAGATCTAGTGGAGGCGCGATTGGAATTTCGCTATTCCTTGCTTTATCAGGAAACATTGCATTACTAGCAGCAACTAGATATGATTGGGCGAAATATTTATTGCCAGCAAACACAGATTTATATAGTATTGCAAAGAATGGAAGTTTTATTGATGGAGTAACGTTCCCGTTTGCTTCATGTATGTTATTACTATATTTATTTGTATTTTTAAGCATTTCCTATACCGTATTTTTAAAACGTGATTTAACTTAATAAAAAAGGAGCCGTTAAGTATCTCTTAACAGCTCCTTTTTTTATGCAAATTGTTTGAGTGCTTTTTCAGCTAACAAAGCGAAGTATTCTGCACTTATAGGTAATGCTCGTTCGTCTACTGTAAAAGCGGGATGATGCCATTCATGTGTACCACTCGTTCCCATAAATACGAATGAACCAGGTATTTCTTGTTGATAAAAAGAAAAATCTTCTCCGGCCATTGAAGGAGTAGGGGAGATGATATTTAAATTCATTGTTTCTGCAACTTGAGTCGATAAGTTTGTTAGAAATGTATCGTTATGAACAGCAGGAGGCCCTGCATAAAAACGAAATTCTGTTTTTACACCTAATGCATCAGAAACCCCTTGAATAATACGTCTCATTAGTGCAGGAATTTTTTCACGTGTTTCCGTTTGGAATGTACGTACAGTGCCTTCCAGTGTTGCTTGTTCAGGAATAACGTTCCACGTATTTCCTGAATGGATGTTTGTAACACTAACGACTGCATTATGAGAGGAACTTATATTCCGGCTTACAATTGTTTGGAGTGCCATCACAATTTGAGAGGACGCGACAATAGGGTCTACCCCAGCATCTGGTACAGCTGCATGTGTACCAACTCCGTGAATTTCAATTTCAAATCGATCAACCCCGGCCATGAGTGGACCATCTTTAATACCGATTGTACCTACTGATAAATCAGGTTTATTATGCATACCGAAAATAGCTTGCACATCACGTAAATGTCCGGCTTCAATTACTTTGCAAGCACCATTGCTACTTTCTTCAGCTGGCTGGAATATAAAGCGTACCGTTCCGCTAAGAGAAGATTCTTTTTCCTTTAATAAATAAGCGGCACCAATAATTGCAGCTGTATGAAAATCATGCCCACAAGCGTGCATCTTGCCGTGAATTTTTGAAGCGTACGGCAAATTTGTTTCTTCTTGAATAGGAAGAGCATCAATATCAGCACGTATTGCTATAATCGGTCCGCTATGATTCCCCGAAATTTCAGCAATAACGCCTGTTTCTAAACTAGAATTAATAATCGTAATGTTTTTCGCTGCTAACCAATTCTTTATAGCTTTCGTCGTTTCAAATTCTTCGTATGATAATTCTGGATGCTCATGCAAATTTCGACGAATAGAAATTAGTGCCTCCGTTAATTGCTCTAGATTTGCTACCACTTATCATGCCCTCTTTCTTAAATAAAGTCTTTACATTAAGTATACAACAAGAAAAGAGAGGTTTCTTAAATGAAAATCCTCTCCCATTTTATCATTTCCCGACAGAAAACTCCCACCTCAAGGAATGGGTAGGACATGTTCCAATGAGTAGGTGGGAGCTGAATGACGATTAGGCAACAGCCTAAAGGTTCTTCTTGGTGAAGAATCAGTTAAGGTACCGGTATCGTAATCAGTTCGTTCCTATAGAAAGAAAATGTTATAGCTCAGAGGGATTTTTACATCTACGAAATTGTTTCATTTGTATTTTTTTGAAAGGGACAGAGGACTTTCGACAAAAAAGAAGAAATAATACGTGATCAGTATTATTTGGTTATATCATGATATCGTTCCCATGCATATCATGAAAAAGATTGTAAACAAATAAAAAAAGGAAGTGAGGTGAAAAGCGGTGCTTATCCATAAAGCGTATCAGTTTCGGATCTATCCTAGTTTAGAACAAAAAATAGCTATTACGAAAACAATTGGTTGTTCACGATTTGTATTTAACTACTTTTTGGAAAAGTGGAATGATAGATATAAAGAAACAGGAAAAGGGTTATCCTATGGCACTTGTTCTTCGCAATTACCTACTCTCAAAAAAGAATTTGTATGGCTAAAAGAAGTAGACAGTATCGCTCTTCAATCTTCTCTTCACAACCTAGCTGACTCGTATGCAAGATTCTTCAAAAAACAAAACAAAGCATCTCGGTTTAAATCGAAAAACAATAAAGTCCAATCCTATACAACGAAACATACAAATGGAAACATTGCGATTATAGATAATAAATTGAAGTTACCGAAA